>DASSCX010000191.1:0-15899 GCA_035697425.1 Pyrinomonadaceae bacterium | reverse complement strand
ATCCGACAAACCCTAAACTCGCGCTGCAACTTCTCGAGGAAGCGCGACAAGCCACTAACAAGCGCGCGACCAGCTACGGACAACTGGAGTTGCAATTGAGAGTGGCGGACGCTTTCAAAGATATCGCGCCCGATCGCAGCTTTGAAATAATCGAGCCGGGAATCATGCAGCTCAACGAATTGTTGGCCGCGGCCTCAACTCTCAGCGGATTTGAAGTAAACGTGTTCCGTGATGGCGAGATGCCGCTCCAGGGCGGCAACGGACTGAGCGCCATGGTGGCACGTTTTGGTCAACGACTCGGAGCGCTCGCAAGCAAAGATTTCGAACGCGCCCAAAGTCTTGCCAACAGATTTCAACTCGCAGAGCCACGTATCATGGCGCGCCTCGCGATTGTGCGCGGCTTGCTGGGAATTGAACCTGCTGTGAACGTTGGCGGACGGCGCTTTCGCCAAGAGGCGTTTACGCGACGCAGCCAGTGAAACAGAAACTATAAGCGCGCGAGTTGATCAATTCGCATGCGTAGCGAACGCACATAGCCTTCTCTAATTTCTTTATCATAGTTCGCGGCGCGAAATGCGTCGTGTAGTTGTTCGTCCGTTAGTTGAGTCAGCAACCCGCCGATCCAGCGCGCGTGTTCAACCGGAATTCCACGCATCGACTTCTCTTTCTTCACCTCACCGACGTAATACGGCGGATAAAGAACGCTGAGGTGGCCCAATTTAGACGGTCGCGTGTCATAGTCAAACTCTACTGCGCCATCTTCGACTCCCAACACAAATCGGGTCGAGAGAAAATCTTCGAGATTGTTCTTTGTTCGTTTGCCGCCTAGGCCTCCGGCGCGACCCAGGGTCGCACCGAGATCGGTAACGTAGTAGCGCGCCTCTCTCTGAGTGGAGTGTTTGTCGTAAAGAATGCGATTGTTAGCGGCGCGCGCATCAAAATTATTGAGTAGGATCATCAGGATTTTCAGCCCGCTAAGCTGCTTCGTATCTTTGAAGGGATTCTTATCCCAGTCCCACGTGTCGTCTCGTTCAATGTGCGAGCGTCGCGGTTCAAAGCGGACGCCCACGAGGACATTACCCGGCGCGACGTGTTCATCACCGCGCGAAAGATGTTTTGGCAGTTTTCGAATTTTTACGTTCTCGAAGTAGTAGGCTTCTTCAGCAAAGTATCCCACCGCCCAAACAAGTCGGGTTGCTGCCGTTTCGGATTGTGCTTCTTCACCAAGCTTGACGCTCCAGAGCACTCCGCGCCCATCGCGGACGTCGAGTTTTGGCGACTCACCAGCTTTGTCCTCTTTGACAAACGTAAACGGAGGCACCGGCGCCAAATCGCGTGAACCCGGTCCATACAGGAGATCTCTTGACTGAATCGCTCCCGGATCGCTCCACAAGGTGTGACTGGCAAATGCCGTCCTTTCCTTGTGGGAAGCCTTTTTCCCCTGGGCCTGGACCGTTTGCGGCGGCAACGCGACGATTAGGACCACCGCCGCAGCGAACATTATTAACCATGAAGTTGCGGGTTGGCCCACAGAGTGGAGTTTCATCTTTTATGCCTCCTGGAAAAACGCCGTGCTGGTGACTTTGGGAGAAGGGACAGGCTCATCCTATGCGGACGCCGTGCCACTGCCCGGCGGATTTCGGCTAGCTGGGACAGAACCTTCCCCGCATGTGTCGCACGGATCTTCGTCTTATCTGGGATTAGGGGAGAACTGGCTCAAACAGAGCCTTCGGAGCGGGATTTATCCGTATCATCACCGAACATAGGAATTATGAAATGAATACATCCCTGAGCCCGTCGGATCGAGGTTCTCTGGTGAATATATCTTAAACATAACGTAGATCTGCGTATCTCCTGGCATCGGCATCTTGGAATCGTTGGCTTACATTTTCTGATCAGACAAACACAATCTGCTGAACACATGAATTGGCACCGTGCTTGCCAGTTTCATGGACAATGAACACAAAAATCGCATTCACCGCAAAGGTCCTTTGGGCATTACTTCTGATCAGTTCGTTGTCGGCGTTCGCCAGCGCGCAGAACAAACAGATGCAGGCACCGAATGCCAATGCTCCTGCCACTCGAGAAGAGAAGACGCTACTTAACGATTACGAAAAGAGTGTCAAACAGTACGTTGCGCTTCGCGAGAGCGTAAGGAAAAAGCTGCCGCCGCTGTCAAAAGACTCTACTCCTGAACAAATCAGCGCCTATCAAAAACGGTTCGTCGAGGCGTTGCGGCTGGAACGTAGTTATGCCAAGCACGGCTACATGTTCTCACCGGCAGTGGCTGACTATATTCGCGCAATCATCAAGACCGAGTTTAAGGGCACTGACCGGGTGCAGTTACGCGAGACAATTCTTGAAGCCGACACGGCGGGGGTCCCGCTTAAGGTTAACTACCCTTATCCGGAGACTAAGGAGTTAACACAAATTCCGCCGACACTTCTATTGAAGCTTCCGCAATTGCCCAAGGAAGTGAAATACCGTTTTGTCCAGCGGAATCTACTGCTGGTCGATACCGACAGCGGTTTGATAATTGATTACATGGTAAAGGCCTTGCCATAGGTCTGGATCATCACGAGGGGGTGGGAATGAAACGCAGTAATAGCTACCTATTAATCCTGGCGCTGCTAATCGCCAGCGGTGTTCACTCTAACGTTTGGGCGCAAACGACGGCAGTCGCGAATCAAAACGGGGTCCCCTCGGCCGCGGTAGCGAATTCGCTGTTAAAGGTCAGCCTGCCGCTAAAAGACAATTCGGTACGCTTTGGAATTATTGGCGACACGGGCACAGGCAGTCAGAAGCAACATCAGGTGGCGGATGTGATGCTCGAATATCGAAAGGCTTTTCCCTTCGACTTTGTCTTGATGATGGGCGACAACATGTATGGCGGGGAGAGCCCCCGGGACTACAAGTTGAAGTTCGAAGATGTTTACCGGCCCCTGCTCGATATGAAGGTGAAGTTTTATGCGTCACTCGGCAATCATGATGAGCCGGCCCAGCGCTTTTATCAGTACTTCAACATGGACGGTAAAGAGTATTATCGCTTCACGAAAGGGAATGCGGCTTTCTACGCGCTGAATAGCAATTATCTCGACAAGAAGCAGTTGCAATGGCTGGAGAGCGAGCTAGCGAAGGACACTTCAGAGTGGAAGATCTGTTTTTTTCATCATCCGCCGTACTCGTCCGGGGGTAAGCACGGATCTGACAAGCAACTGCGAGAGGTTGTCGAACCGATATTCGTGAAGTATGGCGTAAACCTGGTGCTGACCGGCCACGATCACTTTTATGAGCGCATCAAGCCGCAGAAGGGAATCTATTATTTCGTTTCGGGTGCTGGCGGCAAACTGCGTTCGGGCGATGTGCGCGACAATTCATCGATAACTGATAAGGCATTCGACCGCGATATGTCGTTCATGGTCGCAGAGATTGTGGGCGATCAATTCTATTTCCAGACGGTGTCGCGTACCGGGGAGACTGTTGATTCGGGTGTGCTAACAAACCAACGCAAGAAACCCTGAGAAGGATTTTCCTGTTAGTGCAGCGTTTTGCGCTTCGTAATTCCACCATCGGCGTCGGAGAGAGGATTGATCACAATGAACGCATGCGGATCAATTTCCTTCACGACGTTCTTCACGCGACCAATCTCTAAGCGAGTCACCACACAAAAGAGTATGTCCTGGTCGACGCCCGTCTTACCGCCCTGGCCTTTGTAAACCGTCACACCGCGTTTCATGCGCCGCACAATAGCTTCCTTAATCGCCTCGCTGCTTTCAGAAATGATTGTTATCGCCGTGTATTCCTCAATACCGTGGAGGATAAAGTCTATCGTTTTAGAAGCAGCAAAATAGGTAAGTACGGAATAAAGGGCGATCTCAATTCCTAGAAAAAAGGCAGCGGCTGAGAAGATTACGATGTTCAGCAGCAAAATCACGTCGCCGACGCGGAAGATATTGCTGCTCTTGCTCACGAGGAGGGCCGCGATCTCGGTTCCATCCAGGACTGCGCCACCACGAATTGCCAACCCAATGCCGGCGCCAATGAAGAAGCCACCGAAGACCGCTGTCAGAACTTTGTCGGAGGTAACATCGGGGTAGTGCACAAACGCCAGACACAGAGACAATCCTGCGATCGCGAGCGCACTCCGCAGAGCAAATTTCCAGCCTATCTGACGTAGTCCAATCGCAATGAAAGGCAGGTTGATGATCACGATCAGGACCGCGAGCGGAAATCTGAGGACGCTCGAAAGAAGCATGGAGATTCCGGTTACTCCGCCGTCAATGAAACGGCTCGACAGCAGAAATCCCTTCAAGCCCAATCCTGCTGACAGGACGGCGAGCAGAATCAGCACTACGTTGAGAGCCTCCCGAAGAAACTTCTTCATGGCTCAGAAGAATAGCACGGGACTGGAGGCCCTCAGGCAAGAGAGGCGAACAACATTTCTCATTTCTCATCCAATGCGTTAGGTCGCGCAATAGCTTTAAACGCGAAGACGCGAAGATCCAGAGACGCAAAAGAAAACATTGAAGGATCTCAGGACTGTCATGTCTTTCGAAGCCGCTCGCGTAGTGCCTTGTCTCCCTTTCGGCCCGGCGCCTTCGTAGCTCTGCGCTTAAAGTGTTACTCACTAAAAAAAAGGGGGATTCAACTCCGAAGTGCAACACTGTGACGCACCGGGCAATTACAGTACGGGAGCCGTAGCGACCGCACTCAGGTGACGCCAGACTCGACATTCATACCTTGGTGAAGCCCGGATATATCGCCGCCCTCGAAACTTGATCGACCGGTTAGTTGAATGCGGTCGCTACCGCTCCCGTACCGTATTCTTCGCTATCCTCTGTTGCACTTCGAAGTTGAGTCCACCTTAACGATAAATTGAAAATGTTGTCCGCCTCTCTTCTCCACATCCTTCCGCCTTTCCTGTACTATTACTCACCCCCAAAAGTTAAGAACTCAGGCCCATTCAGGAGGATGAGGGTATGTTGAAGCGCGCACTCACGACTCGTTTCGCGATCGGCTTGTCGCTGTTTATAGTTTGCACAATGGCCATGTTTGTATCCTGCACCAAAAATCCCGGCACCATAGACTCGGCGGGCAAGGCAACACCCGCCGAGGCGGATCAGTTTCTTGCTGACGCTGAAAAGCGTCTGCTCGAGCTGAACGTTAAATTCAGTCGTGCGGACTGGGAGAAAAGCACCAACATCACTGACGCTACAGAAGCGCTTTCCGCCGAAGCAAACAAGGCCGTGATCGCGGCAACGACTGAACTTGCCAGAGAAGCGCGCCGCTTCGAAGGTCTGGATCTTTCACCTGACCAAAAGCGCAAACTAAAACTGCTCAAGCTCGCGCTCGTGTTACCTGCCCCGGACAATCCCGCGGAACGTGAGGAAATTACCAAGCTGGCAGCGTCACTTGAAGGTGATTACGGCAAGGGTAAGTACTGCCCTGAGGGTGATAAAGGAAAATGCCTAAGTCTCGGCGACATGGAAGAGATTCTGGCTAACAGCCGTGATCCCGAAGAGCTCAAACGCATCTGGCTCGGCTGGCACCAGGTTTCGCCCCCTTATCGAAAAGACTACGAACGCTTCGTGGAACTGAGTAACAAAGGCGCGCGCGAAATGGGTTTCAAGGACACGGGGGCAATGTGGCGCGAGAAGTACGACATGGAGCCCGAAGCTTTCGCCGCCGAGATGGAAAGACTTTGGCAGCAGGTGAAGCCGCTTTACGATTCGCTTTACACCTACACGCGACGCAAGCTCTCAGAAAAATACGGCAAAGAAGTAGTCCCGTCTGACGGTCCAATACCGGCTCACCTGCTTGGCAACATGTGGGCGCAAACCTGGGGAAACATCTATCCAATCATTGCCCCACAAGGCAGTGGCGATCGGGGCTACGACTTAACAGCCACGCTGAAGAGTCGCAACACCGACGCGAAACAGATGGTTCGTTATGGCGAGTCGTTTTTCACCTCGCTGGGGTTTGAACCACTACCTGCAACTTTCTGGGAACGATCGCTCTTCACCAAACCTTCGGACCGTGAGGTCGTTTGTCATGCGAGCGCCTGGGACGTCGACTTCGAGAAAGATGTGCGTCTGAAGATGTGCATTCAGATCAACGAGGAAGACTTCTCGGTAATTCATCATGAGCTAGGACACAACTATTACCAGATGGCTTATGCAGGACAGCCCTTTCTCTATCGCGACAGTGCGAACGATGCATTTCACGAAGCGATTGGCGACACAATCGCACTGTCCGTCACTCCGCCATATCTCAAAGAGATTGGTTTGATTGAAAAAGTGCCAGATCAAAGTGCTGACATCGGTTTTCTTTTGAACCGTGCCCTCGACAAGGTGGCGTTCCTGCCTTTTGGTTACCTTGTGGATCAGTGGCGCTGGAAAGTTTTTTCAGAGGAGGTTGGTCCGGGAGATTACAACAAGGCCTGGTGGGATTTACGAACCAAGTATCAGGGTGTCGCGCCCCCCGTGGCGCGCTCGGAACAGGATTTTGACGCGGGAGCGAAATATCATGTCCCGGCTAATGTTCCTTATTCACGTTATTTTCTGGCCGCGATCCTGCAGTTTCAATTCCATCGAGCCCTGTGCCGGGAAGCTGGCTTTAGCGGGCCGCTCTATCAATGTTCGATCTACGGTAACAAGCAGGCGGGACAAAAACTTAATCAGATGTTGGCGCTAGGACTAAGCAAGCCGTGGCCGGAGGCCCTAAAGACAATGACGGGCGAGGACAAGATGGATGCGACGGCAATCATTGACTACTTCGCACCACTCAAGCAGTGGCTTGACGCTGAGAATCAAAAAGCAGCGACGGCTTCGCCGTCTCCCGTTCTTAAATAAAAGAGTAAGCAGCCCTGCGCTTTAACGCCGGGGCACCGAGTCGCAGAGACGCAAAGAACGAAATCATCTGCTACCCCGGAACCGTGTCCTTCTTCTTTGCGCCTCCGCGACTCTGCGCCTTAGCGTTTATCGAGTGGAGGCGGCAGAGCCGCGCACAGTCTGCCTACTGCTTATTGCTCGCTGCTGACGATCACTTCAGCGGCAAGGAAGTGGGCCACAACATCTTTAGGCCAACGGGCATGGTGGCGCCCTTCCCGGATCGTGGCCATCATAACCTGCACATAGTCTTGCGTAGTCAATTTGCCCGAACGCAAGGTTACCGCATTTACAGCTTGCTGCCCCTTGACGGGATGACAGAGTTGTAAAGCGGGCTTTTGTTTCAGTTCACTGGGGCGTCGGAGGTCATTGTTGATGGCTATTGCCTGTGCCGACATATTTAGCTCCTCAGTCGGGTGTACTGCGTGCAGCCAGCCTTGAAACGACTGGTCAAGTGAATGCCGCGTGACGTCGAACACTTCGCCAGTAAAACGCGGCGCAGTGACGACATACAGCCGCCGCTGTTCTTCCTTCAGGAGTTCTGTCACGATAATTACTAAGACCTCTAATACGTGCTGATTTCCAAGTACCTCTCGTGAAAGAACTTGCGCGATTTATCGTGAAGGCGCCGGCGCCGGTTGAGAGGGTGCCGGTGCTGACGGAGCGGAAATGTTTACGTTAACCTTCTTGTTTCCACTGAAAATGCGACCGCCGAATACAAACAGTGCCGCCACCACGAGGATGACGAAGATCACCAAAATTGCGACTACACCTGTGCTGCCGCTGCCACCGTTTTCCCCCATTGTGTGAACCCTCCAATTTGAATTTACCCGGCGGTGGTTTCACCGCCGAGCAGTGTTAGTACTTCACCCGTTACGTAACTTGAGTCCACTTCCGAAGCAAAGTAGACGAAAGCGGGGGCAATTTCTTCTGGCTGCGCCGGACGTTTCATGGGCGTATCTGCCCCAAACTCAGCCACATCCTGCGCTTTCTGATCGGAAGGATTCAGTGGCGTCCATACCGGCCCGGGCGCCACACAGTTCACGCGAATGCCTTTCTCCACAAGATTCTGAGCCAGAGACTTAGTGAACGCGTGAATCGCACCCTTGGTCGCCGCATAGTCAAGCAGTCCTTTGCTCCCCTCCAAACCGGTGATTGAACCAGTGTTGACGATCGCGCTTCCCTTCTGCAGGTAGGGAAGAGCTGCTTTCGTCACGCGGAAATAGGCATAGATGTTTGTCTTGAAGGTGCGATCGAGTTGTTCGTCCGACAGTTCGTCCAGCGACTCCTGATGCTGCTGAAACGCAGCGTTGTTAACAAGGATGTCGAGTTTGCCAAACTCCTTCACTGTCTGCCTCACAACATCCCGACAAAAAGCGGGCTCGCGAAGATCACCGCGAAGTGGCAGGGCCTTGCGACCTTCAGCTTCAATCGCCGCCTGGGTCTCTGCGGCATCGCCTTGCTCCTGACGCAGATGTGTAAACGCCACGTCCGCGCCCTCGCGAGCAAAGAGGACTGCAACGGCGCGCCCGATGCCCGAATCGCCCCCGGTTATCAAAGCGACCTTGTGGTTCAGTTTTCCTGACCCTTTGTAGAGCGGTGCCTGATAACGAGGCCGGGGGTCAAGTTTCGACTCGATGCCCGGCTTGCGTTGGTGCTGCGCGGGCATCGGCGACTTAGGCTCCTTCAATTGTCCGATCTCCCCGCTTTGGTTGGACCTTCGTTTAGCCACGGCCCCTCGCGCGCCACTAGCTTTAGTTGCACCCGCCTTTTTCCGCTGGGGGGTTCTTGCTCTTCGTTTAGTTGCCATGCTGCTTGCGAACGGTCTCAACGTTTCTTGGAAGTGCTTTTCCGGGAGCTGCTCTTCTTGCCGCCCTTCTTGCCGCCCTTCTTGCCGCCCTTCTTGGAAGAACTCTTGTTCCCTTTCTTGCCGCGGCCGCTACCGCTCTTTTTCCCGCCGCCTGATTCTTTATTCACCGTGGCCCATGCGCGTCGCTCGGCTTCCTTTTTGGAGGTCCCGCGATCTTCGTAGCTGTCCTCGATGTGTTCGGCCTGTCGCTTCTGCTTATCCGTATAAGCTCCTTTATCTCCCCTCGGCATCTCAGTCACCCCCGGTGTGTTGATTTTTGAATTGGGCAAACCTCCTACTTAGCAAACATTGAGCCGATGAGCGGACTTCTTCAGAAATAAATTTGGTTTTGCATTCGGCACCGCGATTGCGGTTCCCCGTGGGTAGCATTTATGAGTGCATTTACTGGTCTGTAACTAAACAACAGCGGGCCAGCGATGTATAGGAAGCCTACACAGCAAGGAGAAGGCAGTGGCTAAGAAATCATCTAGTAAGTCATCTGATCGGGAACTGATTGATACGGGAACTGACAAACGCTTTGTCCGCAGGGACGACGAGGGGCGATTCAAGGAGTCGGACGATGTGGGACGTTCACTGGCGCAGGATCGAAGGCAGGCTGCAAAAACAAAAGTGCCATCTGGACAGGGCGATCGTGGCGATCAAAAGCGAAAGTGAAAGCAGTTAACAATCAAATTGGTTTCGCGCGATCCCGATCGGTCGAGCCTGTCGTCTGCTTCTTTCTAAAGTGCTCGTTTAGTTGTCGGGCCTGGCAAATGAGACAAAGCGGCGTTGGTGCTTCCGGCTCTTTGCTGGAAATGGCGGCACCGCAAAGGATGCAGGTTGTTGAGACTCGGTTCCGTCCCGACTTTCTTGAAAGCTTGATCAAAGTTCCCCTTGCTCGCTCACCCATTGTTCCGAAAGAATCCGCCGCGCGCGGTTCTTTTCGGACTATCAACTCTCGTGCCTGTCCCAAGACACTCGCATGACAAGTACCGAGAGGCTTCACCAAAGCGGGATCATCCGTCTGGGTTCACCAAAGAGGGGCTTTCGTTACAAGCATAGCGATGGTCGCAAGGTAAGCGCGGCAGATCTCGAACGCATCAAGGCGCTGGCCATCCCTCCGGCGTGGACTGACGTAGCGATCAATGCGTTTGCGGGTGGCAGGCTTCAGGCGGTTGGGAAGGACATTGCGGGACGTTGGCAGTATCGCTATCACGAAAACCATGTGCGCGCGCAGGAACTCAAAAAGTTCAAACGTCTAATCAAGTTCGCAGAAGCGATTCCGAAGTTGCGCACTACTGTGAGTAGGCATTTGCGCCAGCCCGGACTGGGCCGGGACCGAGTCCTGGCGACGATTGTGCGCGTGTTGTCCACGTGTTTCATGCGGCCGGGAAGCCAGGTTTACGCGTCAGAAAATGGCAGCTACGGCGTGGCGACGCTACGCCCCAGGCATGTGAGCGTTAGAGGCGATGTGGTTGAATTTGATTTCCCTGGCAAGTCGGGCGTGCAGCACCAACGAGAGTTGAAAGATCGGCAGGTGGCGAAAGTAGTTCGCAAATTGCTGAAAGTACCGGGGAAAGAAGTATTCAAGTATCAGAATGGCGACGGTCAATTCGTTAACGTGACTAATCGGCACATTAACGAGTACATCAAGGAAACCATGGGCGCGCGGTTTAGCGCCAAAGATTTCCGCACCTGGGCCGGAACAATCATTTGCGCGTGTGCCCTCGCCCGCTCAGGAACAGAGGTCGAGGAAAAGCTGCCGGAGCGAAAGCGAAAAGTTGTGGCTGCGATCAAGGAAACCGCCGAGATGTTGGGCAACACCCCGGCAGTTTGTCGCAGCTCATACATCTGTCCGGCGGTGATCGAAAGTTTTCAGCGGGGTAACGTTATCGACGGCCATTTCAAAACGCTCGAGGCCTTTCTCGCCTATCGGGGACAAAAGTTGCACGCCGGCGAAAAGGCTTTACTAACCTTTCTAAAACAGAGTGCGGTGAAGTGATTCTCGACTCGAAAACTAAAAACTTGGAACTCGAAAGTGAGTCTGGCACCTTGCTTGCGGACTCAATCTCAAACAGTCTAACGGTGTCCGATTACCGTGCGACATTTCGAATTTTCAGGAGAGGAAAACCAAACAATGGACGCTTTTACATTACTAAAAAACGACCACAAGACGGTCGCCGGATTGATGGAAAAAATTGACGCCACCACTGAGCGGGCACTCAAAGGCAGGGAAGAACTGTTCACGCAGTTAAAGAACGAACTCGATATACATGCGCAAATCGAGGAGACAATTCTTTACCCCGTGCTCGAGAAGGCGGATGAGACTCATGAGATCTCGCTCGAAGCTTACGAAGAGCACAAGGTCGTAAAGCAGCTCTTGGCTGAACTCGAAGCCGAGCCCAAGGACGCTGAAGAATGGACCGCGAAGTTTACCGTGCTTAAAGAGAACGTCGAACATCACGTTGAAGAGGAAGAAGGCGAGATGTTCAAGAAGGCGCGAAAGGTGCTGAGCAAAGAAGAGATTGAGGAATTAGGGACGCGGCTCGAGGAAGCAAAAGGAAAACAGAAAGCAGCCGGCGCGCGCTAAGTTGATCGGCAGTCACAGTAGTTTCGATTTGTGCCGTCATTGATCGGCCTGAGGAGCAAAATTTATGGAAGGACCCCTGCGCGGACTTCTTGCCGGCGCCGCGGCTTGGAAATTTGGCGGCGGCTGCATCTCAACCATCTTGATTTTCATTCTAGTGTTCTGGCTCCTGGGCTACGTGCAGTGCTGAGCCAGCGTGGTGGTTTCGACTTTTTAGCGCATCGTAAGGCTCAAACGGCTTACCGCCGAGACGCCGAGCGCAACGTGCAGAGAAAAACAGGATAGAGAGTAGATTTTGCGACTTTCACTCTTGTTTTCTTAGCGACTCTGCGACGATGTGACTCTGCGGCTCGGCGGTAAGCCGTTAGAGTCGCGAAGCCGCTGCCGCATCTACCATCCAGACCAACTCACCCTGACTCGGCTTAATGAGTTGCGCCGGTAGCAAGTCGGGTTGTAGCGGTCCACTCAGAACCGCCGCCAACGCCGCGGTCTTGTTCGCACCAGTCACCAAAAAAAGTATTTGCACGGCAGAATTGATCGCTGGCGCCGTGAGCGTGATGCGCAACTCGTCTAATAGTTCCACCCAATTGGCAGCCACCCACGCCTCGTTTTCAGAAAGCGCCTTGCTCCCGGGAAACAGCGAGGCCGTGTGCCCATCTTCTCCCATTCCGAGCAATATCAGATCAAATCGCGGCCAGGCCGAACCGGCAAAGTAAGACTTAAGCTCCTGCTGATAGCTGCTCGCGTTCTCATGAGGGTCCCCCGCTCCCGAGATCGGATGCACATTGCTTTCCGGTATGGGGACGCGAGAAATCAATGTCGCCAAAGCCATTCCGTAATTACTTGCGGGATCGTCGGGGGGAACGGGACGTTCGTCTCCAAAGAAGATTTGGACGAGCTGCCAGTTGACCTGGACCTTGAATTCGTCCGTGGCCAGCAGCTCATAAACGCGCCGCGGTGTGTTTCCTCCTGACAATGCGACAGTGAAAGGGCGAGTGCGCGTCACCGGCTTGGCGAGGTTCACGATAAATTGCGCCGCCGCACGGGCTACTTGTTCCGGAGTTTCGAAAACTTGGATGTTAGGCATGCCGGAAGTAGTCAGTAGTCAGTAGTCAGTAGTCAGATTAGTAATCCGACGCCGACCTCAAAATTCAAGCTGGCGAGACGCCCGCGATCCCAATTGCCAATCGGCAATCGTCAATCGCCAATCCTCTCCCATTCAGTGTGCACAAACCCCAGCTCCGGCTGGTCCACTCGTTCATAAGTGTGAGATCCAAAAAAATCGCGTTGCGCCTGCGTCAAATTCAAGGGCAGCTGCGCACTGCGATACATATCGAAGTAACCCAGGCTCGCACTCATTGCCAGCACCGGCATACCGCGTTCCAATCCATGGGCCACAATTCCACGCCAGCCCGGCTGCATCTGTTCAACGCTCTCAGTGAATTCTTCGTCCAGGAGCAAACTCGCTAGCTGTGGGTTTCGTTGATACGCCTCTTTAATTCGGCCCAGGAACTTCGCGCGAATGATGCACCCACCCTGCCAGATGCGCGCCACTTCACTGAGATTGATGTTCCAGCCAAACTCATCTGAACCCGCCTTGATCAAGTTCATCCCTTGCGCGTAGGAACAAATCTTGGACGCGTACAGCGCGTCATGAATGCGACTCTTCACTTCCTGATTGAAATTGCCGGTATTGCCACTTGTGATTCCGTGCAGCTTACCACTCGCTAAAACCCGCGCTTCCTTTTGTGACGAAAGCGTGCGCGCTACGATGGCGGCATCAATGGTCGGGATCGCAACGCCAAGATCGAGTGCTAATTCGCTGGTCCACTTCCCCGTTCCCTTCTGGCCCGCCTTGTCGAGCACCAGATCGACTAACGGCTTACCTGACTCAGGATCTTTGACGCGCAAGATCTTCGCCGTGATCTCGATTAGATATGATTCAAGGTCTCCTTTGTTCCACTCCTCATAGATGTCTGCTACCTGGTCCACGCCCAGTCTGAATCCGGTCCGCAATAAGCCGTAGGCTTCGGCAATTAGTTGCATGTCGCCGTACTCGATGCCGTTGTGAACCATCTTCACGAAGTGCCCTGACCCGCCCGGGCCGATATATGTCACACAGGGACCATCGGGAACTTTTGCCGCAATCGCTTCCCAAATCGGGCGGATCTTTTCATAAGCATCGCGCTCGCCGCCCGGCATCAGACTGGGACCAAGCAATGCTCCTTTCTCCCCTCCGGAGGTTCCCGAACCAATCATGAAATAACCTTCGCATTTGAGTTGCTGCTCACGACGCTCCGTGTCTTTGAAATGCGAATTGCCGCCGTCGATGATGATGTCGCCGCGATCGAGAAAGGGCTTGATGAGATTGATCGTCCAATCGACAGGATCACCGGCCTTTACCAGGAGGATAATTTTGCGCGGTCTTTCGAGGGCACGGACAAACTCCTCGGGAGAACTCGAGTCAACAATCCTCTTTCCTTTTGTGCTCGCCAGAAAGCGCTCGCGCACGGCAGGCTCACGATCCCAAACGGCGACCGAATAACCATTGCGTTCGATATTCAGCGCCAGGTTTTGACCCATCACGCCGAGGCCGATCATTCCGATGTTTGCCAGTTTCTCCATCTATTTAACCGTGACTTGATTCAACCGAGGTTTCCATCGCGTCTGCCAGCAACTTTTGCAGTCGTTGCAGCCCCGAGAGGGCGTCTGTTCCCAGGTCTATGCGAATCGCTCTTCGGCCATGCGCCACGAGTGAACGAAAGTCCCCCAACGCCTGGGCCTGCTTCAAGACACTGAACGTGTACGGCTCATCAGGAATCGGCAAATCAACATGATCGGCGGCGGTGATTTGGATGAACACGCCGCTGTCGGGACCACCTTTATGAAGCTGTCCTGTTGAGTGGAGGAATCGTGGTCCGTAGCCGATCGTGGTAGCACAGTGCAGCGAATCCCTCAGCCTCATACGAATTGTTTGTAGCGTCGCTTCGATATCCGGTGTCTCTTCGACGTAAACCAGGAGTGCGATGTAGTCGCCGGATTTCACGGTGGCCAGATGCGCTCGCAAAGCATCTAAAACGGAACGCGTCGATAAGCCTGGTCCCGTTCGTTCAGAGCTGTAAACAGTCAAAGTGTCGTCGCCACTCACCGGTTCCTGATCTTCTAACTTGCCGTGGGACTTATAGAAATCGAGCAGTTCCCTCGTCGCATCTTTCGACTCTTGCACGTTCGGCTGATCGAACGGGTTGATTCCCAGGCGCCAGCCAGCGACGGCGGTAGCAAACTCCCAGACAAAAAACTCGGAAGCGAGGTCGTAGTTGTCAGTCAGCGTACGCCTGACAACTGGATGCCCTGTTTTCGCCAAGGCCTCGAGCTGCTTCGCCTGCTCATCTGTCTGTTCACTGCCTATCGAAACAAACAAGCGATCAGCTCCATAAGCTGTTGGCGCTCCCAACGGCTCACCCTGCACCGGCAATATGCCCTGCCCTTCCTTCCCAGTGCTCTCCGCGACTAGTTGCTCGACCCACAAACCGAGTGCCGCAACTTTACGATCGGTGACGATCGTAAGTTTATTGCGACCGGCCTTCGCGCATTCACCCATGATCGCGCCCAAACAGACGCCGGGGTTCTCGGCTGGGGGAACTTCTGCGCCGCAAGACCGAACCATTTCTTCCGCGCGTTCCAGTAATCGCTTAAGGTCCAAACCCATGAGAGCCGCCGGGACTAGTCCAAAATACGAAAGTGCCGAGTAGCGGCCACCGATATCCGGTGGGTTGAGGAAAATGTGACGAAACTGATCGGCTGTCGCCATCTCAACCATGCGCGTGCCCGGATCGGTGATGGCTATGAACGAATCGCCTGGTTTGGTTTGCTGTCTTCTTACCTGATCGTACCAGTACTTGTAAAAGACGAGTGGCTCGGTGGTGGTTCCGGATTTCGAGGCAATGACAAACAAGCAACGCTCGATGTCGATCTGTCTTCCGAAATCGGCCAACACGTCCGGATCGGTGGAATCCAGAACAAGTAGTTCAGGATAGCCCTGCTGAATTCCAAAGGTCTGACGCAAAACCTCGGGACAGAGGGAGGAACCGCCCATGCCGCAAACCATCACGTGCTTGAATGTTCCCGTTCCACGGATCTCGTCGGCAAAAGCGGTTACTTCATCCGCAACCGCAGCCATCTTTCCTGGCACTGTCAGCCAACCAAGAGAGTTGCGGATGATCTTCTGGTGCGCCTCTTCAACTTTCCATATCGCAGCGTCTTTACGCCAGATGCGCCTTGTTAAGTCGCACTCCCGCGCATCGGCAATCGCCTTCGCTACGGCGCCTTGATAGTGCGCCAAAGATGTCGCCATGTTTTCCGCCGCCACACATCCCCTATTGAAACTTGATTTGAGAGTAGACAGTCTAACACGACCACCAAATGAGCCCGCGAAGCGGGCTCATTTGGTGGTTCGCTTAACTTTTCAGCGGTGATGTAATAGAGTCAGAGCAAAAGGAACAATCAATCAAAATGCAGTCTCAAGCCGACAAACGCGCCCTAATCGTCGTGGACGTACAGAACGATTTCTGTCCTG
>DASSCX010000190.1:0-42431 GCA_035697425.1 Pyrinomonadaceae bacterium | reverse complement strand
GTTTACGCTCGCGAGGGCCAAACGGTAGGCGTTGGCGCCGGACACATGTCGCGAGTGGATTCGGTAAAACTGGGAGCGATGCGCGCGCAAATTCCGGTAGCTGGATCAGTGCTGGCTTCCGATGCTTTCTTTCCTTTTCGCGATGGCATTGATGAGGCCGCGAAACATGGAATCACTGCTGTGATACAACCCGGCGGCTCAATGCGCGATGCTGAAGTGATTGCAGCAGCTGATGAACACGGACTGGCGATGGTCTTCACCGGAATCAGACATTTCAAACATTTATGACGGCATGGATTGAAAAGTTGAGGGTATCGCTCCCAGGCACAGTGGCCGACGGCGCTCGTGAGCGGGTTATTAGTAATACTGAACGCCGTTATTGAATCAACCTTTATCGATTATTCTCAAGGTATATCTGACAGAACTCCTTACGCTTGAGAAAGATTTACGCTCTATTGTTCCTTCTAACGCTTTTGCTTGGTATATTCACGATTCTTCGCTGGTATTCATTTGTGGCCTTCGCGGCGATTGTGTGGGTAATCTTCATTTTCATGGGAAGATAGAAATCAATTGCTGCCAGTGACTAGACCTATGCTGCAAAACAAATTCGGAATCATCTTTGGTGTTGCAAACAAACGTTCGATCGCCTGGGCGACAGCGCAATCACTACACGAAGCCGGCGCTCGACTCGCCTTCACCTATCAGGGCGATCGCCTGAAGGAAAATGTCGAAAGTCTGACTAGCGAAGCGATGCCCGGCTCGCTGCTCCTCCCCTGTGACGTGACGAAACAGGAAGAAGTCGATGCCACTTTCAAGCGGGTCGGCGAAGAATTTGGCAGGCTCGATTTTCTAATCCACAGCATCGCTTACGCCCCCCGCGAAGCCTTGGGCGGGGAGTTCCTCGACACGAGCCGCGAGGCTTTTCTTACTGCACTTGAAATCAGTGCGTACTCGCTCGCCCAACTCGCAAAAGCAGCTGTGCCTTTAATGACAGAAGGCGGCAGCATTGTCTGTATGAGTTATTACGGAGCTGAGAAAGTAATAGCCGGCTACAACGTGATGGGCGTGGCTAAAGCCGCGCTTGAAGCCAGCACGCGTTACCTTGCCAAGGATCTCGGCCCGCGCAACATCCGCATCAATGCCATCAGCGCCGGACCAATCCAAACCCTTTCGGCCCGCGGTGTTTCAGATTTCACTTCAATGTTGAAGCACCACGCCGACCATGCCGCGCTGCGACGCAATGTTGAAGCCCGCGAGGTTGGCAACACCGCACTCTTTTTGTGTAGCCCGCTCTCGTCCGCAATCACTGGCGAAGTGATTTATGTTGATTGCGGTTACAGCATCATGGGAATCTAAGATTAAGGCGAACTGTTAGTTTGCGTCAGGACGATTAAGCAGACTAAAAGTTTGCGCTACGACAAACATGGAGAAGCCAACCGAAAGCGACCAACGACTGCCGCACGCGACTCAGGACGAACAACTCCTCGAGAGTCCGCGCACAGACGAGTTTACTCACACCGACACGTGGCGTGTGTTTCGCATCATGGGCGAGTTTGTCGAAGGGTTTGATGAACTTGCGAGCCTGACACGAGGCATCTCGATCTTCGGCTCGGCGCGAACTCCGGCAAGCGATCCCTATTACAAATTGGCGCAGGAAACGGCGGCGCTCCTCGCGCGTGAAGGCTACGCAGTGATTACCGGAGGTGGCCCGGGGGTTATGGAGGCCGCGAATCGCGGCGCGTTCGAGGCCGGCGGCCTTTCAGTCGGTTGCAATATCGAGCTGCCCTTTGAGCAGGGTGCGAATCCTTACCTGACACGCTCCCTAACGTTTCGCTACTTCTTCGTCAGAAAAATGATGTTCGTCAAATATAGCCTCGGCTTCATTATTTTTCCCGGCGGCTTTGGCACTCTGGATGAACTGTTCGAAGCGCTAACCTTGATCCAGACACGAAAGATTCGAAACTTTCCCGTAGTACTGTTTGGGACTAACTACTGGCAGGGCCTGATGGACTGGATACGCAATACTGCGCTGCAGGAAGGAAAGATTTCTGTTCAGGATCTGAAGTTACTGCATCTCACCGACTCTCCTGAGGAAGTCGTAAACATCCTCAACCAAAGCCAGAGCTCTCTGCGCATTCTCGACAACACCGTCTCCGAAGAAATTCGCGAAATCTAGGATCCTTGGCAGCCGCTCACTCAGAATCAATGCTGGCGGAGAGCCATTTACGATAAGGTTCGGAAATCGCCGTCACTGGCACCGCCACGATCTCCGGTGTTTCGTAGCTGTGCATCGCTCTTACCCGCCGCTCCAGATCAACAAACTTGTCTGTTTCCGTCTTGGCAATCAACAGCACTTCGGATGACCTTTCGATACTTCCCTGCCAACGATAAATAGATTGAATTGCTGGGAGGATTTGGACGCAGGCCGCGAGCCGCTCCTCGACAAGCATGTCGCCGAGCCTCACTCCTTCTTCATCGGACGCGGCCGTCATTAGAACGACGATGACTGAATTTTTCAAGGCGATTGTGGGTGCCAGGTGTCGTAATAGGTGACGCGTGTCGGTATAGGTGTCGGGTAACGGGTGTCGGGATCACCCGCTATCGAATCTCAGAAAGTGCAAAACCGCCACCCGACACCTGACACCCTTTTAGACCTTTCTTCCACAGGACCTACTCGCTTGATCCAGTGAGTGGCGTGGTGTCGGCACCAAAGAAGGCAGCGTAAAGCTCCTGAGCGCGATCGAAGTCGCGTTCATCAACCAAAAGCACGCTGCCGTCTGCCGAGCTGGAAAGAAGTGGCGCCAGCGCGTCCGAACCGCCTGATTGAACAACGGAGCGAATTCCGTTCTGCCGCAGTAAGTCATTCACCATCTCGGCCTCAACCGGCGAGCCTAGATGATGCAGATTAACAAAACGGGCTTCGCTACTATCGTGCAGGGTGTTGTCAGCAGTTAGACGCTCGACGAGTTGTGTTTGGTCGTCAGGGCAAATGGTGATACCAGGCTGATATTCAGCTTCGCAGACAGGACAGAACATAAAGCCCCCTTAAAAGTTCCGAGTTTCGCGTTTCAAGTTTCGCGTTCGCTATTAGCGTTTACCTTAAGCCAAAACCACGCAGCCGTAAAATCGAAACAAAGCAAACTATCGCAAGAATCTCGGAACTCGAAAACTCGGGACGCGAAACTATCTACAAGACCGACACAGCACGCTGGAAAGGAATCTCTTCGAAGTGAGTCATTTGTTTGAAGTCGCGGAACCGTTCATTTATCTCTTCGTGAGTTAAGCGGTCCACGCGCGCCGTGCCAAATTCCTCAACATTGAATGAAGCCATCACTGAGCCGAAGATCATCGCGCGCCGCAGCGCCGCATTATCGAGATTTTCCTGGCTCGACAAATACCCCATAAAACCGCCGGCGAAAGAGTCGCCCGCCCCAGTGGGGTCGAACACCGATTCGAGTGGGTATGCGGGAATGGCGAAGTAGCTTTCCTCAGTAAACAGTGCCGCACCGTATTCTCCGCGTTTGATAATCAGTGCCTTCGGCCCCCATGTCAGAATCGTTTTCGCTGCCTTGATGACATTAGGAATTCCGGTTAGTTGGCGCGCTTCAGCATCGTTAATGATTACGACATCGACGCCCCGGATCGTTTGCAACAGAGACTCCTTAGCGAGGTCGATCCACAGATTCATCGTATCGAGGGCTACCAGCTCCGCCTGCGGCACCTGCTCACGAACTTCGCGTTGCAGATCTGGTTGGATATTGCCGAGAAACACCAGCCGCGACTCCCGCGATTGCGGCGACAACTTGGGTTTGAAATCCGCGAAGACATTCAGCTTGGTGTCGAGGGTATGGGCAGTATTCAGGTCGTAGTCGTAGCGACCATACCAGCGAAACGTCTCCCCTTCGGGCACGCACTCAAGATCGCTGGTATCAACGCCGTGACGCACGAACACCTGGCGATCTTCATCGCCAAAATCGCCGCCGACAACACCGACGATCCTGACGTCGGAAAAGTAGCTGGCCGCGAGCGACACGTGGGAGGTGGAACCACCCAACATTTTTTCACACTTACCAAATGGCGTTTCGACGGCGTCAAACGCAACTGAACCTACGACTAAGAGAGACATGGATTTTTTTGAACTTTGGTCTTTGAACTTTGGTCTTTGATCTCTGAATTTCGAAACTTGAAACTGAAACTTCAGAACTGCCTCCGCCTACTGCCTACTGCTTCTTCGCCCCGCTAACCAATTTCAACGCGTCCTCCGCCTGGCCGCGAAAACTGCTGTCGGGATAGTCGTTAACTAACCGTGTGAGATAATCGCGTCCCATCTCCCGGAACTCTTCAGCGCTCAAGGTCTTCTTGGTGTTGCCATCATAGCTGATATAAAGAGACGGAGTTTGCTTCCCCTTGTTTTCGGCAAGCGAAAGGCTGCTGGAGCCAGCGATGAACAAGGCTTCATCAATGCGCGTGAAATTAGGATTACCCGCGATGATCTCCTCGGTCCGCTTTAGCGCCGCCACGTAGGCTTTCTTCAACTTGAAGTAATTGCGCGCCACCTCGAGGTTGTGCATAGAATCCTTTTCTAATTCCGGATCGCGCAGGGTTGAGGGATCCGGTCCGCTTCTCACTGTGCCTTGCGCCAAGACAACCGGCGCGCAAATACCAATCGCTATCAAAAGAACGAATATCGATAAAAAGTACTTCATAACCACCTCTCACTGACTAATGCTGGATGCTGCGTACTTTTTGATGATGGCATCCAGCTTTTTTGTTGTCGCTGCCGGCCAAAGATCGGGCGCGGTGAAGATTGCACTCTTAAGCGCTGAGCCGCATTTGCATGTACGCGGAGCCGCGCCCAGTTCCTTTACCGCTGTTTTCATGATGATCTGGGCGTTGCGCACGTTTTTATTCAAATACTCGACGACCGTCTCGACCGAAACAACGTCATGCCCCGGATGCCAGCAATCATAATCGGTCACGAGCGCCAGCGTGGCGTAACAAATCTCAGCCTCACGCGCCAGCTTGGCCTCCTGCAAATTCGTCATGCCGATTACGTCCATGCCCCACGAGCGATAAACATTAGACTCGGCCTTTGTGGAAAAGGCCGGGCCCTCCATGCAGATATATGTTCCGCCACGATGACTATTCACCTCGGCTGCTTTGCACGAGCGTTCTAAGACGTCGCCCAACTCACTGCACACCGGATGAGCAAAACCGACATGGGCCACAATGCCCTCACCGAAGAAGGTCGACTCGCTCGCACGCGCGCGCGTGCGGTCGAAAAACTGATCCGGAATCACCATGTCAAGCGGCGCATATTGTTCGTGCAACGAGCCCACCGCTGAAGCCGACAGTAAGCGCTCCACCCCGAGCAGCTTCATGCCGTAAATATTTGCCCGGTAAGGAACCTCCGTGGGCGTGAAGCGGTGACCCCGTCCATGTCGGGGGAGAAATGCGACTCGCTGATTCTCCAAAGTGCCGATAATGAAAGCATCGGACGGATTGCCAAAAGGCGTCTCAACCTTTACTTCTTCAACGTCCCTGAGCTCCGGCATCTGGTAAAGGCCACTGCCGCCGATGATTCCGATGCTAGCTTGTTTCACTTCGTCTCTTTCTTTTCCGGACAACTGTTCGTAGCCACATATTCCTTTAGAGAGCCGGCAGGGCGCCGAGCCAACAAGTCATCCATGAATGCGCTCTTAGCCTTCGGCTTTTCTTTGAGGATTGCCTAATTTGTCGGAATCGCCAATAACTTTCCCTTGTCCTCAATCACTTTGCACAAGGGTCGATCCGGTTCATGATAAAATAAGCAACTCCAACCTTCTCTCACCGCCTGGGGCAACAATTTCTTTTTGGATTCGAGAGTCTCAACCGGGTAAAGGTCGTAACCCATAATCCAGGGAAAAGAAACGTGCGCGCGCATCGGCACTAGATCGGCAAAACCGAAAAGCGTTCGTCCCTCACGCTCTAACCGCCAGCACTGCATCGAACGATTGTGTCCGGGATGAGTTTCCATGCGCAGGCCGGGAACCACTTCATAGTCCGCCGGCTTTAATTCAACTTGCCCGTTGTTGTAGGCCGGCCGCCAGTTCTCCGGGAAATAGCTGGCGCGGTCACGCTCACTAGGCTGCTCTGCGTGTTCGTACTCAGCCTGGGAAAGAAAATAGCGCGCGTTGGGGAACGCGGGAATGGCTTCGCCAGCATCGTTCAGCACGGTGTTGCCACCGGCGTGGTCGAAATGCAAATGAGTATTGATAACGATCGTGATTGCTTCGGGTCCGTAACCTGTTATTGCGCGCAGTGAATCCGCAAGTGTCCTTTCGCGCTGGATGCCATACATCGCTGCAAGCTTGGGCGACCATTTCTCACCGATTCCCGTCTCGATCAGAATGCGTTCTGACCCTGTCTCAATGAAGACACAGTTCATGTTCATGCGGATACGATTTTGGTCGTCCGGCGGCGCTACTCGCGCCCAGAGATTGCGCGGGACGACACCAAACATCGCTCCACCATCGAGACGAAATTCCGTGTCAGGAATTATCTCAACGCGATAATCGCCAAACTGCATGGGAAACTCTAACGAGATTACTTGTTCCGCTTCGCGCCGCCCTTGTTTGGAGTGCCCTTCGCTCCACCGGGCTTAGGTGCCGGAGTTGCCGACTCCGGTTCAGGCATCGGCTGCGGCTGAAATCCCGGCGGCATTGCCGGCGCCTGCGGCATTTCCGGCGCCTTTACCGTGAAATTTTCCGCAACGGTAACGTGCGACCGCTTCACGATTTCATCCAAAACCTTCTTCTGCTTTTCTTTCTCAACTTCGGCGCGCGCTTGCTCGCGACCATTGCGTGGCGGAGCCATGGGATTATCCGACTGGGCTCCGCCAATCAGAATGTGCCGCGCGTGCACCTGCTCCTCTTTCTTCCCGTCTTTATCCTGAGTCCGCTTCTCTTCCAGCTTGATGATGTGGAATCCATAATCGGTCTCCACCAAATCACTTATCTGACCGGGACTGAGAGCAAACGCGGCCTTCTCGAATTCAGGAAGCATTGCCCCGGGACCAAACCAACCAAGATCGCCGCCTTTAACTTTACTGCCGGGATCAATGGAAAACTCTTCCGCCAGCTTGCCGAAATCTTCACCGCTGCGCGCGCGTTTCAACACGGCTTCGGCTTTCTCACGAGTCTTCGCGATATCAAGGTCCGGGTGCGCGGCGATATACGCATTGATTTCCTCATCCGTGGCTTTCATCTTTTCAGCCAACTGCTCCTGCGCGTAAGTCTGGGCGAGGATGCGGGCCTGCTCCATTTGGATTTGCAACTGGACCGAGCGCTTCTTGTCGACTCCCGCTGCAATTCCTTTTGACTCGCCGATTAGCACCTGGCCTAGTTGACTGCGCACCTGCTTCAACTGATCATCAGTTATCTGACCGGACATTTGTGGGTTCTTAGCCTTGGCATCGGCGACGAATTGATCAAACTTTTCCTTATTGGCGGGCTGTTTGAAAAACTCCTCCACTTCCTGCTCGGAAATCTGCGGGGCTCCGGCAGTTCCCTCTTGCGATTTGAAGAAGGTTTCGGCAATCACGATCGAACGAACCAGATCGATCTGGCGTTTGACCTCCGGCTTATTGCCAATGCCCTTGGTGCGGGCCTCTTCCGCGACCGCAAACAGACTGCGGACATTGTCCGCAAAATCTTTACGCGAAGCTTCATCGGAAGCGAGACGAGCACGAAACTGCGGTGACTGGTCCTCGGCAATCAACGCCATGTCTTCTGCGGTGAGGTTCACTGCCTCGCCGCGACGCGCCTTTACCTGCCAGACAATTAATCCGAGTGAAAAAATTACTGCGACTGCCGCCGCAATCCATGCTTTCTTTGTAGTAGTCAAAATAAACTTCCTTTCCAAATAAAGAATTATTGATGTTGTACCAGCTCCAGCAACACGCCGTTGGCGGCTGTAGGATGAATAAACGCGACCAGGCAACCACCAGCTCCCACTCGCGGCACTTCGTCAATCAAACGCAGGCCCTTCGCTTTCAGCTCGGCCAGCTTGGCGCGGATGTCTTCGACTCTGACGGCGATATGATGAATACCCGGACCACGCTTCGCCAAAAACTTGCCCACTGGTGAATCGGGCGAAAGCGGTTCCAGCAGTTCAATGTGCGACTCGCCGAGGGCGAACATCGCTACACGCACACCCTGCGTATCAACCTGCTCGGTCGACTCCAGCTCCAGACCCAGGACGTCGCGCCAGACAGCGGTGGCGTCGTCAAGACGTTCGGTGGCGATGCCGATATGATCAATGAGCATGAAGTAGTCAGTAGTCAGACTTTAGACAAATGGAAAATGACCGATGACAAATGATAAATACCTTCTTACGGGTTCTCCTTCAAAAGGTCGTCCACCGCAGAATAAGGGTCTCTTTGGCGTCTGGCAACCTCATCCGCCAGCGAATCAAGCCTCTCAGATGCTGATTCCGAATCCAGGGTTTGCGAAACCAGCTTTTCCCTCAACAGTTCGAGGATCCTCCAGCGCGCAACGGCGCGACGGCGTTGATTGCCCAAATCGGAACTGAAATGGAAATCCCGATAACGCTCAATCGCAGATGCCAGATCTTCAACGCCCTTGTTCTCGGTGGCAACGGTCTTAACGATTGGCGGCTGCCAGCCGTCATCGCGGTGGGCTAGCGAAAGCAGGGCTTCCAACTCTTTTTCCGTTGAATAAACGCCTTCGCGATCCGCCTTGTTAATGACAAAAATATCGGCAATCTCCATGATGCCGGCTTTGATGGCCTGGATGTCATCGCCCATTCCCGGCACTAGGACGACAACGCAGACATCCGCGGCTTTCACGATCTCGACTTCGTCCTGTCCCACTCCCACGGTTTCGACAACGACCTTCTCGTAGCCGGCCGCGTCGAGGATTGAGACTGCGTCTACCGTGGCCCGTGCCAACCCGCCCAGGTTTCCTCGGGTAGCCATTGAACGAATGAAGACGCCCTTGTCCAAACCGAGTGCCTGCATCCTGATGCGGTCACCTAAAATCGCTCCGCCCGAGAAAGGACTGGAAGGATCTACAGCAACTATGCCCACCCGTTCGTTGCGCGCCCGGTAGAAGAGGGCCAGCTTATCAACTAATGAAGACTTGCCGGCGCCTGGCGCGCCCGTGATTCCGATTACCAGACCTTTGCCACTGTGCGGAAAAACTTCCTTCATCAACGCCGCAGCATCATTCGAACTGTCTTCAACTTTCGAGATAGCCCGCGCCACCGCACGCGGATCGCCCGAAGTGATGCGGCTGATCAATGAAGCCGAGTTCGATTCGTGATCGGTTTCAGGTTTCATCGCAGCGGCTCGCCGGGATTAACCCGCCTGCTTCAAAATTTCACGGGCGATAATCAGGCGCTGAATCTCAGAAGTACCCTCACCGATCGTGCAGAGCTTGGAATCACGCCAGTACTTTTCTGCCGGATAGTCTTTCGTGTAACCGTAACCGCCGTGAACCTGAATCGCTTCTTCGCAAACGTTGACACTCATTTCTGAGGCAAACAACTTTGCCATTGAAGATTCCTTAGTGACCTTACGTTTCTGATCCTTCAACCAGGCGGCTCGATACATCAGCAGGCGTGCCGCATCAATCTGCGTCGCCATATTGGCTAGTTTGAATTGAATGGCCTGAAACTCCGAAATTGGTTTACCAAACTGCTGCCGTTCTTTTGAATATCGCAGGGCCGACTCGTAGGCTCCCTGCGCGATTCCAACCGCGAGGGCTGCGATCGAAATGCGTCCACCATCCAGGATCTGCATCGCGTTAATAAAGCCCTGGCCTTCCTCGCCTAAACGGTTTGCGTCCGGAACATGACAGTCTTCAAAAATTACGCTCGCGGTTTCTGAGGCCCGCAATCCCAGCTTGTTTTCTTTTTTCGATGGCAAGAACCCCGGCATTCCTTTCTCAAAGACAAAAGCTGTTATCCCGCGACTTCTTTGCGCCCGATCTGTAACCGCAACGGCAACGCAGGTGTCAGCGTTGATCGCATGCGTAATAAAGTTTTTCGACCCATTAACTACCCAGCCATCGCCTTCTCTGACTGCGGTTGAGCGCGTGCCCGAGGCATCCGATCCAGCGCTGGGTTCAGTCAAGCCCCAGGCACCCAGGTGTTCTCCGCGTGCGAGAGGCACGAGGTACTTCTGCCTCTGCTCCTCGTTGCCAAACTCGTAAATATGGTTTGAACAAAGTGAGTTGTGCGCGGCTACGGAAATGCCGACGGAACCATCGACGCGAGAAAGCTCTTCAATGATCGTCGCGTATTCGACGTAGCCCATGCCGGCCCCACCGTATTCTTCTGGAAAGATCACCCCCATCAAACCGAGCTCTGCAAGTTTCGGCTTTAACTCGATGGGAAAGTGCTGAGCTTCGTCCCACTCCATCACATGCGGCGCGATCTCCGCTTCAGCGAACTCGCGCACGCTCATCTTGATCTGTTTTTGTTCTTCGCTTAGCTCAAATTCCATCGATTCCCCAATGATTCAGGTGCTGACACAAGAAGGGCATCCTTGCCATAAGATAACAGGCAAGAATGCCTGCCGGAAAACTCCAACGCTTTGCCGGTTCGTAATTCTACCCCGCCACCGATAAGAACTGTAGTTGAGAACCACTACCGGGTACGCCGAGCAACTATTGGCGCCGTCTTCTTCCCACGTTGACTCTTCATGAAACGTTGAACTTCCTGTGGCGAGAGCCTGCGCCACTCACCCGGCCGTAAGCGTTCGTCATAAAGAAAGCCAATGCGTGCCCGTTTCAACTTCAGAACGGAGTGACCGATGAGATCGAACATGCGGCGAATCTGCTGGTTCTTTCCCTGGTGCAGAACGATCTCAAACCAGGCGTTGTTTTCGGTCTCGTCAATCTTGGTGATCTTGGCTGGCGAGGTGCGCGTGGCGTCGTCAAGAATCACGCCGCGCCGGATCCGTTGCAGTGCCGCCTCCGGAGGTAATCCTTTTACCTTCGCCTGATAAACCTTTTCCACGCGATTACGCGCCGACGTAATGAAGTTGGTGAAATCGCCATCATTCGTTAGCAACAACAACCCTTCAGTGTTGAAATCCAGGCGGCCCACTGGATAGATCCGGCCTAACGAAGCCGGCAAGAGTTCGGTGACCAGAGGTCTGCCCTCTGGATCAGAGACACTGGATAAATAGCCCTTTGGTTTGTTCAGCAGGATGTAAACATTTTCACGCCTCGCGAGGGCTGGATTGATCAGCTTCCCCTTGACCTTGATGTGATCTTTGCTCGCGTCAGCTTTCGTGCCGAGCTCCGTAATCACCTGGCCGTTAACCGTGACTTCGCCCGCGACAATCATTTGCTCAGCGTGACGTCGCGAAGCGATGCCCGCTTCGGCAATGAGTTTTTGTAAGCGCTGCTCCATAAACGTTTCGCGTTCCGAGTTTAAAGTTTCACGTTTGACTCAAGTTCGAAGGGGTTCCGGTAGTACCTAGAGCGCCCCGCGAAACCTGAAACTTGAAACTCAAACTCGAAACCTTCTTAAACAATCCCGCCTGCAAGGTCCTGAAAGTCTTCAATGCTGGGAAGTTCTGAAAGGTCTTTTAGGCCAAACTGAATTAGAAACTCCTTGGAGGTGCCATACATCATGGGACGCCCTGCCGCTTCCTTGCGTCCCTTGGCGACAATTAGTTTCTTATCCAGAAGGGTTTTGATCGAGGATGGCGATTGAACACCACGAATATCCAGAATTTCCGGCACGGTGATCGGCTGCTTGTAGGCAATCACCGCGAGCGTTTCTAATGAAGCAAGAGATAACTTCGCGCTCGGCCGTGATTTCAAGAAGGCTCGCACGTGCTCGTGATATTCCGGTCTGGTTGCAAACTGCCATCCACCGGCGACCTCGCGTAACTGCAACCCTCCGCCGCGGCCGTTGAACTCCGCCACCAGGCTGTCGATTGCTGCCTGGATCGCCGGCTCATCCTCTTTCAAAACATCGGCAATAGTCCTGGCATTGAGAGGCTCGTCGGAGACGTAAATCAAGGCCTCGATTATGGCACTGCGTTCCCCCGCATTTTGTACCTGCAACGGTTCCAACACTTCGGCCTCAATCGAGGTGGCGCCAACGTCGCTGGGCTCTGAAGCCTCAGCAGTACCTTCGCCGGCGAAGTCCTCTTCCGCGAGACCGGTTTCGTCCGACTCAACAACCTTACTTTTCTTTTTTGCTTGTGTACTCATGGTTTACAAACCTAACTGACTGCGCGGGCGAGTATCTCGCCGAAGGTTTCTTTCTGAAACAACCGGATTTCGGTAGTGCGCACAAGTTCAAGCACAGAAAGAAATGCCAGCACCAGCTCGCGCCTCGAGCGCGCGCGTTCGAAAAACACTTTGAGATTCAGTTCGCCAGCAGACAACACCATGTTGCGCAACCGCTCCAACATTTCTGCCATGGAGATTTCTTCGCGTTCGATCTCGAGCAGAACCTCCTCTTTATGCCGGTTCAGTATTTCCTGAAAGACTTTGAGGAGATCAAAGACCCCGACTACTACCTCGGGATTGTTTTTATCCGTCTCGATTTCCGCTCGTTTGAAGATGGCTCGCTCGACCGTGGCGCGTGACCAAAGCATTTGTGCAGCCGCTTTATATTTCTGGTATTCGAGCAACTGCTGCACTAGATCCTTACGCGGATCCTCTTCTTCCACCTCCGTCGCAAAGGGATCGCGGGGTAAAAGCATTTTGGTCTTTAGCTCAATCAAGGAAGCGGCCATTACCAGAAAATCACCGGCGACGGCGATATCAAGTTCCTGCATTAGTTGCAGGTAACGCAGATACTCGGCAGTGATACGCGCGATCGGAATATCGTAGATACTGACCTGTTCCTGTCGGATCAGATGCAGCAGGAGATCCAGCGGCCCCTCAAATTCACCGAGGATGATCTTGAGGTCATCAGTCGTGTGATCGGGGACAATCTCGGGCGTCGAACCGGCAACTTTCAGCGTTTGCGGCGTCGCATCTTCGGTTTTGTCCGCTTCCAGAGCTCTTGCTGTTTCTTCCATTTATCTACTTCCCGCCGCGCCCACAATTCCCCGGCGCTTCATAACGTCTTGCAGTGTGGCTTTCGCAATGTTGCGGGCCCGCTCGCTACCCCGGCCGAGAATCTGCTGCAACTCTGAATCACTAATACCGTTTGCTCGTTCCTGCAACGGCCGCAGAAACTCGATTGTCTGCTCCGCCAGATCGTTTTTTAGTTGCGCGTAGCCCTTCCCGGCAAAGTGATTTTCGACTTCCGCGCCCGTCTTCCCGGTGAGCAACTGATAAATCGTCAATAGGTTGGAAATGGCCGGACGCGAGTCGTCAAATCTTATCTCGGTGCCCGAATCTGTAACTGCGCGCTTAAACTTTCGGCTCACGGCGTCTGCGTCGTCAAGTAACATCACACAGCCATTGGGATCGTCATCCGACTTTGACATCTTCTTCGTCGGATCTGACAACGACATGATGCGCGCGCCGACCTGAGGAATATAAGGTTCAGGGACTCGAAACGTCTCGCCATAATCGCGGTTAAATCGTATGGCGAGATCGCGAGTGAGTTCAAGATGTTGTTTCTGATCTTCTCCCACCGGCACAAGTTCCGTTTGATAGAGCAGGATATCAGCGGCCATTAAGACGGGATACTCAAATAACCCGGCTCCCAAACTCTCCCGCTGCTTGCGTGCCTGATCCTTGAACTGCGTCATTCGTTCAAGCTCCGACATGCGCGTCGAACAATTCAATATCCAAGCCAGCTCGGCATGCTCCGGAACATCGGATTGGACAAAGATCGTGGAGACGGTAGGGTCAATACCGACCGCGAGGTAAAGGCGGGCGATCTCTTTTGTCAATTCTGCCAGGTAAGTGGGATCTACCGGAGTCGTAATCGCGTGGAGATTAACGATACAAAAGAAGCTTTCATACTCGCGCTGCAACTCCACCCAAATGCGGAGCGCTCCCAGATAGTTTCCCAAGTGTAGTGGGCCCGTGGGCTTAACACCGCTGAAAATTCGTTTCATTTAACCAAATCTGATGCCTGTGCCAAAAAAGACTAAGTTCACTGCGATAGGAAGGAAGAAGCCCAAAATCTTGCCCACAACACCGGTGAACACCGCAACGAACAGCAACAGGAAACCAAACTGCTGCACTTGCTCCATCCCTTCCTCGAAGCCGGATGGTAGTAAGCTGCTAAGAATTCCACTTCCGTCGAGTGGTGGAATCGGCAGCAAGTTGAAGACGCCGAGCATGACATTGATTATGAAAAAGGTCTCAAGCAAGCTAACGGCCCCGACCGCTACCATGGAACTACTCGCTACCGGTATGAGCAAATTTTGACCGTCTCCTACATCAATAATTCCAAAGCTGTAAAGCAACCGAATCGCGATGCCTGCCAGAATCGCCATGATGAAGTTGCAGATGACGCCTGCCGCCGAAACCCATAAGTTAGCTTGTCTCTTATCACGCCATGCCAGCGGATTAACTGGGGTAGATTTCGCCCATCCGATCAGGGGCACATGCGCAAAGAAAGCAATGGCTGGAAAGAGCAGAGTTCCGATGGGATCTATGTGCACGAGTGGATTCAGGCTGATGCGTCCCTGAGAGCGTGCGAGGTCATCGCCAAAGCGACTGGACATCCAGGCATGAGCTGACTCGTGGACGGACGCCGAAAACAAGAAGGCCACCATGTTGAGAATGAAGTCGGCAACTAGATTGGGGCTGATTTCCATGACGGGCTGAAAGTCTTAACCTCACATTACTCAAACAATGACCGCTTATCACTCGAGGTTTGAGCGTTTGTAAATAAGTGTCAACTTAGCAGAACACCGGAAATTCCCAAAGGCACGCTATAAACCGCATCAATTGAGGTAACTGCGACTTCACCCCCCAGACCGAATGCCAGGCCCACCAGGTTCATTCCAGCAATGACTAACTCTGCTTGCTTGCCGTCCGAGGCGATGCGGACGATTCCGCGCCGGCCTTTTAGAGATGCAGCGACATAGAGATTACCGGAGTCATCAAAAGCCAGGCCCTGAGGTCGTCCCAGCCCCTTGTAGAAAGTGTCAACTTCGCCACTTCGATCAATGCGATAGATCGAGTCGAAGCTGGAAACCGTTGGGCCGCTCACATAGAGGGCTCGGTCAGGTCCAAACGCTAGATGGTAGGCTGAAACCGAGGGCTCAAGTTGTGCCCACGGCTTCTCTTCACCGATTGAATTCACCTGATAAATAGTTCCGGTACGATCGCCAACGTGCATGGTTCCATCACTCGCGAACGCCAGTCCGGTAGCAATTCCCAGATTACGAGCAAACGGATGCGCTTCCCGAAAGGCGCTTATGCGATAGATGGTGCCGTCGAAACGACTACTGACGAACATCTGGCCCCGGTCGTCAAACCCAATGGCGGTCGGATTAGGAATGTCACCCGAGTATTCGGAAAGCTCTCCTGTTGCGTCTATGCGGAATAGAGATACCGGCAAACGCTCGCCGCGAGAACCGGAACGTGTCACGAAAAGGGACTTGTCGTCTGGATCAAAGGCCGGATTGGTTACCGGATGTAAGTCTTCAGCCAACTTCTTGCCGACAATGAAACGCGCGGGTTCGCTCTCCTGGCCTGGAGATTTAAGCCGCACGTCAACAGCACCCGATTTCCTCATCTCGGGAACGACGGCGATAACGCGTTTGCAGCTGAGTGCAACGAGCGGTGCGCGAACATCGTCGAGCCAGACTGCAAAGACGCTGGGATCGTTGGTGTCAAAGTCGGTGCCTTCGATGACAAACTCGCCGCCGGCAATGCCCGCCCCCGGCGAAACGCTCACGATTTTCCCTGCTTTACTCATCTGGTTAAGACACTTCCTAGCGGGCGATGCGCGGCGCATTTCTCAATCAAAATATGATGATTACAAAAGCGTGCAATGATACGACGGGACCAAGGTCATGTCGAACGCTGCAAAAAAGGAGGACCGGGAAGCGGGGACGCGGGGACACGGAGACACGGAGACACGGGGACACGGAGACGCGGAGACGAGGTACGCGGAAACACAACTTCTCGCCTTATGACCTTCGCGGCATCTCCGCATGACCTCGTCTCCGCCGCTCCGCTTCTCCGCTTCTCGGTGTCTCCTTGTCTCCGCGTCCCCGCTTCCCCATGTCTCCGTGTCTCCGTGTCTCCTGTGTCCTCCTCCGTGTTTGTGCTTTGCGGCCCTATGTTATAATCCAGCCTCCATCGCCAGGGAATTTCACTATCAGGTAGTTCCCCGGCGGGAGTTGGCGGCACGAAGCGCATGCTCAAGCGAATAAGCGACGCGACATCGCAGAGCAACATTACAGCATTACCTCCGGCGTCCGATTTTCACCGCTCGCACCAATCTCACTGTAGCTGCAACCTGACAACCTGGAGAACACCAAGGGCGGGTTCGTGTGCCTGCCTTGATCGGCGCGTCGTTCGCAAATGGCTAGCACATCCAAGGAGGGGAGAACATCAGTAACGTACTCGGAAACACACTCGGACTAAAACCTAATCAATTGCGCCGCATAGAAAAACTCTACACGCGACGAATTCCGCCTCACCAGGTAGTGACCGCTGAGTTTGCCCGGCAGATCGCCGAATTATCCCATGAGACGCGGCGCCAAATTGGAGTCCTAATCGATCGTAAAGGTCACATCGATTATGTGATGGTGGGTGACAATCGGCGAATTGAGCTTCCGGACTTCAAGCGTATCCGTGTTGCTAGCGGAAGGTTCCGCGGCCTGCGCTGCATTCACACTCATCTTCGCGGCGAAGAATTAACGCAAGACGATCTGACCGACCTCGCGTTGCTGCGCTTAGATCTGATGGCAGCGATTGAGGTCGATCCTGAGACTGGTCTGCCGAGTCTCGTGCGAGCAGCTCATCTGCTCCCGATGCACGCCGGGGAGCTGCAAAGCGTGGGCGGCACAGCGCCCTACGCTTTTATCCAGCCCAAACCCCCTTCGCAGCTCGACCTTGATTTTCTGGCGCTCATCACCTCGCTCGAAGAGGAAATGGCGCGTAACCGCCAGGTCACGCGTCGCGCTGAAACTCGAGACCGCGCGATCCTGGTGAGTGTGGCAACGGGACCAACTTCAGACGCGGAAGAATCGCTAGCTGAGCTTACCGAACTCGCAACTTCCGCTGGCGTGGTCGTTCAGGATCAGATTATCCAACGTCGTAGCGCCGTGGATCCGCGAACGGTCCTGGGACGCGGCAAACTGGAGGAGCTGTTGATCCGCGCCCTGCAGCTCGGCGCCGACATGCTGATCTTCGATCAGGAATTGGCTCCCGCCCAGGTCCGATCGCTTTCCGAGGCAACTGATTTGAAGGTGGTCGATCGGGCGCAATTGATTCTCGATATCTTTGCCCAGCGCGCTCAATCTCGCGAAGGTAAGATCCAGGTCGAATTAGCGCAGTTGAAGTATCTCTTGCCCCGCCTGATCAGCGGTCAGGATTCCGCATTCTCACGTCTGGCGGGAGGCATTGGCGGGCGAGGACCGGGTGAAACGAAATTGGAAACAGATCGCCGCCGTGTAAGAGACCGAATTAATCGCCTGGAACAGGAGATCGAGATTCAAAAACAGCGCCGGCAAGAGCGCCGTAAGGAGAGAACGAGAAACAAACTGCCGATTATCTCCATCGTCGGTTATACCAATGCCGGCAAATCCACCCTGCTCAACACTCTTACCGCCAGCGACGTTCGTGCTGAGCAGCGAATGTTTGCGACACTCGATCCGACGTCACGGCGGCTGCGACTTCCACGCGAGCGCGAGGTAATCATCAACGATACCGTGGGGTTCATTCGTGATTTGCCGCCGGATCTCTTATCAGCTTTTCGGGCCACCCTTGAAGAAATAAGTGAAAGCAGCCTGCTGATTCACCTGGTTGACCTTTCAAATCGCCGGTTTGAGCAACAGGTTGAGTCAGTTGAAAGAATTCTGCGTGAACTGAAGCTGGCGGAGATTCCTACATTGGTTGCACTCAACAAATCCGATCTTGTCGACCGCGATGCGCAGCAAGCAGCGCTGCGATACATCTCGCAGCAGGGTCGAGATGCAGTCGCGATTTCAGCCACCAACGCCGCAACCTTGCAGCGGTTGCTGGAAAAGGCGGGAACGGTTTTGGCGCGCGATCTTACGGGGCAACCACTTTCAGATTCGGCAGCTACCGATCCTGACGCCGGGCGCTTGTCACGAATAGCCTAACGGCAAAACTGCGAACAATGGGACTACGTCCAAGATTCGAAACTCCACTAACTCGCGCGCGCGATTCAGTCGCTCGCTATCTGGTGCGACCGTTAAGAGTGCTGCCGCTGCGGATACAGTTGGTTGTTGGCGTTGCCCTCCTTGTACTGATCACCACCTTGTTGCTGGCAAGCGGTTATTCCTCAACCTTCGCTGAAGATTACAAGGAAGGCGAAGTTGTCAGACGAAACGTGGTTTCCCCTGCCGACATCAACACCATCGATATTGCAGAGACTGAAAGAAGACGAACGGCCGCGCGCGAAAGGACGCGCCCGGTTTTTAATTTCGATTCAACCCGAGGCGTCAGTTCAGCGCAGAGCTTTCGCGCTGCCTGGGAGGATCTAAAACAACAGGTCGACAACAAAACTGCGGCCACCAAGACTCCTGCCTGGAGCGGCGAAGGGGGTGCGCCGGTGGCGCGCGCGATCATCGCCCACAATTTTGACCCGGCCCAATTGGATCGGCTCACAGCGATGTTACGTAAACTTGGGGACGACTACGTGTACAACGATGCCGATGCTGAAAGGCTTAAGCAAGAGATCGTACTTGTTGATGTACGTAATCCCGCGGCCCGAACGATCGTGCCAGCGCCCCAGACTCGCATGACGCCCCTTTCCGTAGCGCGCCGCAATTTAGAACTGCGAATACTGCAATTGTCGGGTTGGACTCAGGAAGAAAAGACTGCGCTGATTGCGGCGCTGATCCCGTTGATCCGTCCAAATGTTGTCCTTGATGAAACAGCAACAGCGAGTGCGCGCGAAATTGAAGCCAACAAAATCGAGCAGATACCAATAACACTGAAGCGAAATCAAATGATTGCGCGCGAGGGCGACACAGTCACTCCTGCCGTGTTAGCCCAGTTTGTCGCTCTGCGCAGCACCGGACGCAGCGGCCGGCCCTGGCATTATTTGCTGGGCCTGTTAATGGTTGTCGGGGCTGTGTATTGGGCGGCCTGGAAGTTTACAGAACACCGCAGCACCACGGCTGTGCTCTCACTTACGAAGCATAAGGCATTTGCCCTCGTCGGTTCAGCCATCGTCGTGGAAACCGCGCTGATGCGAGTGGGTTTCACTGTCGGAGATAGCGTGGCGTTGCAAATGAAAAGTGTTCCGCTAAACGACCCGACAATCTGGTCTTACGCAATTCCCTTTGCGGCAGCTGCGCTGCTCGTGGCGATGCTGGTCGACACCCAACTCGCCTTTCTTACCGGAATCGTAACGGCACTGTTTGCGGGAATCCTGGCGCCTGCTGGTGTACCAACAATCGCATTCGCCATGATTTCCTGCTCCGCGGCCGTCTACGGCTTCGGACGCTATCGCGAGCGGCAATCGGTAACGGTTGCGGGACTGATCACCGGCGCCGTTAACATCCTCATGGCACTGTCGCTGATCGCTTACGCCGAACAGGCATTCACCTTGAAAACTGTGCTGCTCGCAATCGGGTGTGGCTTTGCGGGAGGTCTCTTGACGGCAATCTTCACGGCCGGCGGATTGCCCATCAATGAGTCGTTTTTCGGAATCTTGACCGACGTAAAACTGCTGGAGCTTTCAAATGCGGACCTGCCGGTCTTAGGTCAACTCGCTCTGCGAGCGCCGGGAACTAACCAGCATTCACACGCCGTAGGCCAACTGGCCGAGGATGCTTGTCGCGCGGTTGGTGCAAACCCGCTGCTCTCCCGGATTGGCGCGCTTTACCATGACATTGGCAAACTGGCGGCGCCAGAGTATTTCGTCGAGAACCAGCAAGGTGATAATCCGCACGATCACCTGCGACCGCCGCAGAGCGCCAGGATCATTACCAGTCACGTAACATACGGTCAGCGATTGGCAAAGGAGATTGGACTTCCTGCTAAGATCGCGGACTTCATTCCGCAGCATCACGGAACCCGGACATTGCATTTCTTTTTGCGAAAAGCCCAGGCCCTGGCCAAACCCGGTGAAACGATCGACGAGAAGGACTTTCGTTACCCTGGTCCGAAGCCGCAATTCAAGGAAGCGGCGATCATGATGTTGGCCGACTCTTGTGAAGCAGCGGCCCGGTCCTTAGCACGTCCCGATCCCGAAAATATTCGCGCCATCGTTGTAAAAATCGTTGACGCGATTATCAGCGACGGCCAGCTTGATGAGTGCGATCTCACTCTGAAAGAACTCACTACAATTCGGGAGGCAATGATCAGTGCCTTGACCGCCATCTATCACGCGCGCATCGACTATCCCGGTTTTAACCCACCCAGACTGACAGGTCCCTTACCCCAGCTTCCCATTCCCAGCCTCGACAGCGAGGAACGCGGAGTTAGTTACACCAAGTTATCTGAGGTTCCAATCAATGACGGTGGCGAGGTCGAAGACGAAGCGGTGACGCGCAAAGCGATGAAGCGCTGAGTTGAGTCACCCACCAAAGCGGTCGTGAAGCCTGGTGAAGGTCGTCGTGAGGTCTTCGGGCAACACGCGCGTTTCTCCCACAGTGGTCATGAAGTTGGTATCGCCTTTCCAGCGCGGCAACATGTGCACGTGAACGTGGCCTGCAATTCCCGCTCCTGCCGCCCGTCCCAAATTCATTCCGAGATTGATGCCGTCTGGTTTATAGGCTTCCCGAATCGCGGTTTCGGCGCGCTTTGTTAAGTCCATCAACTCGTCGGATGCTTCTTTGGAGACCGCACAGAGCTCGGCCGTGTGTTCGTAGGGAACAATCAGCAAATGGCCAGTACTGTAAGGATGAATATTGAGAACTACAAAATTGAGCCGCGCGCGGTGCAGTACGAAGTTCTGTTGGTCGTTTCGCGGATCTGCCTGAATTTCGCAAAAGACACACCGCGAGGCAGAGTCGGAAGCTGTAGCGGAGGCACTGTACTCACCTCGCCATGGGCTCCATAACCTATCCAATTCAAGTTACCTCAACACGAAGAGATCAAAGGATCGGCGGCTGCCGCGATTCATCTGCGGCCGGCAAGGTGCTTTCTGAGGAAGGCCGAGCAGGAGTAACGTCAACGTTGATTAGTTCCTTCAACTCTTTGCCGGGCTTAAAGTACGGCACACGTTTGGCGGGAATGCTGACTGGATCTCCGGTTTTCGGATTGCGGCCGCGGCGCGCCCCGCGCTCTCTGACGCGGAAACTACCAAATCCGCGGAGCTCAATCTTTTCGCCGTGATTCAAAGTCTCGATGATGCTCTCGAAGACAATTTCGACCAGGCGTTCTGCATCTTTCTTGGTGAGTTCGGCCGCTCGGGCTACGTCTTCGACAAGTTCCGCTTTTGTCATGAATCACCTCAGACTGTTGAGTCTAGATTTCATGTCCAACGAAGCAATTCGATTACCGAGTGGAGAGGTAAGTTCGTCGGTACACTATCAGAAAATGATCGCCGTGAGCAAGACTCTTAACTCCCCTCACCCGGCACCCTTAGAGCGAATCAAACAGCGACGGAAACCGAGGCCAACTTGCTAATGTTTAGCGCACATCGCAAGGGTCTATCACTACCGTTCAGTCGAGTTTACTACTCTGGTTCAGGTTCGGGAGTGCTGATTCCGAAGTCGGCCAATTCCCCTAGCGAAGCCATTCCGCTGCCGATGTTCGATGAATAGATCTTGGTGTCGGGAATAGGCTCGTCGTCCTTGCCCACGGCACGAGCAGAGAGTCCGATCTTCTTGCTTTCAGAATCAATTCTTAGAATTTTAAAGTCCATCTCCTGGCCTACCTGGACCACGTCTTCCGGTTTGGCCACCCGGTCATCGGAAAGTTCCGAGATGTGACAAAGACCCTCAAGATTGTCGTCGAGCTCGACGAAAGCCCCGAAATTAGCAAAGCGCGCAATCTTCCCCTTAACCACATCGCCAGGTTTGTGCTCGGTGACGAAGCGTTCCCAGGCGTTCGGCTCCAAATCTTTAATTGACAGGGAAAGTCGGCGATTCTCAACATCGATACTGGTGATGATGGCGTCGATTTCCTGTCCCTTCTTCAACACTTCGCTGGGATGCTTGATGCGACGAGACCAGGAAATATCAGAAACGTGAACCAACCCATCGACGCCATCTTCGATTTCGATAAACGCGCCAAAGTCGGTCAGGTTCCGGACTCGTCCGTGGACCCTACTGCCAACCTGGTAACGATCATTCAAAGTCTGCCAGGGATTATCCTGAATCTGCTTCATCCCCAGACTGATGCGGCGCGCTTTTGGATCAACGCTCAAGACTTCAACTTCGACATTGTCTCCGGGGTTAACGATCTTGCTGGGATGCTTGACCCGCTTTGACCAGCTCATTTCAGAGACATGGACCAAACCCTCAACGCCACTTTCCAACTCAACGAAAGCACCGTAGTCCGCTACGCTCGCGATTCGGCCATTAACCCGCGTGCCGACCGGAAAACGCTCTTCCACGCTTGACCAGGGGTCCGGCTGTAGCTGCTTGTAACCGAGAGAGACGCGCTCGCGCTCGCGATCAAACTTGAGAACCTTAACCTGGATGTTATCCCCAACTTTGAAAAGCTCGTTGGGACTTTGCAATCGTCCCCAGGACATATCGGTCACATGAAGCAAACCATCTACGCCGCCGAGATCCACAAAGGCACCGTAGTCGGTCAGGTTCTTGATCTGGCCTTCGACAATGATGTCTTCCTCGATGTGCTGCAACGTTTGATCTTTTCTTCCCGCGTTCTCGTTTTCGATCACGGCCTTGCGAGACAGCACCACATTTGAGCGCTTGCGATTGAGCTTGATGACTTTTGCTTCGATCTCCTGATTTCGCAGGCTATCGAGATTGCGAACGGGGCGCACATCGACCTGTGAACCGGGAAGAAATGCGCCGATGCCATCGATGTCGATTCGCAAGCCACCCTTAATCCGTTCCATCACCCGGCCTTTAACTGTGGTGCCCTCTTGATACGCCTTTTCCAAGTCGTCCCAAGCCTTCATGCGAACGGCATCGGCCCGCGACAGAATCGGCAACCCGTCCGCCGTCTCCATGCTCTTGACGAGAACTTCCACCTCGTCTCCAGGCTTCACACTGATAACGCCGTTCTCCGTGAACTCGGCAGGGTTGACGAGGCCTTCAGACTTGTAGCCGAAATCAATGACAACGCCGCGCTCACTGATTCCTACCACCGTGCCGCGGACAACTTCGCCTTCTTGGAGCGTGGCCTGCTCTTGCTCAAACTGATCGAGGAGTTTGCCGAAATCCATATCGCCGGGTCGCGCGTCATCGCCATCGTCGGCGTCCGCAGAGGGCGCCGGTGCCGAAGCTGCCTTGGCAGCCTCGCTCGCTGAAGCCTCGCTTGCAGGTGTCTCACCCGTCGCTGCTTCGACTACCTCTGTTCGTGCTTCACTAGCGGCGGTCGCCGCGGCTTGTTGCGGCGCTGCTTCGGGCGCGCCGGAAGGGGTTTCGGTGGTTTCGCCGTCGTTCGGCTTGGGTTCATCACTAAGCATGCAGACTCCTAATAGGCCCCGGACAATTTTTGGCGTGTGGTAAATCTCGTCACGCTACATTGAGTACTGATGTCCGCACTTGCAGAGTGGCGGACAATACTCAAGCGGCTGCCTTACTAACCTTTCACGATTTGTCGGATTTTGAAGCGAGGAATGCGAGCCGTTCAGATTTGGAAAAGGAGGTTATTATGTTGTTTCGATTTCCGCCGCGCCCGTAGTCACCCGCTTGATCCGACCATCATTGCCGCTTTACCGGGTAGGTCGGCAATGTACACGCCAAAATAAGACCATGTCAAGGCGCTAAGTTCAACCAGCTTAGAAAGAAAGACTACTAAAGCAATGAGTTACAGGCACCCGTGCGCGCACCTTAAAGTAATTCACCGGCTGCCGGCCGTCGCCGTTTCACTACGGGGTACCACATACACGCCCGCCGAGTGTGAACCGACAAAAAGTACGTTCTGGTCTTGTCCGTCGAACGCGAGCGACCAGATTCTTTGGCTCGGTAACCGTTGGCCCTTTGGATCAATGCGCGCCCAGGTCTTGCCGGCGTTGAGGGTGCGGTAAACACCGCCACCGACCTCGCCATTCTGGTATGCGTTGCCGACAAAGATCTCGTCCGTGTTGTGCAGATTGATCAGGATACTGGTGAAGTCGCCAAAAGGAAGATCGCCGCCGCGCCGATTCCAGGTAGTTCCGCCATTGTGCGACGCATAAAAGGCCTGCTTTGTTCCAACATAGACACGCTCCGGCCGTTTTGGATCCATAACCACCGTATTGACTGGCGCTTCAGTGGGAATTCCGCTCGACTGCTGCCACGTCTGGCCACCATCACGAGAGACAACCACTCCCGCAGCCGCAGTTCCAACCCAGATCAATTCGGGGTGTTGCGGACTAGTGGCGATACAAGTGCTGCGTGGATCAAAGCTGGAGTTATAGGGCAGACGTTGCCAACCCTTAAGCGGATCCGTCGTGCGGTAAAGACCGGCATTAGTGGCAGCGAGCATAGCCGGCTGACCGGTGGCGGCATCGACTGTATGGACCAGAGCATTAATCGCGTCAGTAAGAATTATCGACGCTTCTTGCCCGCCTTCCTTGCCATCGCTTGCAGAAACGCCCAGGGCTGACAGCGTGATTGCATCGAGCTTTCCTGTTACAGGCAAAGTTTTATCAGTCTGGAACTTCTTGATCGCGAGTGTAGTCCTGGTGCCCGTTTTTCCATCCGGAACGCCAACGTTGTAACCGGCGATGTTGAGAGCGTTCTGGGCGCGCAGTACTGTGTCAGTCGCCTGACGAGGCGCAACCTTGCGTTTAGCGGTTGCCGACCGCCGACCCTTCTTAGGAGCAGCGGCACTCTTTGTGACTTCGGGAGCGGTATTGCCGGCCCAGATCGGAGCCCAGGAAGCCCCGCGATCCACAGAGCGGTAGATGCCAAGGTTAGTACCCAGGTAGATAATGTTGGCGTCGCGTAGGTCTTGAAGAATTGAATAAGTGATCAAGCGCGCCGGCATGTTCCGCATCGAAGGTCGCCACGTTTGGCCATTATCATTGCTGGTAAAAAGAAATCCTCCGCCCGTGGCAGTGTTAATTGTAGCTGCGTAAATGCGGTTCGGCGTCTCCCAGTCAGCAACAATGCTGTTCGCAAATCTACCGCTATAACCACCATTGGTAGGAGCGAATGTTTTACCACTGTCGTTAGAGACCATCACTCCATAATTGTTGGTGCCGATAAAAATCGTTTCCGGACGAGACGGATGGACTGTAATAGAGTTTATTTCCAATTGGCGTGAGGTTGTCACCATCCAGGAGTCGGCATCGCCGCCACGCTCCGAACGCCAAAATCCTTCGGTCGTTCCGGCAAAGACCACTCCGGCAACGGAAGGATGCTGCAAAATTGCACGCGTCCTGCGCGACTGCGAAGGGATGCCTTGGACCTTTTTCCAGCTATCGCCCGCATTCTTTGTTTCATAAATTCCGCTACAGGCTGAGGCAATCAAATGGTTGGGATCGCGCGGGTCGATGTCGATGGCAAAAATGTCTGAATCATCAATGATGCCATTCTTTATTGATTTCCACGTCTTGCCGCCGTCAGTTGTTTTGTAGGGCAGATACCAAGTGCCGGCGTAGATAATGTCCGTGGAACGTGGATCCATGGCCAAGGACTCCACGTGGAGAAGTCCCGCCGTTGACTGAGTCGGCAACTGCTGCCAGCTATCGCCCGCATTGTCCGACCGGAAAATCCCATTAAAGGTTCCGACAATTAAGACGTCAGGGTCGGCTTTGGACTGAGTCATAGAATGGAGCGCTTCGTTCTTTAACTCCGAACTTTCCTTCCATTTCCGGCCACCGTCGGTGGACTTGAAGAATCCCCCCGGCTCTTTGTGCCGGTGCGCGGCGACATACAGCACCCGCGAATCGCGCGGATCAACGAGTATGTGATCGATAAATAGTTTAGGCCGATTGAAGTTGTAGAGCAGATCCCAACGCTTGCCGCCATCTGTTGACATGTATATCTGACCGTCGAGAGTGCCAAAGTAAAGGCGGTCAGCATTATTCGGATCAACCACGAGATCGCGCACGTCGCCGCCCGGAGGGCCGGTAGCCTGCCAGGTACTTGAATAGCCAGATGGATCCAGGGTGGCGTCGTCGCTCCGGTCAAGCGGAAACGACAGCACTGCAGACTGGAGACTAAACAATGCGATCAGCAGAAGGGGGGTAATTAACTTCATGGCTCTCATATTCATCTTCGGGTCTTAAATCAACTCAAAACGGTACGTCAAATTGGACTCGGCCCCCTCGGGGTCCCTTAAGAGTCTAATACAATTCCCGCGGTTTGTATCCAAAGAACTCGCCGGGCCTTACGATGCGGCGCGGTCGAGGGTCAGTTGCACAAAACTAAAGGGCATGAAACGCGACGCGGGCGATGCTTCACTGGGAAGCACCGCCCGCGTTGGAAACTTTCGCGCCTGTTTGACGCGAAATCAGTTATTCCTCACCACGGCGACGACGCGCACGCGGCCTGACGATTTGCACCTCGCTGGCGTCCACGGTCGGACTGGCAGTCGGCGGAGTCGCGCCGGTGGGCACGATCCATAGTTCGACTGTCAGGTCTTCACGATAGCCACCATCCACGGTTACCAGACGTCCGGCGTCGATGCCGCGCGTATTAACCAGGTAATTCTTTGCGCGGTCGGCACGAGCCTGAGCTTCACCAGCAGTACCACGGCGTCCGCCGTAGGCGATGATGTAGCCCTGTGCACCCGGATCGTTCTGTAACGCGATTGCGTAGTTGTCGAGACGAGCCTTCTCGTCGTTGAACCGAATATTGCCGTACTCGTCAAACTTACTCGGAGTTACGACCACGAGTTGCTTCACCGAAGTCGTGCATGAAGCGGTTCGTGAACATATTGGATCCACACCACCAAGCTCGACAGTCGCCGTTATGGTGCTACCACCAACTCCCTTGGTATCGACAGTGATTGAGGAGGTTCCCTGGCCGCCCGAAATGGTGCCAGCAGAAACTGACCAATTGTAAGTAAGGTTAAGTGCACCGGCTTCGCCGACCGAAGCCGTGAAGGTAAGCGGGTCGCCGTCATTAACTTCACTCGGGCAGCTAACCGAAACTGTCGGACACGGCGGCTTGCAATCGGTGCAAACTGCGACCGTTACCGTCGTGGTAGCGTTCGCCGTATGCTGATTACCGTCGTTAACTTCTACAGAAGCTGTATAAGTACCCGGGTTTACGCCCGAGAGATCCCAGCTCACCGTCCGGCCTTCACCAGTAATACGACCACCAGTTACGGTCCAGGTATGAAGCAACGTGTCGTTGTCCACATCGCGCGAGTCGGCCGTTAGGGTCACTTCGCGGCTCGAGCTAGGAGTGCAAGTCGCGGAGCTTGTGCCTTCCGGACACGGCAACATGATTGAAGACATTGAAGACGAGACTGACACCGTCGGCGGCTGATTCGGCGGAGGGGGTAGTCCACGCGCGTTGCGGTGTCCAATGAAGAACTGCGCCAGGAAGCCGTGCGGATCATCTGATTCGCGGAAACCAGCTGGATAGGTATGGTCGAACAAACCAAAGAGTCGATCACCTTGCTGATTTACGTGTTGCCTATACGCGGCACTGAAGCCCAGCCAGCGACGCGGGAAAATACGCACACCGCCCAGGATGTCCACAGGATTGTTTGGAAATGCATTTTCCGTGCGACTACGGATGTACTGAATTGACTTCACTTCAGTAATGATCTGGAAGTGCTTATTGATCGGGAAGTCGAAGCCGACGCCGGCTAACAGTTCATCTGGCCGATTTAGCAGTGCGACATTCCGCCCACCAAACGCTTCCGAACGCGGATTGCTGTTAAGGATGAATCCAACGTTGGCAGAAAGGTTCGCGTGCTTGGCTAGCCGGCCACTGACAATGCCTACAACACCAAAGTCGCCGATGTCGCCACCGGGACTGGCACCGCGCTGTAACTGGTTAAAGCCCGAAAAATCATCAGCTTTGTCCGGATAGAAACGATAGAAAGCGACGAGGCCAACACCCAGAGGATTGTTGGGTCCGGTGAAACGAATCTTCCCACCCGCCACGAAGCTTCCGAACATCGACTCACCATAGAGACGATTGATGAATGGCGCATCAGCAATGTAGGTTGGCGCAATCGTGAAAAGGTTCGGAACAATCTGAGCCTGGAATTGCGAAGTTGCAGGAGCCAGACGAGTTGTCAGCACCACGCCAGGCAATATGCTTCCCACCGGCGAACCAACGCCCGGGAAGAAGGCTGCCGAACCGTAGTTGCCACCGCCACCAGTCGGAACACCAAGACGGCTGACGAACGCGGGCGCGACGTTGTTACCTGTCAAGCCAAAGTTCGGACCGACGCCGCCCACAAAGGGAAACTGCACAAAGCGCTGACCACCAACATTGCAAGGCGGACCTGCAGGCCGGAAGACGGTGCCGGTAATAGTCTGCGCACCACTTACGCGCTCCGGTGCAAGAATGATGGCCTGAGGTGAACACAACGTCGGAAAGAAGAGTTGTGAGTTAGGAAGGTAGAAACCCGAGAGATGTCTTGGGTTGTTAACCTTCACTCCGCGATAACCGTTGGTGTTAAAAAACAACTCGATGTGGTCGTTCAACCCGATGTTGAAGCTTAACGGAGTTTCTACGATGTCGACGTCGCCTGGATCACGATCGTAGTTGCTGTACGCGATGCTAAACGTGTACTCACCACGACGTATCGTGTCGCCATCATAGATCGTGAATAGACCGGTTGGGCCACCTGGAGCACCACCGGTCCCCACAGTAGGCGCCTGATTTCGTGGGTCATTTTCTTTCCTTGGGGTTTGTGCTGATACCGCGGCACACAGCACCAACATGACGAGCGCGGTAAATAGCGCTCTAGTTGCGAGTCTCATCGCATTCCTCCTGCCAAAATATGAAATTTGCTTAATAGCGTTGACCAGCGCAAGCAACCACTTGCCAAAGCGGGGGCTTCACTTTCAAGAACCAAAGAGGGCCTCTTGGCCCATTGCGCACTCAAAAGCACCGCACGAAATGGTGAAATCTCATCGCTGGGCCGGGTGCTAAAATCATGCCGACCATACTCTACCTGCTAGCGGAAATCAAGACTTTTTCACTACTTAGCGCCAACTTCTTTTATGTTTTTTCCGTCACATGTCGTCACGCGTAGATGCCCCGCATGCGAGTATCGTAGGCGACCCGATCGATGGCCAACATGTAGGCTGCGGTCCGGGTGTCGACGTGATGTGCCGTGGCATAACGGCACAGATCGTTGAAACTTGCCACCATAGTATCCTGGAGCCGCTGGTTGACAACGTCCTCGCGCCAGAAGTAGCCCATTCTGTCCTGAACCCACTCAAAATAAGAAACAGTGACACCGCCGGCGTTGGCAAGGATGTCTGGGACAACGAAAACACCATTTTGATGCAACACTTCGTCGGCCGCCGCGGTAGTTGGCCCATTGGCCCCTTCAGCCAGCACTTTGCACTTGATTCGATGTGCATTTTGCGACGTGATCTGATTCTCAGTGGCCGCCGGAACCAGAACATCGCATTCGAGTTCTAACAGTTCGCTGTTTGAGACCTTCTCAACGCCTTCGTATCCTTCAAACGACCTGGTCGTCTGCAGATAGTCCAGCGCCGCCGGTATATCTATGCCCTCTCGATTGTAAATTCCGCCGTGAACGTCCGAAATGGCTACGACTTTGTAACCGGCCTCATGAAGCAAACGCGCACCAATCCCGCCCACGTTACCCGACCCCTGCACAACTACCCGGGTGGTTGCGGGGATCATTTGAAACCGCTTAATAGCTTCATTAATAACAAACAGAATGCCGCGTCCTGTGGCCTCGCGACGACCAGAGGAGCCGCCCAGGTCGATTGGTTTTCCGGTAACCACGGCTGTTACCGTGTGCCGCGCATGCATTGAATAGGTGTCCATGATCCACGCCATGGTTTGTTCGTTTGTATTCATGTCCGGCGCCGGCACATCTTTTTCCGGTCCGATGAAGTCCAGCAGTTCCGAAGCATAGCGGCGGGTCATTCTCTCTAACTCGCCCATGGACATCTGTTGCGGATCGCAAACGACGCCTCCCTTCGCACCGCCAAAAGGTACGTTGACCACCGCACACTTCCATGTCATCCACGCGGCAAGGGCGCGCACCTCATCGATATTCACATCCGGCGCGTAACGAATTCCTCCCTTGGCCGGGCCCCTCGCAAAGTTGTGCTGCACGCGATAGCCTTCGAACACCTGAATCCGGCCTGAATCCATGCGTGTGGGAATGTAGACTTTGAGTTCACGATTGGGGACGCGCATCACCGCGTATAGATCCGGGTCAAGGTTCAGTATTTTTGCCGCGCGATCAAAACGCGACATCATCGATTCGAAGGGATTCGCCTCTTTTATCTCCCGAATGTCGTCAACGTACACTGCATTAGGCATGCTGCACATTTCTTCTCCAATTTTATTTTAAAATACCTTGGGCCAGGACTTCATTCATCGCGCCACTGCGATAACCGTGTAAGTCCAAAGTCACGTACTTAAACCCGAGCTCCCGAAAGCGACTCGCTAATTCGTCAATCATTTCCCGCCGCAACACACGATCCATCTCTGCGGGAGCGATCTCAAGCCGCACAATTTGATCATGATGTCGCACACGAAACTCGCGGAAGCCCAGCGAACGTAAGATGTCTTCGCCCTGATCAACAGTGGCGAGTCGTTCGATCGTGACGTGGGTGCCGTAGGCAATCCGCGATGAAAGACAAGGGCTTGCAGGCTTGTCCCAAGTGGGCAGCCCGGCACGGCGACTCAGCTCACGCACCTCGCGTTTACTTAGTCCGGCCTCGACGAGCGGGCTGCGAACAGCATGCTGGCCCGCGGCTACTCTTCCCGGACGATAGTCATGCAAGTCATCGGTAGTGGAACCATCAAGGACGAACTGAATCTGACGCTCACGCGCAAAGGGTCCAAGCTTCTGATACAACTCGTCCTTGCAAAAGAAACAGCGATTTGGACCATTGGCGATGTATTCGGCTTTGTCTAATTCCTGCGTTTGGATCGTTTCCACCTGGAAACCAAATTGCTCAACGACGCGCGCCGTTTCTTCTCTTTGATAATTTGGCAGGCTGGGCGATTCACCTGTCACACAAAGCGCGCGCGCACCAAGTTCGGCGTTCGCGACATAAGCAACGTAGGTGCTATCGACGCCGCCCGAGAAAGCGACGAGCACCGAATCCATCTCGCGCATGAGAGATCGCAGCCGCTCTTCCTTGACGTCTAAGGCTGCGAAATCGGGCGCTGCTTCTGCTTGAATATGAGAGTTCTCGATGACAGAGTTCATCAGCAAATCCATTCGATGATGCAGACACACTACACGCGACCGCATCTGACTACTTCATTACAACTTTGTTGGATTACGGAAAGGCATGTTATCCCATGCATCAATCTTGGCGCAACCAGCATCTCATGCGAGTTGTGCTGAGGTTAATTACGGTGACTTAACTGTATCTGAGTTGAACCCAAGTGCCTTTGGACGTCCTAAGTTGCAGCATGTTAAGATCGCTACCTCCCCAGCATGTACTCCTCGTTTCCACGCTTCCGAAAATCAGTAACGCAACACCTTCGATGTCGCGATTGTTTACTTTAAGACTGCTGCAGCGCTCTCTGATCGTGAGCCTGGTTCTTGCTTTCGCGGCGGCCATTGGCGCGGCGCAAAACGAAGCTGCGCCTGGTGACGATCCGGATCCGGTTAGATTGTTTGAACGGGCTCAAGCGGCGCATGCTCGGGGTGACTTTGATCGCGCTTTGGCTTTGTACGACGAAGCACTCAAGGTCCGTCCGGAATTTCCGGAAGCTGAATTTCAAAAGGGCACTGCCTTACTTTCGCTGAACCGGCTGGCCGAGGCTGAGCCCTCTTTTAGGCGCGCAATTCAACTGCGAAACAACTGGGCGCTACCTTACAGTGCGCTCGGAGTCTTGCTGACCCGATTGGGTCGCGATGCCGAAGGCGTTTCCCTGCTCCAGCAAGCTCTTCAATTCGACAAGGACGACGGCCTGGCGCTAAGAGTGCTTGCCAGCCTGAAGTTGCGCGCGGGAGACACTGCCGAAGCGTTGCGGCTCGCGCAACGCGCAACACATGATGCGGACGCACCTGCCGCCGCCTGGTTGATCCGCGCTCAGGCAGAACGCGCTGCCAAAGACAATGCGGCTGCGAAGACTAGTTTGAATCGCGCTTTGCAACTAGAGCCCGAGAATGTCGCGGCCCTCGTAGAGAGTGCCGATCTCGCGCTTGACCAGAACGATTACGACAGTGCAATTGTTAGTCTCGAAGCTGCCAATCGCATCAATAAGGGCGACAAACAAATCGCCTCGCGACTGGCGCTCGCTCACGAGCGCGCCGGCAGGACAGAAGAGGCCCGTCGCATCGCCACGGCGGCGGGAATCATCAGCGAGGATCCCGCCAAGCCGCACATCGAAGGGACGGCAGAAGAAATCGCAGCCGCTAACAACGACGATCCTTTAGTCTCGCGCAAGGCCCTGGAAAAACTGATCGAGAAGAATCCGCGGAACGCGATGCTCTTCGCTCGCTTAGGAGCGTCATATCGCACCGAAAATCCGAACCGCGCACTCGAGTTTTATCATCGCGCTTCTGAACTGCAACCTGCTAATCCGGATTACGCCACCGGTTATGCGGCTGCGCTCGTCCGCGCGCGGCGCTTCGCTCAGGCTGCGGCAATACTGCGACAGGTAATAGGGGCGCACCCGGACAATTACACGGCGCATGCGAATCTGGCAACCGCGCTTTATGAACAGAAGCTTTTCGCTGAGGCCTTACCGGAATATGAATGGCTGTTGCGCACCAAACCGGACGCCATCGTCGCTTATTACTTCATTGCCAGCGCCCATGATTATCTCGGAGAATACCGCGAGGCTTTGGCTGCTTATGAAAGCTTCCTTGAGCGTGCGGACGCGACCACGAATCAGCTGGAGATCGAAAAAGTGCGACTACGATTGCCGTTGTTGCGCCGGCAGGTGAAGCGAGGTGAGGGCGTTAAACGCAAGCCTTGAAAAGAACTCGATGACGAGTCTTCGAATCCAGCAACGAGTGACAATGCAACGAATCAACTCTCAAAGGTGGCGCCTAAGCTTTTTCGCACTTGCGCCTTGCCTGCTCGCTGTTTGTGTTCAGGCAGTGAATGCTCAGGAAGCGCCCGTAGTGCAGCAGCCCAGCGCGCCACCGCCAGCAAAAGTCATTACCAAAGAGGATCGGGCTCGCGTGACAGGGGCGAAGGACGACAAAGCGCGGCTGCGTGTAACAATTGAAATTGCCGAAGCACACCTGGCTGACGCAGAAACTCGTTCAGCGGCGGAAGATTTTGATGCGGCGTCAGCATCGCTCGGGAAGTATCACGCCTTGATTGAAGATGCTCTCGCGTTTCTGGGCTCGCTGAGTCGTGAGCAAAACCGGACGCGCGATCTTTACAAGCGACTGGAATTGGCACTGCGCGGACACGGGCCACGTTTGACGGCAATCCGCCGTACGACGCCAATCGAATACGCAGTTTGGGTCAAGAAACTGGAAGAGTTTGCTCGCAAAGGGCGAACTGAAGCTCTGAACTCGTTCTATGGCAACACCGTGCTGAAAGACCCGCAATCAAAAGTTGAAAACGAAAAGAGCTCGAAGAAACCCCAGGAGCCGACGCCGACGCCCGACAACTAATCATCATGACTAATCGCAAAGTAAGTTTGCTTCTGGCACTGTTGCTAATGTTTCCGTTCACGGCTAGCGACAGCGTGGTGAACGGCGTCCAGGGTCGCGACCACTTTACCGAGTTGGAAGTGGAACAAATCAAGGAGACGCAGATCCTGGATAAGCGCATCGGTGTCTTCGTAAAAGCAATTGAACGGCGGCTCCGCGTGCTGACAGGAACGACCACCGATACCGCCAAGCAACAAAAGAAGGACTCGGAACTTTATGGTGAGCTGCCGTCAGGCTCTCGAGCCGAGCTGATTGGCGACATCGCGAAAATACTGGATGAGGCAATTACCAACATTGACGATGTCAGCTCTCGTGATGAAAAGAACCCGCTCATTCCAATAGCGCTTCGGTTGCTTGCCAACGAGGCGAAACGCGTCGTCGAACAACTGCGCCCGTTGCAGTCCCAGGCGAGTGGCGATGCCGAGGTCGGAAGCATTGAGCAAGTAACCGAAAATGCAGAATCCATCCTGGCTGCCGCGAATAAACTCCCACCGCCGGTTGCCAAAGAAAAGAAGAGCAAGCAGGAAAGACCCAAGAACTGACAGCAACGAAAATAGGGGGCCGAAGCCCCCTACGCCCGCAACGTTCTGCAAGCCGTATTAACCCTTCCCTCGCTTTCTAACTTCAGCACTTACCTTGTTGGCTTCGTTCTCGACCGCGGCGCCCGCACTGGCCTCGTCTCCTTCTTCCTTAGCCGTCGCGCTTGATTGCAAACGCGGCGCAGTCTCACCAACTGCGAACAGTTTGAAGTTAACTCGCGATTCCGTTTTGTCGACCCCGGTCACGCCCGCCGCGCGACCCAGTAATCCGCCCAGCTTTTTCGCCGCCGATATTTTGAGCGCGCTGATGTCCGTGTAGAGAATGAAATCACATTGCTTTGCTTTTGCTTCGGCCTCAAGTTCTCCAGGCGAGCTACCCGACAGTGGTATCGCATCGATGCCGGAACTCTCAATGCGGCCGATCAGACGCTGACGCAACGACTCCAACGACACCGAGCGGTCAGTCTGGTTATTAATGGCAACCACACCAACGCGCAACGTGCCGGGAGCTTTCGCCATCGCTGACGCCATGCTGCTATCGGGACGTGGGGCACTCGGCTGCGGTTGACTTGTTTGAGGTTGGCTTGACTCTCCCATGATCGACGCCATCGATGGCGGCGCGCCATAGAGTTCCTGAGCGTTCGTCGTTTCGGTATAACCTGCGGGCACGTCAAACAAGGCGGCATCCAAAGGCTCGCGAGAAAGGTCAAGCACTTCTTTCGTCGAGGTAAACGACGCGTTGCCATCAGGACCGTACATCGTTGTCGTTTCACTGAGCGGATACCCCTTACGCCCGGAGCCGATCTGCTTCGTCACAATCTCGTCGCGACATCCACCCGGTGGTATCGGAGGTCTACCAGCCATCTGCGTGACGCCAAGATTGCAATCCAGACCAAATGTCAGGTCGATATACCAGCCGTCCGTCTCCATGCGTTGGTTCATAGGACTGCACGCGTCTGGCGACGACTCGATCAATAGCGACGACTTGATGTGACGCGCCGTGAAGCCAAACATTTCTTTTCGTTCCCCAGTGTCATTAATTGTCGTGGTGTATTTGACCAGTCCTCCACGCCGTCCAGGCTCGGCGGGCGGCGTTGTTGAAGTGGTGCGTGGAGTCGTGTTCGACGCTTCGACGGTTTGCATCGGCGTGATCACGTATTTGCGCAGCTTGTCGCTAATTTGAATCGTGCGCTTTAAGTCGCACTGGGTAATGTTGATGATGTCAGTGCCATAGCCCATGCGCATCTCACCGCGTTCGCGCTTCCCCTTGATCATCGTCGTACTCTCGTACGACTGACCCGCTGTGGTGCTTCGGTATGTGATGCGCAGATCGGATTGTGCCGGCGGTGAAGCCGGCGTTGGATTGGTCCGGCCACGACGCTGCTGAGCGAAGATCGCGGAAACCGAAACCATCAAAAGAAAGAAAACTACAAAACCCGTAAACCTTAATCTCATCATTGCTCTCCTTCAGTTGTTCTTACTAATCCGCCGTGTTGGCGGGGGATTCATATTACTGGTCGCGCGCCCGACGCAGCGTATCTGTCGCCCGTTTCAGCAACTCGATGATGCGCAGGAGGGATTCCTTCGCGTTAGTGCTATTGCGATCATCAAGCCCCTGCCGGAAATCCGGTAACGGTTGCGCGGCATATCCAGTGTAAAGCCCGGGTGCGTAAATGTGATGTCGATACCAGGGCCGGCCACGCAGACCACGCTCGTCAACAAAGTCGCGTTCCACTGCAATCAGCGCATCGTTGATCTTTTGCAATTTCGCCACGGCCCGCGGATGACTATCATTTGCCTCGACACGAGTCCGTTGGATTTCCCGGATTGTCTCTTGCCGATTCTTGTCCACGCGTTCCGATTCCTTTGCAAAATCGTCGATGGCTTCAAGCATTTCCTTGTCGTTCAAACCAGCGGCAAGCTTCAGGCGCCGCGCGGTCTTCAAGCTCTCGTTGAAAAACTCGCGAATTTGCGTCGCGTAGTCACTATAGTCAAAAGGCAATCCTTCGGCATCCGCGAGCCGCATTGCCACTGTGCCCCAGAGCTGCGCCGCCGCGACATGATAGACGAAGTCTGGATCACCAAAGCGGGACATCCAGTTAAAGGAGTCATAAGCCGAGTGGTAAACACCGTAGTCACCCCCAAAACCCATGTCGAGCGAAGGCACGCCGAGGTGTTGCAGAAACGGCGTGTAATCAGAGCCCGAACCCAAGGCGCCGATGCGCGCTTCGGCAATCGCCCGATCGGAACCTGACTCGGCGTCAGTCAACTCAGCTTCGGGCCTCGTCCCTTGAAAACGATCCTGCCATTGCTGGTAAACGGTCTTGCCACTTTTAGGGTCGCGCACATCGCGCGTGGCGGCGCGAATCAACTTCCATAACGAGGGCACGGACGAAGCTCCGAAGTTTGGGCCAGAGACCGCGGCATCCATGTTTAGATAGGCGACGGCTTTTTGTCTTAACTCGGCAGCGTTTTCCTCGGCCCATTCAACAGAACCGATTAAGCCGTACTCTTCACCATCCCAACTGCAAAGGACGATCGTTCGCCTGGGCTTCCAGCCATTCTTTAAGAGTTGACCGAATCCACGCGCTGCTTCGAGCATCGCGGCGGAGCCACTGTTAGGATCGACCGCGCCAAACGTCCACGCGTCACGGTGATTTCCCATGATCACCCAGCGGTCCTTCTCCTCGGCGCCATCGATGCGCGCTACCACATTCCAGATCTTGCGAATCTGGTAATCCATTTCTGTCTTCAAGTGTACGCGGACGTCACTTGTACCACCAACGTGATACGAAAACGGCAGCCCGCCTTGAAAACCAGCGGGGCGCACCGGTCCGCGAAGCGGCTGCAAAAGCTGTCTGGCGTCGCCATAGGAGATCGGCTGTACCGGTATGCTAGTGAGGTTTGTCGCATCTTCGATCTTGATTCGTTCGACACCGGGGATTGAAGGCTTACCCGGGGTTAAAGGATCGCCAGGATACTGAAACAGATACTGCACCGACCCTCTTTGTGCCGAAGTCTCAGGACGCCATGGCCCTTTGGGATAGACATCACCCTGCATGTAGCCATCGTCGGCAGGATCGGAATAGATGAGCAACCCCAGTGCGCCATTCTGTTCCGCCACCCTCGCTTTCACTCCACGAAATGAGTTGCCATAGCGAGCAATCGCAATCTTCCCTTTCACGTCCACACCAGCTTTCTTGAGTGCTTCATAGTCGGGAGGAAGTCCATAGTTGACGTACACGAGCGGCGCCGTCACATCTCCACTGGGACTGTACCCATTGAATAGCGGAATGATTTTTGAACTTGATGAGGATGAATCTTCTGGCACTATGGCTTCGCTAAGCGCCAGGCGTACACGTCGGGGTGCAATCAATTCCACCACAGACGGCCGTTTAGGATAGGGAAGCAAGACGTCGTATTCCTTAAGCTCGGCGGCAAGGCCATAACTTCGCATTTGGTCGCGGACATAAATTGCTGTCGCATAGTCCTCTTTTGTCCCCGCGACGTGAGGTTCGGCAGTTAGGCGACGCGAATGTTCACGCGCTGAATTCGCGGCCGGGACAGCCCGGAACTGTTCTTCCCAGCGTCGTTGCGCTACGGCGCCTTCCGCTGAAAAGCCATCCAGCGCAGGCGAGGGTGGCGCCTGTGAATGGGCTGACCGAATTGAAGCCGCGAACAGCGAGGAAATCAGTATTAACGAAAGGCAAAATAGCGAGCGTGTGCTTTTCACTGCGTAATGGATCTCCTTGGGCTGGTAGTGACTATTGCGTCGCAAACTTCTGCTGAACATTGCTCCCCGTCAGCGCGTAGAATAGCCGAGGTCAAAATCATGGACAGCAGATTTTATCCCGGAGTCGAAGTAGACGTTAACAAACTGCTCGATGAGCTTCGTAATCTATTTGATGACGATTATGAAGTGCAAACGATGCAGGTCGCCGCGACGAGCGTGTTGCAGGCACGTAAGTCTAGCACGCTACGCGATCTCACCGGGCTCTCCGCGGCGCTGACGATCAAGATCACTCCCGAAGGTGGCGGCACGCGTGTTGAGATCGGAATGCAGAAGTGGTTTGACAAGGCTGCGGTGGCAGCGGTGGCACTCGTGCTTTCAGCAGGATTGCTGCTCGCGCTTCCCGCCCTTGGTGCCTACTGGCAATACAAGATCACGGAAGATGCCTGGAAAACTATTGAAGCTCACGTAGCGGCAAAAGCGGGCGGCTATGTTCCGCCACTGCCGGGACGATGCGGCACTTGCGGCGCAGCGAATAGCGCCGGTTCCGGATTCTGTTCTACATGTGGCGCGAACCTGAAAGTTGGTCTTGCCTGCCCCTCCTGCGGTGCCATACAAAGAGAAACCTCGGCGCGATTCTGTAATCGTTGCGGAAAGCCACTACAGCAAAACCCTAACAGTTAGGTTTCGACGCGGAGCGTCAGTAAGAGTTTAGCCCGGCGTTTCAACGCCGGGATCAAGTAGTTACGCGCTCTCGTCGCGTAGCGACGATTGATTCGAGCGCCAATTCAAGCGTCGCTAGGCGACGCGAAGATTTCGTTGAACTTTCCCGGCGTTGGAACGCCGAGGCTAAATTCTCAACGACGCTACGCGTCCAAGAGTGCTTCAGGACCTCTTGTCGCAGGCCAACGCCAAGCTGAATCTTCTTGTCAGCTCCTCGCTTCTTAGCCGCATCATTATTGACTTCCGGCGACAAAGTTAATATAAGCTCGCCGCACACACGGTAAATCCCGGAAACATTACCTACCGAAGTTAACCGCCCAGCAACCCCGGAGGTGGGTCATAGATGAAAAAGTGTCTCCTCGTATTATTTGTTTCCCTGCTCGCCTGTCTTAACGTTCTTGCGCAACACACACCACCGAAAGTGATCTTAATCGTGCGTGAAGAGATCAAACCCGGCATGATGCCAATTCACAGTCGGCACGCTGCGGAATACGCGGCGATGTTTGCCAAACTGCAAACGCCCAACGGAAGAATCGCCCTCGTGCCGATAGCGGGCAACGAGAACGAAGTTATTTACCTGAATGCCGCCGAGTCTTTCGCGGAAATCGAGAAGATCAATCAGGATACGGATAAGAAAATGAGCGCCGTCAACGCGAGTATGCAATCTCAGGTTGATCGCCTCAATAAGGAAGCCCCTGCGCTACACAATGCCATGCGCGACATGCTCGCGGTCTATCGACCGGACCTGAGTTTCAATCCGGGCGCAAATATTCCCCAGATGCGTTACTTCTCAGTTACAACAGTTCGCATTCGTCCCGGACGCGACGCTCAGTACGCGGACTACGTGCAGAAGGTGGCCAGCGTCGCTCGCGAAAAGGCAAAGATTGATAACGTCCATCTCGCCGTATACCAGATCGTTTCCGGAGCTCCTGGTGGTACCTACCTGGTCTTCCGTCCCATGAAATCGCTGAGCGAGATGGATGAACCGAGCGGTATGAAGGTCCGGGCCGCCATGGGCGACGACATGAGGAAGGATGCAGACAAGATGTATGGTGAGGCCGTCATGTCGAGCGAAACAAGCACCTACGCTTTCGCGCCGCGTATGAGTTTTGTTTCTAAGGAGTTTGCTTCAGCCGCTCCCGACTTTTGGCATCCGCGCATGGAGACGGCAGCGAAGCCAAAGCCAAAGAAGCGCGCTCCGAAAGCGCCGCCAACGCCACCGGCGAACTAACGAAGTCTAAAGTCCAAGGTCCAAAGTCCAAGGTCCGCTACTTCAACGTGGAGATTCATCTTCATGTTGAAACTTGCGGACTTTGGAATTTGGACTTTGGACCTTGAACTAAATGTCATTAGTCGTGTCTTAGTGCTTTAACGGGATCGATGCGCGCGGCGCGCGCCGCCGGGTATAAGGCCGCTAGAATTGAAACGGCAAGCGCAAAGAGAATTGCACCCAGGGAAAGCCACGGCGGCAAGGAAAAGAAGTCCACGTAAGAAGCGCCCTGAGGTTTGAGAATGAAACGATAAGCAAGCCGGTTTGCCAGTCCGTCGACACCCCACGCCACCAAAGTCCCAATCACGCCGCCCGTTAAGCCAATTACCGCAGCTTCCACGAAGAAGATCAGTTTGATCTCCCGATCTTCCGCGCCGATGGCCTTCATAATTCCAATCTCACGCGTCCGTTCCAGGATCGACATGATCATAGTGTTGGCGATCCCGAATGAAGCAACGAGTAACGAGATGCCTCCGAGCAAACCTAAAACCGAATCGAGAATCAGAAAGACGGTCCGCAGTTGTTCCAGCTCATCGACGATCGAAAAGCTACTGAAGCCCGCATCGTTCAAGCGCTTGCGCACGTCCGTCAAAGCCACCGGATCGTCAACTCGCACCACCGCTGAATCGTAGCCTTCGCTGTCCGCATCACCGAGGGCGCCACTCTGCCGCGCCAACTCCAATGCAACCTCTCCCATTGGTGTGCGGTGTTCCAACGTCCAGGCCCGCGCCGCGGGAAGGGGCACATAAATCCCGGCACGTGGCAGCAAGCCGCGCAGGCCACCCTGTCCCGGTCCTTCTTTGAGCTCAGTTTTCAGCACACCTGAAATCCGGAAAGTGTGAGCTACAAGCCCCGGAGCTTTTTCATCTGGCTCCGGCTCGCCAATGGGAATACCGAAAAAGTTAGTCTGACCTTCTTCGTCGTTCTGATCCCTGGCGCTTGGCGGCGCCAAAAACTCCAGGGTTTGGCCGGCGGCATCAGCAAGGTTTTCGTATCCGAAATCGCGCGCGAAGCGTTCAGTGACCACGACTTCGTCCGCGTTGGGCGCGCTAATCATTTTGCCGGCGATAAAATCCTGAAAGCGCGTCGACGAGTTGGGCACGGTGGCGCCACTAACCTGCTGCGTTAAGACTTTTCCGTTCGCGCGAACGTAGGCGGTGAAATTGATGGAAGGTTCTACGTAAGCGACGCCTTCAATCTTGCCAATCTCGGCAATGGCCGCGTCGTCCAGAATGCGGGAAGGCGTGTTTCCTGAGTTTGAGCGTCCCTCGCGGCGCTCGCCATCATCTCTTCTTCCGGAGCGGTCCGCGCCAGCCGAAGCCATGCTGCTCAAGGTCCGACCAAAAACGCGAATCTCACTGAAGAGATCGAGCGCCTTGAAACGCGCCAACATATTTCCCTGTAGTCCGAGTCCGAACGAAACCATGGTGACGATCACGCCGACGCCCACGATGACCCCCATCGTGGTGAGTACGGCACGCAGTTTCGCCTGGCGCAAATTTCGTAAAGCGAGATGCAGGATGTCTATCAGGCTCATGAGAACTCTCGGGGATCAGACGTGGTCTCGCAAAAAGAAATTTTCCATTTCTCCTTTCTCATTTGTCATTTGTCATTGATTAGCACTTACAGCGCAGGGCCGCAAAAAGCATTTTCAATGGTTTCGTTTACTTCTTGGATCATTACTCGTGCGACGGCAGCAACCACGATCCACTAAATCACACGACAAGAACACGAAACTAGTGCTGCCATTCTTTCAAAAAACGCTCTCGTAGCTGTTTGTTTCCCACCGCGGCTTTGCGCCGTCGGCTCTGCACTTTAAATGCTAATCAATGACAAATGACAAATGAGAAATGACAAATGGAAAATGCTCTCTATCTGAAACCGTTACCGTCATTCGCCTAGCGAAACACTAGCCTGACCGCGTCAGTGTTCCAGTCTCCCAAATCCTTCGTCACCACTTCCGCACCGGCGGCGCGCAGCTCTGCTTCCGCCACAGTATTCGTCACCCCCAACGTGTGCATTCCCGCCGTGCGGGCCGAGACAATGCCCGGCGGTGAATCTTCGATCGCGAGACATTCATTTGCCTGCACGGGCGCTTGTCCCACATGGTTCCGGTGTTTATTCAGTTTCTCTAGTCCCTGCAGATAACAATCGGGCGCCGGCTTGCACTTAGATACGTCTTCGGCGCTTACAAC
>DASSCX010000189.1:0-9262 GCA_035697425.1 Pyrinomonadaceae bacterium | reverse complement strand
CTGCGGTCTTTATCGCCCACCGGAAACGCCGGTGACGCAGTGTTTCGCGGTTTGCTTTTCACCGCCGCGTTTCTGGTGCTGCTGCTCGTGCTGGCGATGATTTTCGCTTTAGCTGCCGAAGCGAGACTATCACTGCGGCAGTTTGGCTTTGGCTTCATCACAGGAACAGATTGGAATCCGGTTAAAGGACAGTTTGGAGCGTTGCCATTCATTTACGGCACCGTGGTTTCCTCTCTAATTGCGATTTTAATCAGCGTGCCGCTCTCGCTGGGGATCGCGATCTTTCTCGTGGAGCAAGCGCCGACCTTTCTGGCTCGGCCGCTCGGATTCCTGGTTGAACTACTCGCGGCGATTCCTTCAGTGGTTTATGGCCTCTGGGGAATTTTTATCCTCGCACCATTTTTGCGAGTTTATCTTGGTCCGCCGCTTGAACGGTGGCTTGGCTGGTTGCCTTTCTTCCGTGGTCCGGTCACCGGAATTGGTTTACTAACCGGCGGCGTGATCCTGGCAATCATGGTGACGCCGATCATCTCGGCGATTGTGCGCGATGTGTTAACCGCCGTTCCCAGCTCACAACGCGAAGCGGCGTTAGCCCTGGGTGCAACCAAATGGGAAACGACGCGCGTGGTTCTCGTTAATGGCGCCCCGGGGATTGCCGGAGCCGTGATTCTCGGCTTGGGCCGGGCGCTGGGCGAGACGATGGCCGTAACAATGGTGATCGGCAACCGGCCGGAAATCAGCCTCTCGTTGTTCGATCCGTCTTACACGATTGCTTCTGTCATCGCGAACGAGTTCACGGAGGCAACTGAAGATATCTATCTCAGCGCTTTGGTTGAACTGGGGTTGATCCTTTTTCTGGTTACGTTCGTCGTTAACGCAATTGCGCGGCTGCTGGTTTGGAACGTAACTAGAAAAACCGGCGGTGTCGGGAGGGCGGCGTAACGCAACTGTCTGTTTGCGTTTGGTTTTGGAGAGCTTCTAATTAGCCGCAAACCAACAGTTTGCGTTACTGAGTTCGCAAACTGACAGTTGCGCTACAAGATGAGATGAAACGTTCCGATCGTATCCGCCGCAGCACCAGCGCGATGATGACGACGCTCACCGCAATCTGCACGATTGCGGCCGTCGGCGTTCTGTTAATCATTATCGCTTACATCGCCATGCAGGGGATTTCGTCGCTCAGCTTTAATTTCTTAACTGATAGTCCCAAGCCGGTCGGCGAAGGCGGTGGTATCGGAAACGCCATTCTCGGATCACTCGTGCTGCTGCTGCTCGCGTCCGGAATTGGTCTTCCTCTCGGCATTGCGATCGGAATCTATCTATCCGAGTTTGGTACGGGGAAGTTCGGCAGCCTCGTGCGTTTTGTAGTTGATACGCTAACGGGCATTCCTTCGATCGTAACTGGCGTATTCGTCTACACGATTGTGGTCTTGCCGCTGAAGCATTTCTCCGCGTTGGCGGGGGGAATTGCCCTCGCAATGATCATGATTCCGATCGTTGCGCGTACAACTGAGGAAATGATCAATCTGGTTCCTCACAGTTTACGCGAAGGAGCTTTGGCCCTCGGTGCGCCGCAGTGGCGGGTGACATTAGGAGTGGTAGTGCCTGCCGCAGCTTCCGGCATTGCTACGGGTGCCATGCTCGCGATCGCCAGAATTTCCGGCGAGACAGCGCCTTTGTTGTTTACGGCGTTCGGCAGCAGGTTCTTTAGTTACTATCTGGATCAACCAATCGCTTCACTGACCGTGCAAATTTATAGTTACGCGATCTCGCCCTATGATGAATGGCACGCCCAGGCTTGGGCCGCGACCCTCGTGCTTATGACCCTGATTTTGTCGATCAATATTGCAGTACGATTCTTGACCCGCAGAAAATTCTAATGATGTCGTCGCCTACTCCGATAATTAAAACTGCGGTAAATGCCTTTGCCGATCCCGTGAGCATAGCGGGGGCTAACACCAAAATCGCCGTCAATAATCTGGACTTTTATTACGGCAAAACGCAGGCCCTCCATGAGATCTCATTGACGATTCCGGAAAGAGTGGTGATGGCTTTCATTGGCCCTTCCGGTTGCGGCAAGTCCACATTTTTGCGCACGTTCAATCGCATGAACGATGTGATTCCCGGCACACGCGTAGTGGGAGAAGTTCGCATTGACGGCCGCGACATCTACGCTCCGGGCACAGACGTAGTGGAACTACGGCGCAAAGTGGGTATGGTGTTTCAGAAATCGAATCCGTTTCCCAAGTCGATTTTTGATAACGTGGCGTACGGGTTAAGAATAAACCGGCTGACTTCGAACAATGCAGACCTCGCCGAGCGAGTCGAGCAAGCGCTTCTCGATGCGGCGTTGTGGGAAGAGGTCAAGGATCGCTTGAAGTCGTCCGCGCTTAGTCTTTCCGGAGGTCAGCAACAGAGGCTCTGTATCGCGCGCGCGCTCGCCATCAGACCGGAGATTGTTTTGATGGATGAGCCTGCATCAGCGCTCGATCCGGTGGCGACCTACAAGATTGAAGAACTGATCGTCGAACTGAAAAAGCAATACACGATTGTGATCGTCACGCACAACATGCAACAAGCGGCGCGTGTGTCAGACACGACGGCGTTCTTCCTTCTCGGTAAGCTGATTGAAGTGAATCCCACGGAAAAGATGTTTACCAATCCGGAACAGAAGCTTACGGAGGATTACATTACGGGCAGGTTTGGATGATTTGGCCTTGGGTCTTTGATCCTTGGAACTTTGTACTTTGTACTTTGTTCTTTGATGTCTTAACAAACGTTGAACCGGACGTCGGAAGAGGCTCACAAATCAAACCGAGAACAAAGAATAAGGAACAAAGAACAAAGTACTAAGATCAAAGTACCAAAGAACAAAAACCAAAGACCTAGACCACTTTCTATGGAACATCATCGACATTTAGACGACGAACTGAATTCGCTGCGCGACCGTGTGTTGTTGCTCGGCGGCGAAGTTGAGGCCGCGTTGCAAAAGGGCATGGCGGCTCTGCTTGAACGCGATAGCGAGCTCGCCAACAGCGTCCTGGACCACGACGATGCGATCGACCGCATTGAAGTTGAGATAGATCGGCAGTGCATCGACATCATTGCCTTGCGGCAACCGGCCGCACGCGACCTTCGTTTCGTAATTTCAGTCGCGAAAATGGCGCCCGTGCTCGAACGCATCGCCGACCACGCTTGCAATATCGCCCGCGCCGCCATCGACCTGAACAACGAGCCCGAACTCAAACAGACTGACGAGTTGCGTTTGATGGCAGAAGAGGCGTTTTCTATGCTGCACGCGGCCCTCGACGCCTTCACTAGTAACGACGCACGGGCTGCCCGTGACGTGATCAGTCGGGATGCCGAGATCAACGAGCTCTACAATCAAATCTTCCACGGCTTGATCGAGAAGATGGTTTCCGAACCGGCGACAGCAACCCGCAACGCGCGGCTTATCTTTATCGCCAAGCACCTGGAGCGGGTCGGCGATTACGTTACCGATATTTGTGAGTTAACTGTGTACATGGCTGAGGCGGCGTTTATTAAACACAGTAATTAATCCAATGGCGCGACCTGTTTTGATAATCGAAGACGATCCAGACATCTCCGAGAGTCTTAAATACAACCTCGAGCGTGAAGGTCTAAATACAATCGTCGCGGCTACAGGAGAACAGGGACTGAGCGAAGCTCTGAACGAGCGCAACCCGCCGCTGTTGATTATCCTCGACCTGATGTTGCCGGGTATGAGTGGCACCGAGCTCTGTCGCCGTTTTCGCCGCGAGCCGTTAACACGGCGTACGCCGATTATTATGTTGACGGCTAAGGGCTCGGAATCGGATCGCGTGGCTGGTCTGGATCTGGGAGCGGACGACTACATCACCAAACCGTTTTCGGTAAGAGAACTGCTGGCACGTGTTCGTGCCGTGCTGCGCCGCCTTGACGAAAACACTTCCCAAAACTATGAAGACGATCAACTTACGATCGACTTCGCCGATATTCGCACCGTCTGCAACGGTCGCAAGATCAAGCTCACGAATAAGGAATTTAGCTTGTTGTCAGTGCTGGCGAAGAGCGCAGACCGCGTGGTGACTCGGCAGCAGCTTCTGGATAGTGTCTGGGGCTATAGCTATTATGGCGATGCGCGCACCTTGGATGTGCACATCAGGCGTTTGCGCCAGAAGCTGGAAGAATGTGGCGATTGCATCGAGACAGTGGTTGGCGTCGGTTATCGCTTCACGGGCTGCGCCGGTAAGACGCAGAGTGGTTAAAATCTAAGGTTGTAAGGTGACCAGATATTCCATCCTCTTGCTTGCCCTTGGTTGTTTAATAGTTGCGTTCATCCTCCTTTCCCTTTCATTCAGTCTCGGCGCGTTGGCACTAGCGGGCCTTAGTTTTCTGGCTGGATTCCTACTATTTCGCAGCTCTCTCAAACCGTCCCACTCTTCCGAAACAGGCAACCGGACTTCCGAAACCCCGGCCAGCGAAATCTTTGCGCTCGGCAAACTATTCGAAGCGACGCTTGGAGGAATGCGTGAAGGGCTTTTGGTTGTCGATAGTGACCTTTGTGTAGTCGCCTCGAACCCGGCTGCTTACCGGCTTTTCAATTTCGCTTCCGGCAAGCTTGATTCGCGGCGGCTAACAGAATTAACCCGCAATCCGGCGATTTACAGTGCCTTTCTCGAAGCCCTCCAGGGAAATGAACTTTCGGGAGTCAAAGTTGAGACCCACGACCCGGACCGCCGTATTTTTGATCTAAGAGTTGTGCCGTTAGGCGTAGCGGGGCGCAAAAACTCAGCCGGTGCGATCGGTGTGTTTTTTGACATCACCCAATTGGAAAAGCTGGAACGGGTGCGCCAGGAGTTTCTTTCCAACGTGTCTCATGAGCTGCGAACTCCATTGACCGCGATCCTCGCGTTTGTTGAAACACTCGAAGCGGGCGCGCTTGACGATCCGGAAAATAGTCAGCGCTTCCTGGCTATTATTCGCAAGAACGCTGCGCGCATGCAGAGTCTGATCGATGACATTCTGGAGCTGAGTGCGATCGAGAGTGGAACAACCGGAATTCAAGCGCAAACGGTGGAACTGTTGCCTTTGGCCAACGACGTAATTACATCTCTAGCCGGACAAGCGACGACGCGAAACGTGACGGTTCGCAACCAGGTTAGTGCCGGGACCAGAGTCTTTGCTGATCCCAAGAGACTGGAACAAATGTTGACGAACCTGGTTGAGAATGCCATTAAGTTCAATCACGAGGGGGGTGAAGTTATTATTGAATGCGAGGACGGGATCCGCAGTCGTATTCGTGTGCGAGACACTGGCGTGGGAATTCCCGCGCAACATCTGGAAAGACTTTTTGAGCGGTTCTATCGAGTTGATCGGGCACGCTCTCGCGAACTCGGTGGCACAGGACTGGGGTTGGCGATAGTTAAACATTTGGCGCGAGCGCATGGCGGCGAGGTTCGCGTCAGATCCGAAGTGGGTGAGGGAAGTGTTTTTGAAATTGATTTGCCGTCACAGCCGGCGGAGAACATTGCCTTGGCAGGTACTGATAACGTTAGTTAGCCTTCGGCGACGAGGCCATACTTCAGCGATTCCTGCTCTGACTTCCGGCGCTCGCGAGCATTCTTCCCCAGGAGTGATTCGGCGAGGATTCTCAAATTGATCGGGATTTCTGGTGCTTTGCATTCTCCTTTGGCTGGTGGTTGGTAGTGAGCCAGAAGGGGGACCTCAGCGTTGCAGAAATCACAGTCGGCCAGATGATATCTGATCAGGTTCACGATCTCAGGTGAAAGGGTTTTCATACGAAACGACAAAAGGATATTTGACGATGGGCAACTCGGAGCTTTCGTGAACGAAATTGCGTTAGAGACTCTCATTTAGACTCCCAAGTGCAGCGCTGACACCCAGGGCTTCCTTTACGGGGATTTTCCAAAAATAACTCCGCAGAACGCATCCTGGAGGAGGGGCCAAATGGGGCGCTTGGCCGTCAAAGCTGCTTCACGCTCAGTTATCAACCTTTGAATACCGTTAATCCCACCACTATTCCAGACTTTTTCACTCTCTTCGTGTAGCTTTTCTCTATTGTTTTCAGCAATTTTACCCTTGTGTAAAAACTTGTTGCCCCGCCAGGTTGATTCTTGCTACTATGACACTCGCTTAAGGCAAAGAGCGCCTGCTCTTTGACCCCTTGCCAGGAAGAAAACTCCCTTCGTCTTCGGCTCAAATTTTGAGCGAAACTCTGAGATTGCAGATAAAAGACTAGCTCCTTCCCTATCGAACGAGCGACTGGCGATTCCTTAGGTACGCTACTCAATCAATAGAAAGATTGCCCCCTGGTCCTCCGAAAAACCCAGTAAATTGGCGAGTTCAACCTCCCGGATGACACCTATAGCGAAATCACCACGGTAGTTCAGCCTTCTGGCAGCCCCACTTCACCGCCTTAAAAGTCTATTTCCAATCACCGCGTCAACGGACAATCCTGTGAAATCCACAACTTCCGAAATCGAAAAAGAGAACGAGATCGGCGTAACTGAGCAAACGCGACCGCGCACGCGGCGGCCAAATGAACGGCAGACGAAGAGTGGCAAGTGGGTTGAGAGTCTGCGCTCTTCGGACGTCGGCCGCCTCTGGACGGAACTCCACCGCGTGGTTTCTCACCATCCTCTCGTGAGAGCTTCCCGCAGCGCCGGCCTGCTGATTGAGGAAGGCGCCTCTACGGCTTATACCGACTTAACTCAAGAGCTGTTCGTGCAATTGCTCAGCAAGAACCGTTTCGAGCACTACCTCGAGTCGGAGATGACCGACTACGAAATCGAATGTGAAATTAGCCAGATTGAACTGACAAACCTGTTGACGGCTGAGTTGAGAAAACGTCATCCGGAGAGTTATCGCCTGGCACGACGCATTTCTACCTTAATCCAATCCAGTTCCAACTTTCGCCGTTTCGACTCCAGCGGGATTGATGACGAGCCGCACCGGCGTCTTGCCGATCGTGTCTATGGCTTAAGCGAGTGGCCGGATGGCAAGCGGCGCCGCGATTCCCATGAGCTCGAACAACGGGCACACATGGTTTCTGTCCGCTCGCGCGACACGCGAATGGTTGGCTGCACTGGCGATTCTCAGGTCGTAATTAGCAATCCGGACCTGGAAGACTTGATCGTCTCCGTTTTAGACGCAATCGATTCACCCGCCGACGTGCGCACGCTGCGAAGCCTGGTAATGTCGCGCCTGCCGGTGATGGACATCTATCTCGTGCCGCTCGATGGTGATGACAGCGATAACGAAAACCATTTCGAACCGATCGACAAACGCGAGAATCCGGAACAGAGCCTGTTGCGCCGCGAGTCGGAAAACGAAGCGGCCGGGTTTGTTGATCAGTTTCTTGAGCGGCTGCACGGGACAGTGCGCGGCAAGATCAAGCAGTACAATCGGATCCTCGGTGTCCTCTGGCATTGCTATCTTAGTCCAGAGCATTCGACGCAGTTGGAGGTTGCGGCGGTGTTAGGGGTTTCTGATTCACTCGTGTCAGACTACCGCCGGCGCATCGAGCAAGAGTTGCGCGAACTCTCGTTTTCAGAGGTCGAGGAAGCGAGACGATTTGAAGGTGCGTTGCGAGAACGCGTGCGCGAACTCGTGCTGGCTAACGAGCAGGAAGAGGTCGCAGTTTAGTAGATTTACGAGGGGGGATCGCGGTCCCTGGTACGAGACTTTTAAGGTTCGAAGCTGCCGCGCAGAAAGCGCCGCAGCTTTTTTGCTTTTCAGTTGAAGAGACTTAAGATGACTGCGTTCGAAGTTTGACTACAGATCGACTCCCGTTCAATTCCTTTCGGTTTAAATCGTGCCTGGCAAATCCAATTTCGTCGATTACGAACCACTTAGTAATTCTCGACGCGCTCGAGCGCCGGAGGGTGAGGAGTTCGGAGTTTACAAGCCAGTCGGGGTTGAGTCAGGCTCCGAACCGATTCGCCACACAGCTGATGATAGGAGTAAAGAAGTTTCTGAGGTCAACGCTGCGAAGGTGATGCATGCCAATAGCACGAGTTTGACCCGGACGGCACTAAGAAGGGGCCACGGTCTTAGTTTCATCGGGCTTTTCCTTTTTACGATGCTCGTGTTCTTTCGGCCCTATGAGTTTTCTCCGTGGCTGGCATGGTTGTCCAAGGGGGCGTTGATCACCGCCATTGCGACTCTGGTGTTTTTTGTCCCTACTCAGCTCGGTCTTGAAAACAGGCTCTCGGTGCGAACCCGAGAGGTAAATCTGGTTTTGCTTTTGTTGTTGCTTTGCTTGATCTCCGTACCATTTGCACTTGATAAGCTTCAGGCCTGGAACAGTTTCGTTGATTTTCTAAAAGTGGTTGTCATGTTTGTCGTGATGGTGAATGTGATCCGGACGGAAAAGCGACTTAAGGCTTTGCTTCTTCTGATCCTGGTAGCAACCGTCATCCTCAGCGTCGCGGCAGTCAACGATTATCGGATGGGAAACCTTGCGTTGGGGGGACAGAGAATAGAAGGAGCCATCGGAAGCCTTTTCGATAATCCCAATGACCTGGCACTCCATCTGGTAACCTTCTTTCCGATTGTTATCGGTCTCGCTCTCGGGTCGCGCTATTTCGCAGCGAAGACAATTTACTTGCTAGTGGCGGTGTGCATATTGGGCGGAACGGTGGTTACCTTTTCGCGTGCAGGATTCCTTGGCTTGATCTTCGTGTTCGGGACGTTGGCCTGGAAATTGGGTCCAAAAAATCGGTTTTTGGTCGGAGTTATCGCCGTTGTGCTAATAACACTTTTTCTGATTTTAGCTCCCGGAGCTTATCGTCAGAGAGTGACTACAACCGGCGATGAGTCTGCACAGGCTCGCACGGGTGAACTCAAGCGCTCGATCTTCCTGGCGATAAGAAATCCGGTGTTTGGAGTAGGGATGGGTAATTTCGTTCTCTTTTCAGATAAGGAGCACGCAACCCACAACGCATACACGCAGGTCGCATCCGAAATCGGACTGCCGGCAACGATCGTTTATGTTCTATTTCTCCTAGCAGCTTTCCAGCGCGTGCGACGTATGCCCTCTCCCTACGAGGTCGAGAAGCGAAAGCGAGCGGTTCCCTACCTCGCGGTGGGTTTGCAAGCGAGTTTGGTCGGTTACATGGTGGTGAGCTTCTTCGCCTCCGTAGCGTATCTGTGGTACGTCTACTATCTGGTTGGATATGCTGTTTGTCTTAGCCGCCTGTATTACGATTCCCAAGTGCGGCAAAAGGTCGTTGTTGAG
>DASSCX010000188.1:0-16654 GCA_035697425.1 Pyrinomonadaceae bacterium | reverse complement strand
TGGGGGTTGGACGATTTAGGCTGTGTTCACTATTCAGGGCCTGGGTCGCAGCAACGTGCTTAGGATCAACCTTCACTGCACGACGCCATTCGCGAAACGCCCGATCCATCTCCCCGCGCGCCGCGTACAGCCGGCCGAGGTTGTAGCTTGCTTCGGCGTAGCGAAAATTCTCCGTGCGCAACGCTGAAAGAAACGCTTCGTATGCCTGATCCCAGAAGCCCTGGCGCAAAAGGATCACGCCCAGATTATTGGCAGCACGAGAGTAGTGACCCTTACGTTGTTCAAGTGCTTTCCGATAGGCCTTAACTGCCGCGTCGGTAGCATCGAGACGCGCAAATGCATTGGCGATGTTGTAGAAACCCTGCGGGTCGAAACGATCTTCAGCGGCGAGCAAGTGTAGTTCGGCGAGTGCGTCCTGCTTTAATCCCTGGGCCACCATCTGCTCCACAACTTTCAACTGCTCGCGCAATCTTGCTTCCGGCGTGGGCCCAGGATCCACCTTCGCTGCTTTCGGTGTCTCTGCCGCTGCAGCTTCACCAACCTCTGCCGCAGCCGGAGTGGGCGCCGCTTCTTCTGGAGCCGGTACTGGTGACGGAGATAGCGCCGGAGTAGGTGCAGGAGCCGGTGTAGGTTCAACCGCGGGTTGCGGCGTAGCCTTAGTCTTGGGCCGAGCCGCTGAGCGTCTGATCCGAGTTTTAGATTGTGCGGTAGTTGAAGCAGACGTCGCAGACGGGCTTTGGGCCAGAACAGCAGCCGGCATCCAGAGCACGCTTAAAATAAGAATCTGATTTGTCAGGACTTTCATTGCTGTGAGTGACTATCGATGCAGGCGCGGAGCCTCGGCCCTGACGTAGTTCAAAATCGTGCCGCCAAAGCCTACCGCCCAACCGTGAGTACGGTCCGCGAAAAACACACGCTCCAATGGATGAGTCGTGTTGCTGAGCTCTGTAACCCAATTCAAGCCGCCGTCCGCGGTGTAGATTGCTGTTCCCTCGGCGCCTACGGCCCAGCCTTCAACCGCGTCCAGAAACTTAACGTCATAGAGGTCGGCAGAGACGCCTGAGCGCTGCGCTTGCCAGGTTCTGCCTCCATTGACCGTGCGATAAATACTGCCGCCGCTGCCAACCGCCCAACCGAGACGATTGCCGATGAACGATGTGGCGTTGAAGCGAACGCCGGGAGCATCCGCAAGTTGTAAGACGTGCCAGGTCTCACCGCCATCGGAAGTTTGCAGAATTGTGGCGCCAGCGCCCACTAACCAGCCGCGGTTGTCATCGATGAAAGTGCCGCCGAGCAAGAGATGGCGTGTTGGCGATTGCAGCCGGACCCATTTGGCGTCGCCTCCCGATGACTTGTAAACCGCGCCACCTTCACCAAAAGCCCAGCCGCTGCCACTGGGACTGAACACCGCGCGGACGAGCCGGGCGTTGACGTCAGCGCCGGGAATAGTTACGCGTTGCCAATTTTCGCCACCGTCAGTGGTGTTCATTAGATATGTGCGGGGATCGGTGTTGGACTTCAACTGGTAGATGTTGCGCTCGCAAACGATCCAGCCACTGCGCGGGTCCGCAAAATAGATATCGCGTAAGACGTCGTCTGTAGGTTTCGGACGAGCCTTCCAGGATTTCCCGCCATCCTCGGTTGCGAGTAATGCCCCCTTGCTGCCTACAGCCCAACCGCGACTTTGATCAAGAAAGAAAACCCCATGCAACCAGGAAAGAGAGCCTGAAGTCTGGCGCGCCCAGGCGCCGCGTTGCGCCACCGCGGAGGTGGAGAAAGCAAGGAGCAGGAGACACGCGGCGAAGCCGCGCAAATTGCCGACTGCCAATTGCCGATTGCCGACTTGTTGCTTCGTCTGTCGATTCATCTTTCGTGGGTGTACTTAATACAAAGCAACTGAATTAGTCTGAACAATGCTAATCGGCAATCTGCAATCGCCAATCGGCAATCTCTAAAACGGCAGTCCGCCGGTAAAGATTCTGGCAAAACTCAGTATCGGACTGAGGCTCATGATCTTCTGGAAAGTCTTAAACTTGTTACCGGGAACGATAATTTGATCGCCCGGGACGAGATAGGTGTTGTCGGGAGCCTTGCCTTTGTAGATTGCTGAAACGTTCACCGCAATCGGGGACAGCAAGCCGGTTGGTTGCCGGCGCAAAACTACTACCTTGCTGCGATCGCCTGTAGGCAAGACACCGCCTGCTTCGGTAATTGCTTCGGTAACCGTCAAGCGACGACTCATTACTCGAATTCCCGGTTGGGCCACGTCACCAATCACTGCGTAGCGATATGAGAAACCCTTTTCCAACGCAACCGTCACCTGCGGATCGATGATGTATTCGTCATACTGTTTTTCGATGATTTCAGCTACTTCGTCGACCGTCTTGCCGTTGACGAAAACTCCTCCGGGTATCAGCGCCAGGGAAATCCGCCCACTTGGCGGAACCACTATGCCGCCACGCGAATACCGCTCCTGACCAAACACAGTTACGGAGATCACATCTTCCGGTCCGAGCCGGTAGGTGTTGAAGAAATTGTTGTAGTAAGGAACGACATCGTTATCTTCCGACAACTGCTCCTGCCGGTTCGCCTGCATTTCCGCAGGCACATCGGAGGGAGAACTCTTCGGATCATCCGGTTCAAGTCGTTCCCCGGTAGGAAGTGATGCTGGCTTGCTCTCCTTCGACTTGTCCTGAGCCGCGGGCGGAGTAGGACTGGCCGTACTCGACACGCGCGGTCGCGTTTGATTTCCTGGGGGCTCCGGCTGCTGTGCTGGAACCGCCACGCTGAGGGAGATTAAGAGGCCCGCCGTCAGGGCCAAACCTGAAAACCTGTTTACTGCTTTCATCACTGCCTCCAAAAAATGCGGGCGCGCTACTGTCCCCCGCGTCCGAAAAGAATAATCTTAACCGTCTCAAACAATACGATGGCATCGAGTATCAGACTCTGATTCTTTACGTAAAAAAGATCGTATTGCAGCTTCTGCCGTGCGTCTTCGATCGATGCGCCATAGGGATACTTGATTTGGGCCCATCCGGTTAGACCCGGGGAAATTAGATGCCGTTGCTCGTAGTAAGGAATTTCCTGGGCAAGCTGCGCCACAAAATGGGGGCGTTCCGGACGCGGCCCCACAAAGCTCATCTCGCCGCGCAGGATGTTCCAAAACTGGGGAATCTCATCAATGCGAATCTTGCGGATAATGCGACCGACGCGCGTCGTGCGGTCATCGTTTTTGCTGGCCCAGACGGGCCCGTCTTGTTCGGCGTCAACCCGCATCGAACGAAACTTAAGCAGCACAAAAGTTCTGCCATTGGTGCCTACTCGTTCTTGCCGGTAGAAAATCGGGCCACGCGATTCGAGCTTAATTAGAATCGCGGTCAGCAAAAAGATAGGTAGCGAGAGAACTGCGCCTATCAGTGCGACAAAGCGGTGTACGAAACTACGAACCGGGCCAGCCAGTCGTCCGTGCCGGCCTCGTCCGGAAAAGATCAGCCAGGACGGCCGGATCATGTTCAGGGAGACGCGACTCGTGATGCGTTCGTAAAAACTGGCGCCCTCTTCGATTGAGACTGTGCCCGCCAGGCTTAGCTGCAGGAGTTTTTCCGTCGGCAGCAAGCCACGTCGCTCGCCCATCGCCACCACGATGCGATCGATGTTTTCACGTTTCACAATTTCCGCCAGTTCCGAGGTTAATCCAATCACGCGGGGATTGATCAGGCTCTTACCCATCAACTCCGATTCAGTGCCGACGAAACCGACGATGCGATAACCGGCATCCGGTCGATCCAGAACTTCGCGCGCAACTTCAACCGCAAGATTCCCGGAGCCCACTATCAGAATTCGTTCGCCGAAATCGGGATGACCCAGGAACCAGTGAATGCTTATGCGCCAACTCACCATCAGCGTCAGGGCGAGGGGCAAGGCGATCAGAGCCACGCCGCGTCCAATCATTAGATAGGGGAAGGCATAGAACATCATTGCCAAAGCGATCCAAGCGAGGCCGAGAGCCTGCACCAGGCGCAAAACCAATTCGCGCCGGTCGTGCATGACAATGAAGTCGTAAAGATCGAACAGGTAGAAGGCTGTCAAACAAAATCCGGTGGCCAGCGCGGCTTTTAGCAAGCCGTGACGTTCGATAAGTTCGTAATAAGCGCCATCCAGACCGAACCTCAAATCCACAGCACCGACTATCGCGCCGAAGATCACGGTGGCTTCGGCGAGCAACAAAAGTACGGTGCGAGCATTGAGGCGTGAGGCTCTCAATTGACGATTCCTACCTCCTGATTCGTGGTTTCATTGGGGAGCGTCAAGGTTGCTTCGGCTGGTACCGCGCGATCGCGGTGGTTGTAACGTTGCTGATAGTAGTAGGCACTTGAATCGACCTTTTCGTCGGCACGATTTAGAACTACGCCGAGCAGTCTTTCCTTAGGCAGATGCTCCAGCAGTTTGTCCAACTGGGCATAGCGTGTCTTACCGGCGCGCACCACCAGCAAAGCAGCGTCGGCGCGACTAATGAGCACACTAGCGTCTGAAAAGATTCCCATCGGTGGGGCGTCGATGATGATGTAGTCGAACATGCGTCGGCAGTCGGCGATCAAACGGGCGAAGGTTGGTCCCGAAAGTAACTCAGCCACGTCGTCGCGCCGGCGTCCTCCCGGCAAGAGAAAAAGTCCGGCGGGATCAAGCCGCACAATGGCTTCTTCCAATCCGATTTCGCCGCCGAGAACCTCCGAAAGTCCTATGGGTGCGTCAATCCCCAAATAATCAGTGGCGCAGGGCTGGCGCAGGTCGCTGTCAATCACAAGCGCACGCACGCCCTCAGTTTGGGCCAATAGCCAGGAGAGGTTAAGGGCGGTGAGCGTTTTGCCTTCACCGATGCCGGCACTGGTAACCACGAACGTGCGCATTTGCATACGCTCACCGGCCTGCAAGAGTCTCGTACGGAGCGAGCGAAACTGCTCGCAGTAACCGGAACGAGGTTGACTCACCGCAACCAGATGAGGCTCAACGCGCGCCGCGGAAACGTCATAAGAGACGAGTCCCGCGGCACGCGTCGCCCCGGCAGCGCCCAAAGTTGCCCCAACAGCACGCGAAGTCATTCCGCCGGGGAGTGCCGACCCGTCGGGTGCATCCGCAGTGTGCGCAGTGGACGCTGAACTGTGCAGCCCATTGTTTTTCGCCATTATCGAAGAGCCGCTAAATAATTCCTCTTCAATCTGACGCGCGGTTGGGATTTGATTCTCCCCGCCGCTGCGCTGCTCAGAACTTTCTGAACTATGTGATGGTCGCGGCTTCTGAGCGCCACCGTCTGGCGTGGTGCTCGAACGCCTGATTGCATCGAAAACTCTTCCCATCAGTTCTCCTTCTTACTTGCGACTCGTATTGGTCGCTGGCAGTTTGCCTGTTTCTTGCTGAATCAAACTCAATGTTCGACGGGCATCGGTAAATCCAATTCCGTTTCGCTTTCCGGTGCGGCCGTGCCCGCTGACCACAGTTCAGCGCGACTCGCTTCCGAAAAAATCGGCGCTGGTGCTTCCGTTTGTTCTCCTAGTTGCAGGCCGCGATCAGGCGACGGCAGCATGTCGAACGTCTCTGCCACTTCTTCAACCAGTTCCCGTGAGATCGTGGTCTCGCCCGCGGCATAGCCGGCCAGCAGGGCGTTGTCGCAGAGATTGTTTACATTGCGCGGAATGCCATCGGAACAGCGGTAGATAAAGTCGATCGCCGCAGCAGAAAAGATGTGGGTGCGCTCGGCGCCGGCCACTAGCAGCCGTGAAGTGATGTAACGCTCCGTTTCTTCTATTGTCGGCAACGGCTTAATCACGCAGCGCAAAGCGATGCGCTGTTTAAGTTGCCGCAAGTCGGGGCTGTTGAGCACTTCTCGCAGTTCCGGCTGGCCTGTCAAAACGATTTGCAGTTGCTTCGCGGTATCCGATTCGAAGTTTGAGAGCAACCGGATCTCCTCGAGCACGTGTGGTGAAAGTCCCTGAGCTTCGTCGACGATAAGAACGGTACGCAGACCGCGAGCATGACGTGTTTCAAGAGCGCGACCTAATCCCAGCAGCAAGTCTGATTTGGTTTCCCAATTTTGCACGCCGAGCAACTTCGCCACATGCTGGTAAAACTCCGGTACTGAGAGGCGCGGATTAAAGATGTAAGCAACGAGTACGGTGCGATCGAGTCGCTGCATCATCCAGCGCAGGATCGTTGTCTTTCCGGTTCCGACTTCGCCCGTGACCACCACGAGCCCCTTGCCACTTTCGATTCCGTAGTGAAGATTAGCCATCACTTCGGTATGCGACGGGGTGAAGTAGATAAAACGCGGATCCGGGGTGAGCGCGAATGGCAACTCCTTCAGTCCGTAGAATTCTGCGTACACTTTCAAACCTCCATGACAAACTCTCAAGCCTAAACCTGATGAGCACTGAACTCGTTCAGGCGCGTCCCGAACTGAACATCTCAAAAATGTGCGTGGCCCGGAGAGCGAAAGCCAACACCGGAATACTTACTATCGTTACGGCAATCGCCGCCGCCAGCAGCAGCCGCCGTCGTCGCGGAATCGCGCGTGCCTCCTGCGTTGTCAATAATTCCGGCACCGCAGCCAAGACCGGCAAACCGGTGTAGTGGGCCGCGTCCTCACGACTTTGAATCGTGCGCAGCTTGGGAACTTCAAAAGCGACGGCCAGGATCAAGCCGAAACCCAGTCCTAAGCCGAGTCCCATCCCAAAAAGGACCAAACGCTTGGGAGCAACCGGCTGCGAGGGTAAGTAGGCCGCGTCTACCACCTGAATACCTTCACCCTGCTGCTGCGATGCGGCGTCAGCGCCCAACGAAATTCTCTGTTCCTGCCCCAGCAGCGAGTCGTACGCCGCTTTCTTGGTTTGATACTCACGATCGAGTGCGCCCAAAGCCACTTCCGCTCCGGGAACGCTGTTGATGCGCTGCATCACGGTACCTATTTGAGAATCAAGATCAACTAGAGTCTTTTGCTGACGCTTGATCTCACTGTCGATAATCCGGATCTCAGCTTCCAGGGCCGCGACTTGCAGATCAGGACGGTCCTTCAATTTGTCCTGACGCTCCTTAATCCGATCTTTCCAGTCGTTCACCATCTCGTCCATCGACTTCTTAACCGAATCGAGCTCAGCCTGCTTGGACAAGACGTCCGGGTGCTTTGGTCTTAGCTCAGTCAGCATCCTCTGCACCTGCGATTCGATATCGGCTTTGCGGGCCGCGAGCTGCGCCCACGCCGGAGTAGTCTTGGGATCGGTGGTGTTCTCGATCACCTCTTCCTTCACTTGCTCGACGGTTTTCTTGATCAGAGCGAGTTGACCGGAGAGAGCTGAACGGCGGTCCTGCAAACGTCCCGCTTCCGTAATGTAGGCTTTCTGTTGCTCGCGCAAGCCGCTGAGCTGACCGATTAGGGTAGTAGCTTCCGAAGGGAGATTGCCGACGTTCTTCTGCATAAACTCCAGCCGCTTCAGGTCGGCGGCATCAAGTTCTTCTTTCGCCTGGCGCGACTGGTTCTCAATGAACTGTTTTGCGGAAGTCGTTGAGTTGATAGTGGACTTCGCCTGCTCGTCGATGTACTTACTGGCGAGAGCCGCAGTGACCGCTTGAGTAGTTCGGGGGTCACGTCCCCGGTAAGCGATAATAAAACCATTGGTGATGTCGTTGCGGCTGGTATTGACTTCGACCTTAATATCTTTACGCATTGTCTCGATGATGTTTTCCATCGGCTCGCCGCGTGATCTCTCGGTCTGATATAGCTCATATTTGAGAACCAGCGGTTCAAGCGAACTGCGGCTGGTTACTACCTGAGAGATGCCGCTCAATTGACGCGTTATCGTGTCTTCTGTGACGGTAGGCACAACGGAAGTAGGCAAGGTCGAGGGCGTGACCACGATGAGCGTAGACGACTCGTAAACATCCGGTAGCCGGTAGACCACCCACGCTACCGCAGTAGCGATGGCAATTGCCGGTAGGATGATCAACCACTTACGCTGCCAGGCGATCTTGAGATACTCACTGGGCTTTCGCTGGCGAAATTCAACACTCATACAGCACTCCTCTTTTTAGATCCGGTAACTGTTGGAATCACAAGTCAAAGATTCCGTATTCATTAGGCTTGGCGCTCTTAAAGAGTTGCCAGCACCTTGCGGGCTTCATCTTCGTCATTGAAGCGCACCTTACCGCCTAACTTTAAGGCCATCCCCAACTCGCGCCTGGCACCGTCTTTGTCACCCTTAGCCATAAGCGCCATACCAAGGTGATAGCGATAAACGGGACTGGGGGAGACGTTGAAACTCCTGGCCTCAGCTTCGTCCAGCGCGACAGCCTTCTGTAACTGTTCGATCGCCACGGAATGAACACCCTTCTTGTAATAGATCCAACCTAGGGTATCCGTGAAACCGGCCTTAGTTGGATACTTTTGCACTACACTCTGAGCTAATCGTACTGCTTCATCGAGATTTCCCTTGTTCTGAACCGCATACAGCCAAGCCAGGTTGTTCGCGGCAATAACGGCATTCGAATCTCTTTCCAACGCCTTGCGATAACTTTCAACGGCGGCGTCATAGTCTTTGCGAGCGTCGTAGATCATGCCTATTAAGGTATACCCGGTGGGATTCTCTGGCCGCAGTTCTACCATCTTCTTAAATTCCGCAATTGCCCGATCTTCCTGCTTTGTATTGATGAACAGTGCGCCAAGTGCCGAATAGGCAGCGACGTAATTGGAATCCAGTTCCAGGGTTTTTCGTAGTTCGCTCTCGGTTCCCTGTGGATTACGCTCAGCGGCATAAACCTGTGCTTTGAGGTAATGCAATGAGGCATCATTCGGGAAGGCGCTGAGCGCCTGATCCAGTCTGGCGTGGGCTTTCCCGAGTTCCTTACGGCTCGCATAGATCTTGATTAAGCCGTCTAAAGCAGCGAAATCTGTAGCGGCTATACTTAGCGCGTTTTCATAAAAGCCGACGGCTTCATCCGGCTTGTTCTCGGCCATAGCGACCGCAGCGAGGTTAATGTAGGCGTCCGAGTTACGTGGGTTAATTTCGCGCGCAGCCACAAAGTCTTGACGCGCAGCCGCAGTGTTGCGGAGCTGGGAATACGCCGCGCCCCGTACGATATAAGTTTTAGTTCGCATCTCAGCGAGCAACTGAGGCGAATTCTCTCTGTCCGGTGCTGTCTTTGCCAGACGGTCAAGCAGATCAGAGGCAAGTGCTAATGCCCCTTTTGTGTCGCCGGCCGCAAGGTTTAGCTGCGCCTGCAGCAATTTGGCGGGCAGATAATCGGGATAGTTCCGTTCCAGATCGGCCGCGAAGGCGCGCGCCTGATCGATGATGCCAAGACTGAAATTAGCCTGGGCCATGAAGTAAAGTCCTAGTTTCGAGTTTGGTTCTTGCCTCAGAACGTCTTTCAAATCTTCGATCGCAGCCTTCAATTCGTTCGTTTTGCCAGTTTGAGAACGCATTCGTGCTCTCAGAAGAAGCGCCTGCCTATCGTGTGGATCCCTTTTAAGGACTTCATTAATCTGAGCAGTTGCTCCTTCATTGTCACCTCGCATAATCAGGATTTCGCCCAGACGATAGCGACCCTGATTGAAATCAGGCGACTTTGCGAGTATCTCCTGGTAAATTCTAACGGCGTCATCAAGGCGCTTAATCGCCGAATAAAAGTCGGCCAGTATCGCCTGGTTTTCCGGCCTGTCCCTATCCAAATCAGCAAGCGCCTTGTACGCGGATTCGGCTTTATCAAGCTGCCTAGTCAGGAGATAAAAGCCGGCCAGTATATAACGCGAATTGCGATTCGAAGGCTCTACCTCGACGGCTTTCTGCAACTCAGCTTCTGCTTCTATGGATCGGCTTGTCTGAATCAAAAATTTTCCATACTCCGTATGGGCGAGCGCGGAATTATTGTTGATGGAAATTGCGCGCTTAAAAGTATCCTCGGCCTTTGCCTGATCATTCGTGACGATGTAAAAACGAGCGAGACTCAGATAGGACTCGATGCGTTTCGGATCTAACTCTACTGCCCGATTAAGCTCGACGAGCGCTTCATCGCGGCGGTTCTGGGCGTATAAGATGTTGCCCGTCAAAATGTGACCTTCAATGAAATTAGGATCCTTCTGCAGCACGTCTTTGGCCAGCCGTTCAGCCTCGGCAAGCATTTCCGGCTTTCCCTTACTCAGCGCCAGGTAAATAGTCGCCACCTTAACCCGCGCCTCTAGATTATTGGCATCCAGGTCGATAGTTTTTCGCAGCTCCACAAACGCGTCCTGGCCTCTCTGCAAACCTTCATAGGCGCGGGCAAGACCCCAGTGAGCAGGCGCAAAGTTCTCATCGATTTGGACCGCGTTACGAAATTCGATCGAAGCTTCCTGAAACTTCGATTCCTTAAGGTAGGCTTCGCCCTTGCTAACGTGGTCGGCTTTAGCTTTTTCGGGGTTCGCGCAGCTGGACAGGACCAAAAGGCTGGTTAAGAGCAGAGACAGCAGGGCTGCGTATTTCAGGTATTTCGAGCACTCCGTTTTCATTCTGTTTTGACTCCATCGCGAGCTGCGTTGACCGCTCGCGTCTTATTTCTCACAACAGCTAACCAACCTTTCGCGGGCAACGCTTCAAGTCGGCTCACTTAAGTGAGACAAATTTAGAAATGGCTAATAAGTTTCGGATTCCTATTAATCGGAAACATCTCGTGGTTCACAAGTGCTTCCAGTTTGTCTTCAACCTCTCGGTCTGCATCGCTCGATGCGAAGTGACAATGCCGTCCTTAGTTCGGTATGAACTCCGGAAGCGCCTGCGCCGCACTTTCTGAAAGACTCTTTGCCGCTTCCAGGGCGGTGGTCTCTGAAGCCCCCACCGGAACCATCACGCGCACCATCGCTCCGTCTGAACGCCGCAGTCGAACGCTATCGACCACAGTGTAGATCTTGCCCCAGTACTCGCTGGCAGTGCTGCGGCCGCGACCCTGATACCAATAAATCAACAACTGTTTGTTGCCACCGTTTTGAATGATGTATCTGTTCGCTTCGAAGGGTGCCTCTCCTTCAGGTGAAATTGTGACCCTTGCCGGACTCGACATCACCCAGCCAGAGCCGGGCAAGCAGTTTAGTGGACTGTGATAAGTGGCGCCTTCTCGCTGACTCGCGTAATAGCCCACATAGAAATTCCCGATAATGCCACCGAGTCCTTGATAGTCGCGCATCAGATAATCGCTGGCACGCAAAACGCTTAAGGTTTCCTTATCAAAGTACTGATCGCCACCGCGCTGTTGCCATAGACCGATCTCTCGAGGAAAGTCCTTCAGCTCCTTGCGCTGCACCGGAACCTCGCCGAGGTATTGCCAGGCGTTTACAACTACACCGCCAAGCAGCAGGACGAGAAGTAGTAAAACAAAACGCAGCGAACTCTTCATTGGTTATTCCATTCCCTCCGGTTGAATCGCTGGCGACGCTGTGACCTGTCGCCGCGCAGCGCCATCAACTTCCGGGTCGGCCTTTCGCGAAGTTTTGTAGCGAGCCGGTCGGAACCGATCCGTAACCCAGGCAACGGCAAAAAGCATCAGGAATGCGACGATATAAATTACCCACCCTGAGAACGAGTGGAAGAAGCCGTCCGCCACTTCGGTTCCATAGTAATGAGACAACACGCCAGTGCCGCTAACGCGCATCGCGTTGGTGAATATCGCGATCGGCACTGCTGAAACTACGATGATTACCGAACGCCACCAGGCATAGCTCTTGAGCCACGAAAACTTTCCCTTACCATTGTCGTCGCCATCAGTGGGCGTGGGATAAGTGAAATAAGCAAACACGACCGCCAGGGTCAGCAGAGTCATTAACGAACGAATGCCGCTACACGCTTCAACCACTTCAAGCTTTCTCGTTTGCCGTGCGCCTCGTGGCAGGAGTTCGATCACATTTCCCTGTCGCAAAACCGGAATTCCCCACAGGCTCATGGACCATACTGCGCAACGCGATGCAAATATTTGCAGCGGAAACGCCACCTTGTTGAAGATGATTGCCGGGATGGGAATTGCCAGCAACAACAAGCCGAGGGGAACCAACATCACCTTCAAGAGACGATGACCCCAGAAAAAGATCACGAGCCCAGACAGCATGACCACTAGAGAGATCCGCTGCATGAAGAGCTCCGCGCCTGCTGTGCCGGCAAACAACATCAGCAAGGCTAGCAACACCAAGCCAAAGCCGAGCACTGTCCCGGTACGAGTTTCCGCGCGCGTGAAATGATCGCGCTGCGTCCAAACGATGTAACCAATGATGAAAGGGATTAAGAGGCCGTGCGAGTAGTTTTCGTCAGTCCACCAATCGTGCCCCAATTTCGAGAGCACAACTCCGTAAACAAAAACTAAAGCGGCAGAGATGGCGAGAGGTCGCCACAAACGTGTGGAGGCAATGACACTCATTAGAATCCCTTGATCTGTTCCCGAAAGAGAAGGGCAAGTTCCCTTAAGAAAACCTTGGGCCTACCAAAATCTGAAGGCTAAACCCGGAAAGCAACCCGAGCTTAGCTTAAGTGGCAATAAGGTTCAACTGGAAACGCCGGGGTAAAGGCATCAGGTGCGGTAGCAGCTTCAAAGCCAAATTGCCCGCAACTGGTCTAAAGACCCAATGTTAGTCTGTTTCCAGAATCGGGACGAGCGAAGGATGCCCAGTCAGTTGGCTTGTTGCCGAAAGATGCTAACAATCGGGAGTGCGAGATTTTCGAGGGCCAGCCAGCAGTATCTAACTCGTTTAAAAGCAGAGACTTGTGCCAGAATCGAGAATGTGCCGGCGAAAACCTCAAGTTTTTCTCAAGTCGTCCTTCTTATCATTAGCCACATTAGGCGCAATCAAATTTTGGCGGGCGGTGGTGTCGCCATCGTGGAATTACACGACGATCTTGGTACGGCTTATAAGCCGAGCCAGGAGGCCTCGGAACGCAGTGGGGCGAGGCTTCTGCAAAAAAGGGAAAAGCGGAAAAGGGGGGCAGCGACATGTGAGGTTGGAAATAGCGAATAGGGGAAGAGGGGACTCCCTACCCCAATTCTCCTATTTTCCACCTTGCTGTTTTTGTTTCCCCTTTTCCCCTCTTCCCCTTTTTGCCTACCTCACTGCACGACGATCGTGCCGACGTTACTTCTTTGGCTACCGACAACAAGGGTCAATCGCACTGGTCCAGCTCCAAGCAGCTGTGACGTAATCACGAAGGTCACCTGATCAAGTCCCGGTAGCTGACCTTGCTTTCCGGCAAACTCAACTGGGAGACTGATCACCGCTCCGGAACTCAGTCGTGCCTGCATGCTTACAGACTCGGCATAGTTCTGCCGCACTAAGCCGTCAACGTAGATGTCGTTGCCCGGATTTGAATTGGCGGCGCTGCCACTGATACCAGTCACGAAAAGTGAGACCCGTGTGCGCTTGTCGGAGCCAAAATTTTCTTGAGTGAGCGCGTTGAAGGTCGTGGGGATTTGGTTGGCAGAGTTCAGTGCAACGGCCCAGCCACCGCTAGTTTCATTGGTAGTGAATAACCAGGTAGCGTTCGCCACAACGGTGGTTTGCCCTCGCGAAACAAACCCATCCGGAGAAGTTACTATCACTTCAACAGTGCCGGTGGGAATTTCCGGCGACACGTAAAACGAAACTCGTCCCGGTCCTACGAAACATACTGGGACTGCTTTTCCAGCCAGCGTGACAGTGACTCCCGCAACTTCATAGGGAAGTGTTCCGCCCGCTCCAATCGGCGCAAAAAGAGTCTGGGTACTAAGCGGTGAAGTTGCGGAATCTCCAAAGATGGAGCCTAGACTCAACGGTGCGAGTTGCCCGGCAGCGCCCACGGCATAGGCTGCCGTTGCCGGGCCGATAGCGATATCAAGCCGCGCGTTAGCCGCGGCTGCCTGAGCCTGAGTCACAGCAGAAACGCTGCCGTAGAGGAGCAAGTCCTCCGACACTGCCAGGTGGGCCACCAATCGCAACAAATTATTTCGAACCGTATTTGAGTTTCCGACTTTGGCCGCCAGGGCAGCATCGGCTTTCGAGAGGTAAAGTGCGGCTTGCAGTTGTCTGTTAATCCAGCTTGCCGCGCCAAATGTGTTCTGCTCCGCAAGGAAGTCGGAATATGCCGTCTGCACGTCATTCGCCAGGAGTAGCAGATCCGCCGAGAGAGTAGCAGCGGCGTATGTCGCGTCTCCGCCACCGTAGTTGGGGCTGGTTGCCAAATCGGTGAGCAGATTATTACCACGACCGCGCGCCCGAGCCACGCTCGCCAGAGAATTCTTGACCGCGATTGCCACTGGACTCGAAGTTGTCGTTCCCCCGAGGTTATCAGTGGCCTTTGCGGTTAAGGAATAGTTTCCGTTGGGAGCATTGTTCCAAACAACGCTGTAAGGACTCGCGGTAGCAGTTCCGACGAGAGTGCCGTTTGTAAAGAAGTCAACTTTTGCAACCGTGCCATCGACGTCACTAGCTACCGATTGAATCGTAATGTTCGAGCCGGTTCCGAACACGGAATTAACTGCTGGTGAGGTTACTGACACAGTGGGAGCATTATTGCCACCGGGACTCGGTGAAGGTGTGGGCGTGGGAGTCGGATTCGCTGCGCCACCAAAATATAAGCCACTCAGCACGGCCGTTTTAGCACCAGTCCGGGTGACTGTTATCCTTACTCGGCCCCGGATATCCCAAACGAGGTACTGCCCTCCGTTGAAAGATGAGATTGATCTGGTATCCAATAAGGTATTGGTGGCCCAGTCGAAAATATCAATTCGCTGCGATCTGTTGTTCCCATCCCAGTCCAGGGAGTAAAGCGCGACGCGGTGCGCAAGGCCATCCGTCATATTAAGATTGATCATGAAGGATGAATTTGAACTCCAGCGAGCCGCGACTCGATCGGTTCCCACCGCCTTTTGCAGGGCACGTACGTCGGTGGTTGAATCATCCCAGGTTGGTGAGGTGTAGCCTGTCACCGTTATCTGGGCATAACTCGGGTAGCTCATCGTATCGTTGATAGTGTTAAAGCCCTGACTGCCGTAGGTATTCTTCCAAGTACCTTTTGTAGTCGTATCCAAGCCGACGAAAGACGCATTAGTTGACGGTGACGGCGTAGGTGACGGCGACGGTGTTGGAGTCGGCGTTGGTGTTGGACTCGGAGTCGGCGTGGGTGTTGGACTCGGAGTCGGCGTTGGTGTTGGACTCGGGGTCGGCGTGGGTGTTGGTGTCGGTGTCGGTGTCGGAGTGGGTGACGGCGCGGGAGGTGGGTTCCCAGTTCCAAAAATCGCGTAATACAGTTGGTCAAAATCCACCCCGACATCCTTACCGTCGCTTGCCTGCCGCGCATTGCCGGCATGATAGAGGCTACTTGGGCTAAGTCGATAGTTTCCACTCATATCTAGACGTGGGGAGGGGTTCATAAATCCTACTGCCGCAAGGGAAGTCTCTAACCAACCTGCTCCTGCACCCAGTGTTTCGAAGAAGTTATCCGTCACTCCCGTCCCGAGATTCAGGTTGTCCAATAGTAAATTGTGATCTCCGACTGGGCCGTTCGGGAAACAGCCTGACCCATCCGAGCAGGGAAAGACATAACTTGCAGGGCGGATTATGTTATCGCGAATGACAAGCCCCGTTCCGACTGGCTGTAGATAGAAACCTTCGATAAACCTTCCAGCCCCAAAGATCGTGTTGTGCGTGATTCTTATGTTTGACCCGCTCTGAATCTTGGCCCAGGGGTTGACTTGATTAACGTACCCGCCCGGCCAGAGAAACAGATTATTGTGAATTACAATGTCGTGCGACTTACCTGACTCATAAGTCATGTCTTCAAGAATTAGAGCAAAGACATAGCCAGTTTCATCAAACAGATTATTTGTATAAGAACTATAGTTGTCGTTTGCCCAAGGGACCACGCCACCTTGATTCCTAACCGTTCCCACAAACCCTGTTGGCTCGCCAGTGAACACATTTCCATTCCAGCTGATGTTGTCCCCACCTTTAATCTCAGCGTATCCCTTGACTACGCCAATTCCTGCATCCCTCCATTGATGGGGATGAGAGACTATGTTTCGCTGAATGAGAATCTCTCCTGATTGAAATCCTTTCCAATTCACCGCTGCACCATTGCTGGGAACATCTACCACTGTTCCGTTTGCGCTGTTCTCAAGACGTGAATAACTCTCAGCAGAATGTTCCCCGATAAACGCTGCATGGTTACCTCCACTTAGCGAACTGTTGACAGTCATCCGGTTGACTGGTGTTGGATAGGCCCAGCGTCCGCCTTTAGTGCCATCGTCAGCCCGATCCATGTAGATTGTATAATCCGCATATGGATATCCATGCTCAGCCGCACTTCTTACCGCCACATCCGTCGGGTCAACATTTGACAATGCAATAAGCGCGTCTCTGATTTGAGCGGCTGTGGCGTTCCACGCAATCGGCGCTGTTGTCTGACCCATCCAGGAAAGAGTGTATGTTCCGGCCGTAGCACCGAACCTGTAGAGGTTAAACTGCCGATAGATAAGGCCACCTGTTAAAGGTGTGAATGTAATGTCCCCAGTGCTGTGATTGACAGTCAGAATGCGACCATTGGTCCATCCCGCTACCCTGGCAGCCCATTCAGTAGGATTGGTCTGAGAATTAGGAGCAAGGTGATTGTTCGCATACCCG
>DASSCX010000187.1:0-5796 GCA_035697425.1 Pyrinomonadaceae bacterium | reverse complement strand
CATTGAACCCGGCCGACTCTTTAATACCCCAGACCAGCACAATCGTAATTAACGCCACGATACCGAGAGCCAGCACGTTGAATACGATGGGAATGCCAAAGATGTGAGGTGCGCTTTCGTAAAGGCCGGGGATCTTCGCGGCGGTGCGATAGTCAGTTGCTAACCAGAGCGGAAAGTTTATTCCGAGATCGGAGAGCAAGGTGCGAAAGTAGTTGCCCCAACTAATCGCCACCGCGACATTCCCCACTGCATACTCGATGATTAAGTCCCAGCCGATAATCCAGGCGACCAGTTCACCGAGCGTGGCGTAAGAATAGGTGTAAGCAGAGCCAGAGATCGGCACCATCGAAGCAAACTCGGCATAACAGAGCGCGGTGAAAGCGCAGACTATGGCCGTGATCACAAACGACAGCATCAACGAAGGGCCGGCACCCGGGCGGGCCGCATCGCCGGCGGCGGCGGTGCCAATGGTGGCAAAAATTCCGGCGCCGATGATGGCACCGATGCCCAGCAGCGTTACGTTGAAAGCCCCGAGCGTGCGCTTTAATCCAAATTGAGGTCCACCGATCCCGGCCAGGATGTCGTCAAGACTTTTGGTGCGAAAGAGTCCTTTGAGCAAGAGAGTCGCCTCCTAAATCGAACGAGATAGGTCTTGCGCTTGCTGTAGCCTGGAAAGCTGGCGGAGTTTCGCATATTTGTGTCCAACGTCCAACGTCCAATGTCCAATGTCCGCCAGCATGGGATGAGCTCTAAAAAACAATCCTTCGAACTCAAAAATGAGTCGTTGCCAATTGTTTCCAATCACTTTCCTCTTGCGTTCAAACGTTGGACTTTGGACTTTGGACCTTGGACAATGCTTCCGTGTTTCCCTTCCGCAACATTTTGTTTCCCACTGATTTCAAGCCGCACACACGCGCGGCGTTGAAGTACGCCGCAGCATTTGCGCGCAACGGTGATGGACGCGTCGTGGTTCTGAGCGTGCAAAACGCGAAAGTGCCCGCCAACCTCCTGGCCCAAGTGGAGCACATTGTCGAAAATGAAGACCGCTGGATTTCACAACTGCGGGATGACTTTCGCGATTTGCTTGCGGATCCGCTCTTCAAAGAACTTGATGTCAAACCCGTGATTGTTGCCGGCGAGCCCGCCAGTGAGATTGCACGTGCCGCGCAGGATTACGGCAGCAATCTGGTCACGATCGTGACGCACGGTCGCAAGGGACTGACGCGTGCGCTTTGGGGGTCCACCGCTGAAGAGATTATCGCGGAAGCACCTTGTCCGGTTTTAACCATCCGCCCCCCGCAACACGACTTTGTCGAACCCGATGACGGTCGTTGTCAGTTGCGTCTGAACCGCATTCTGTTGGCCACCAATTTTCGTCCTTCGTCGACTGCGGCAACCCATGTCGCCACTCAGCTTGCCAATCAGACCGGCGCGGAGCTGCATGCGATTCACGTTATCAGTGATTACTTCGAACAGCTCTCAGTCTTGTTTCCCGAGGGCGGGCTCTCGGCACTGAAGCGCTTGCGCAATTATGCGCAGGAGCGAATGGCGCAACTCGCGCGCGAAGATGGTGCGCGTGCTATTACACACATCACTGAAGGGCGTCCTTATGAGGAAGTGGTGCGGCTGGCGTCGTCAAGAGAAGTTGATTTGATCGTGATTGGCACGAACGTTCACGCCTCAATCTTCGGCGGAACTCCTGTGCTTGGTTCTGAGATCGAGCGCGTTGTGCGTAACGCACCATGTCCGGTGCTGTGCGTGCCGGCGAGCAAGGCTATGACACCGTTGCCGGCATTTGTGGCGCAGCCGGTGTAAAACTAAGTTTCGAGTTTAGAGTTCCGAGTTTCGAGAGGTCTGGTCGTGAACGTTAGAGAATCGGTCGTAGCACAATTGGAGTAACACAGACAAAGACGTTCGGAGACAATTACTCAACTTGGGGTAGCGAGCTCGAAACCTGGGAACTCGAAACGGTTTTTACTGTTTCGAGTCGACCGGCAAACCTGCTTGTTTCCAACCGTCAAAACCGCCTAAGAGGGCTGCTGCGTTTTGGATTCCTTTTGTTTTCATGATGTCCACCGCACCGGCAGACGTATGTTCGTTTGGTCAAGAGCAGTAGGTAATGATTGTCTTATCGCGCGGCAGCTCACCACTGCGAGCCGCAACCTCGGCAAACGGAATTAACTTGGCACCGGGGATGTGGCCCTGATCAAAGGCCGCCTGATTGCGAACATCGACGACCATCGCCTGGCCACTGGCGATCAAGTTTTGGGCTTCGTTCACATTAACGCGGCGCGCGGTGTCGGCTGGATTTGGCGCCGGATTAGTCTTGTTCGGGGCCGCCGGATTTGAACTGGGTGCGACTTTTGACGCCGTCCGCTCCGTGGAATTACAAGCGCCGAACAGGCCTACTGCCGCTATCGCGAGGACTAGAATTGCAACGGAACTAAAAATTCGCATGAATTACTCCAACGATTAACAACTGAGGTTCGAACTTAAACCGCGTCTAATTTCATATGGCTGAGAACTTTTGTCAATGCATGACATTGCCAATTGCCAATTGCCAATTGTCGATTGCCGATTGCCGATTGGTCCGCAACGAAAGAAGCCAATCCACAATCGACATCCGCCAATTGGCCATCGACATCCGCGAATCGGCAATCGGCATTTGGCAATCGCCGATCGTGTTATAGTCTGCTCCTTCTTTGCTTAATCAAACCCATGCTTGAGCAGCAGCAGATTAAGTGGGCCAAGGTCATCGACAACACGCGTTGCATCGGTTGTCATGCCTGCACCACTGCTTGCAAGTCTGAAAATATTGTTCCCGTCGGAGTTACGCGCACTTACGTCAAGCACGTTGACATCGGCGTCTTTCCCCAGGCTCGCCGCGCGCACCAGGTGACGCGCTGCAATCAATGCGCGCATGCTCCTTGTGTCACCGCCTGCCCGACGACGGCCATGTTCAAGCGCGCGGACGGCATCGTTGATTTCGATAAGTCGATTTGCATTGGCTGCAAAGCCTGCATGGCCGCTTGTCCTTACGACGCCATCTTCATCAATCCGGAAGATCACTCAGCGGAAAAATGTAACTTCTGCGCGCACCGCATAGACATCGGGCTCGAGCCCGCTTGCGTCGTTGTTTGTCCGACACAGGCAATTCTGATTGGCGACATGAACGACTCAACGTCGTATGTGGCGCAAATCGTCAATCGTGAATCCGTTAATGTGCGACGCCCGGAAAAAGAAACCCTCCCCAAGCTCTTCTATAAAGGAGCACACCAGGCGACGCTTGATCCTCTTGCCGCGCGCCGTCCTGACAATGGTTTGTTCATGTGGAGTGAGCAACTGGAAGACAGCACCCATGTAGTCTCGGGAAATCCCAATTACAACAACTCCTCGGCAGCGGCGCTGCTTTCTTATGACGTTGCGCACTCGATTCCCTGGGATTGGAAAGTCAGTCTTTATACCTGGACAAAGGGAATTGCCGCTGGAGCTTATCTCGTTCCTTTGCTGCTCGTATTCTTTGGTTACCTTCGTCCGGAAAGTGTGATTTGGGTTTGGGTGGCGCCGCTACTCGCGGGTTTTTTCCTGGCGCTCACTGGCGGACTGTTGCTTTTAGATTTGGAACACCCTGAGCGCTTTTATCTCATCTTCACGCGTCCTCAGTGGCGCAGTTGGTTGGTGAAGGGCGCCTTCATCATCGCGGCATACACCCTTGTGCTCCTGTTCCATTTCATTGCGAGTTGGGTGGGCGCATTCTATTTGCATCGCTGGCTGATGATTCCCGGACTGCCGCTCGCTGTCTTGACTGCCGTTTACACCGCGTATCTATTCGCGCAGGCAAAGGCGCGCGACATGTGGCAGAACCCGCTGCTCCCGCCGCATCTTCTGGTCCAGGCGCTGCTGCTTGGGTCTGCTGTGCTCCCGCCTTTCGTAGTGCGTTTTGAACTGGACACGAGAATTGAATCCAGCGTCACTATGCCCTTGCTCTGGCTTCTGGCAATCACCAGCCTGCTGCACGTGTTGATGATTTGCGGTGAAGTTTCCTTGACGCACCCCACGGCGCATGCGCGACTCGCAATCTGGGAAATGGTGCAGGGTCGTTACAAGAGCGACTTCTGGCTCGGAGTGATTCTCTCGGTGCTCGGTGGCCTGCTGCCGTTGCTTGCGCTGCTGGGCTACGTAAGCCCGGCACTCGGCGTTGGTGGCGCGCCAATGGCTTTGATTGGATTGATGCTTTACGAGAACGCGTATGTGCAGGCCGGGCAGTCAGTGCCGCTGGCGTAGCTTGATGAGGTCACTTCCCACGCCATAGCGGGTGGTTCTTTTTGAATGTCGATTGGTGATTGGCGATTGCCGATTAGTTGGGGTCAGTACTACCAGGCGGTAGCCGGTGGGCCGATACGCTTAGCATTCAAGTCTTGCGCTACGCCATCCAAAGGATCGGTGATGAAGTTACTACCGCGCAAGGCTGAGTGCTGACGTGCCGGCCCACCCGCTACCGCGTGCTGGTACTGACCTCATTCCCCAGGTTTTCACTATTGCCTTGGCAGCTTGTGACCAGTGCGGGTTAGAATTTTGATCGGACTTGAATAACCTCATGACTACAGAAGCGACAATCGACGACCTCTACCGCGTTCCTGAAAACGGGAAAGCGGAACTCGTCAACGGAGAGTTGGTACTTATGTCCCCCACCGGAGGAGTACCCGCCCGTGCTGCCGGAAGAATTTATCGCAGTCTTGATGACTATGAACGCTCGGAAGGAGGCGGTTACGCTTTTCCTGACAACGTGGGTTTCATAGTCAATCTTCCCAATAGACGCTCATTCAGTCCTGAGGCTGCCTTCTACAAGGGTGAATTGCGAGGCGGTTTGTTTCTAGAGGGCGCACCCATCTTTGCAGTTGAGGTACGAAGCACGGACGAATATGGACCAAAAGCTGAAGAGCGCATGGCACAGAAACGCGCCGACTACTTTGCGGCCGGCACTTTAGTCGTGTGGGATGTTGATGTGCTGCGACAGAACGTGGTGCGAGTTTATCGAGTTACCGCTCCCACCAATCCGACGATTTACAAAGCAAATGAGGTTGCTGACGCTGAACCTGCACTGCCGGGCTGGACGATGGCCGTAAACGAAATGCTCGCTGAGGGCGGAACGAGCTGAATGAACGCAACAGAACCCGAACCCATGAAAGAGCCTGTCAGCGCCGCTCGCGAACCTACCGCAGCTCGAGGCGAAACTTTCTATCCGGGCCCGTCGCGGAGTCATCTCGCTGCCTTCCCACCAAAAGAGCGTTGGGATAATTGGACCGAACTCGATCCGCTTGCCTGGCCGCAGCGCAAAGAACGCCACTTCTCTTTAATTCCCACCACTTGTTTCAACTGCGAGTCCGCCTGTGGACTGCTCGCCTACATCGACACAGCCACGGGTGAGGTTCGCAAGTTTGAAGGCAATCCTGAGAACCCTGGTTCACGTGGTCGCAACTGCGCCAAAGGGCCAGCGACACTAAATCAGATCAATGATCCCGATCGGATTTTGTATCCACTGAAGCGGAGGGGAAACCGCGGCGCGGGCGAATGGGAACGTGTCAGTTGGGACGACGCGCTTGATGACATTGCGGCGCGAATCAGAAATGCGATTGTTGACGATCGCCGCGACGAGATCATGTATCACGTTGGGCGCCCCGGCGAAGATGGATTCACCGAACGTATTCTCGCAGCCTGGGGAGTAGACGGTCACAATTCGCACACTAACATCTGCTCGTCAGGCAGTCGTGAAGGCTATCAACTTTGGATGGGACT
>DASSCX010000186.1:0-6773 GCA_035697425.1 Pyrinomonadaceae bacterium | reverse complement strand
CCACCACCGGATTGGACAATCGGGACCGGGAACTCACCACCTGCGAGAAAGCTCGCTTGTTGTCCGTCCATGGCGATCAAGTTTGGCTCGGCTAGGGCGCGTAATTTGCCCTGAGTCTGCATCGCGCGCAGGAAGTTGTAGGTATTCCCACCCATCACGAAGACGTTCAGAGCGCTGCTGGCGACTGTGCCGAAGATGTTGCCGCCGTTGACGGAACCAACAGAGTAGGGACTACCGCCGCTGCTGATGAAGCCACCGTTCCCCGGACTTGACTGGTAAGCATTGCCCAGACCGAAGTCCTTAACGTTGTTGCGGCTTACTTCGGCAACGCGGATTTGCAACTGCACCTGAGTGGCATCCTTAACCGGCGATGCCAGCATGTTGACGGTCTTGAACCCAGCCGCTTGCACCACGCTGTCCGCATGAGAGACAACCAGGGGATCGCTGACAGTTCCTGATAGAACCACGGAACCGTTGGCCTGACTGAGGCGAATGTCGTCTTTAGGGAACAACGCGCGGATCTGCGAGTCGATCAGCGAAAGGTTGGCGCGGACGAAAACGTCGAAGACGATAAATTTATCGTCCGACTTTTCCCAGGCAATGAAGTTCACCTGACCAAAGCCCTTGCCATTTACGAGGACCTGGTTGGGTCTCACCATGACTGCCTCGGCGATCTCGGGATTCGAAATCGAGAAGCGGCCAATCGCCCGATCGAAATTGATTACGCGGGACTGTCCCACCAGGACGTTGATTGGTGTCGCCTCTTTGTTGGCGCCCTCAAAAGACGCTTCATACGTCGTCTCTTGTGCACGTAATGCCACAGCGAGGCTGAGCATCATCAGCGCTGCGAGCAGCAGCTGGATGAGAAAGTGGTTGCGAGAATAGTATCTGATCATGATTGTGGCTCCTTAAATTACGAACACTGGAGTTGATGTCTGACGCCCATCTGCTGGCGACACGGCATTGATCTTGTTTCTGACCGGGTTTACGGAAAATCTACGTTGCGCTTTTTGGCACCCTCGATTACCTCGACGCTGGGGCGCGGCGGAGCAATGGGGGGGTTCTCAATCTTCATAGCACTCGCGACCGTGGCCCGCGGCCGGCTCCGGCGAACTGCCGGCGCAGGCTTAGCTTCTTTCGAGCCCAAACCTGGTTCGGGCACCGGCATAGCTCGCTCGCCGGAGAGCAACGAAGCCTTGTTCGCGCCTGGTGTGGCCTCGTCGTTTTGATCGATTGAGTTCCGCATCACGAGTTGCAAGTCGCCTTCGGTAGCCGCAAGCGCCAGCTTCTCGGCTTGCTCCGGCGTTACCTGCAAGGTGATCGCCTTCACTCGCTCGGCTTCGCGGTCGTTCTTCGGCTTATCGATATTCTGACCGTTGGCGAGGACCCTGATGTTCTGCAAAACGATCTTTGAAACCTTCGACTGGTTTCCATCTTTGGTAGGCGGATCGATCACAACCACAACGTCAACTAAGGTGCCCGGCATGATGAATCCGGAGATGCCGACGACATCATCGACCTTCACGGTCATGGCTCGATACCCTTCCGGGATTACCGACTGCAAGCCACCCGCTGCCCCCACCGGCGCGAGGCGCGCTTCGGTGATCGGCTCGCGCGCGGAAATTCGGGTTATTGCCACGCGACCGATCACGTTGTCATCAATAACGGGAAAGGCGCCCTCGGGGGTGACGTTGCGGGGAAATTGCGCCACGGCGAGTTGCTCGGGAAGAATCTTCGAGCCTACCGGAATTTCGACCTTGGCAACCACTACGTTGTTAAGGTTCTTGGTGTAGGCCTGTGCGCTGGATAAGTAGCGACTCACTGAAAGTGCCGCGATCAATCCAAAACCGATCGCTGCCAGCAGCGCAATAATCAATCTTTTATTCCTCATGATTTATCTCCATTGCTGTAATGGGCCGTTTCGCAGCCCTTCGTTACGTTCGAAACAAGAATGCCGTCACCAAGCTGCCGAACATGATCGCGACGCCGTAAGGAATGGTGTGGCGACGATCTGGTGAAATTGCGAAGCGGGGCATCTCCCAACCGGGCAAAACCCCCACGAAGATTCGCGCCACTCCATGAAGAGTTGTGAAGACGGTGCCGGAGCGCAGCATTGTGTAAACTGCGAGGACGCCGCCAATCATCACTACCAACACAAATGTGGCAGGGATGAGCTTGATGCCAAGAACAGCACCGACAGCAGCGAAGAGCTTCACGTCACCCGCTCCCATCGCGCCTACGATGTGAATCAGAAACATCGGTAAGAAGGCGACAGCCGCGCCGGCGAGGCTTGAAAGCGCACCGTCGAGTCCGGCGTAGCTAATATTGATGGTCAGGCCGGCAACCAGTGCGGCCAGGACCAGAAGATTGGGAATGCGTCGATAGCGAACGTCAAAGTAGATGATCGGTATCGACAACGGTGCGAGAAGAAGGATCTTCATCAGTGCAGGGGAAACTGGCATCATGTTTTGTTCCAGTCAGCTAATGCTCAGTGCGCTAAAGGGTATGCATGGCCTACCCACGCGCTCTAACGCGCGTCGAGTAGTGTCCACGCAGCGAAGCGAGTCTTTACTCACGTTAGGGTGCAGGCGGTGGCGTATCGATCTCGCCCGCCACGGCATTCATCTTGTTGTAGACGGCGTCGCCCAGGATCTCGTAGACGATGATGGCAACTGCCACCAGGATGGCGGTGCCGACGGCATACTCTGCGAGTTCCGCGCCGTCCTCATCTCGAAGCAACTGCAAAAGTTTTTTCACTTGAGTTCACTCCCGCTCAAAAATTCCCCCCCCGGCTCGTACCCGATCCTTGTTGGTAGAACTTACGGTGCGGTCCATGTTGCGCCGGTCACTCTAGCTGCCACCCCGCTGTTCGAATCGTTGATTGCATCGCCGAGCAGTGTGTAAACAACCACGCCTATCGCGACCAACAGAGCGACGCCCACCGCGTACTCAGCCAATTCGGCTCCCTGCTCGCTTAGCAGAAAGGCCAGGACATTCTGTTTCATGCTCATGATTTAAAACCTCGAATAGGAGTTCAATTTTAGAAAGGAGAGCCTTATGGTTTGAGGCTCTCCCTCCACCATCTCAACTTGGGAAGCTCATTACGGAGCGGTGTAAGACGCACCAGTGATGGCCGTTCCCGTATCCGTGTTAGAGGTAAAAATCGCGTCTCCGAGTACTTCGTAGACGACCACGCCGATAGCAACGAGGAGGGCCACGCCGACTGCGTATTCAGCCAACTCAGCACCGGTCTCATCCATAAGAAAGTTCTTGAACATTTTAGTTAGCTCCTTTGAAGGGTTTTGTTTCGAGTTGAGGCCCACATGATTCGCACATCACATTCAGGCCGATCCATAACACTGAGAATGCAGGCGTCATCCCAGGAACCCTGAGCTGAACGCTTCCTGCCGATCACGGCAACACTCCAGCGGTGGTCGGGAGAGGAGCAATGGTCGTGCCGAACTCTTCCCTCATCGCTGCCGGGGCGCGAGCGTCGCCAGTCCATTCAAAGCAAACAAACAACAATTCAACGGCAATCGGGCTTGATCAAAAAAGGGAGATTCCCCACTCGCGGTCGTGCGCACTTCTATTGCGACCGAGCTGCGGTGCTCGCTCGCGAGCAGTTGCGCTAAAACGTCACAGCTAAACGAGCAGAAGAGCAGATGGGCGTAGGAATTGGGGGGGAAGTGTGGTCCTTTGGTCAGTTGCTGCTGGCATATTCATTGCTTAAGTGAGTCCTGATTTAGTCCCACTTTGCCCTGCGTCGAGGCTAAGAGGGCCCCGGGGGCCCTCATAACTCGAAAGGAAATTGCCGTGAAGATATACCTCTTGATTATCGGTTTTGCGCTTCTTGTAATTCTGGCGCCCGTTCCCGCGCTCGCCCAACAGGGCTCAGCCAATGACGGGGCCTCAGATGTCACTCCGTTGAGCAACAAAGACATCCTGGTCATGGTTGAGAAGCGCGTCTCGGAAGGCGAGATCGTTGTCGCTATCAATTCTTCGCCTTGTGTCTTTGATACGTTTCCTCCTGTGCTGGAAGATTTGAAGCGTCGGGGAGTGTCCGAGCCAGTCCTGAAGGCAATGCTTAATGCGCCCTACGGGCCATCGGCAAAGACGCAGCACGAAGAACTGGATGAACAGGCTATATATCACTACGCCGACCAACTGCGGCAAAGAAACATGCTGAACTCCTCGCCCGGCACCCGCGGCTCTGAAAATGCTCGGCGGGCAGTGCGAACCCGCGCGCCGCGAACAGCCAGCAGACGGAGGGCTTAGTCCTGGGGGTCATCCGAGTGAGTGCCTTACCTCGCGCGGGAGAAACAAATGAAGCGGTGCCCTAAATGTTTAGAAGCCTACGATGACGCGGAAAAGTTCTGCGAGCTTGATGGGCGAAAGCTTCTGGCTGATCCCACGATTCATGTTGTCGAGGCTAGCGCGCCTGTGACACCTACGCGCAATCCCAACGAGCGTTCCTTAATGATGCTCGTGGGGGTGCTCGGCGGAGTCCTGATTAGTGCCGCACTTTTTGTTGTCTACAGTGTGGCCAACAAAGAAGCCCCGGAGTCTCGCCAATCATCAGCGCGAGTGCTGCAAGCGGCGCCAGCCACTCGCCAAACACTGACGATACCTTCTGAACCAGCGCCACGGCCATCAGCAACACCGCTCGAGGAAGCCGAGGCGGAGAATTCACCCGAACCGGAAACGCAAGCTGAAGTGAAGGAAACTGCGGCTCCGACGAAGGTGAATCAGGGTCCGATCAGCACGGGGGGTCATAAGGATGAGCCGAACCTAAGGACCGTCATTCAGTTAAACGATGGGACAAGCCTCGATGTTGATGAAGCTTGGAAAGAAGGACAGGGAATTTGGTACCGCCGGGGTGGCTTGGTTTCGTTTCTAGATAGTAAAGACGTCAAATCGATTTCAACCGTAGCGGACACGAAGAAGGTTGACGCCTCAAGCGACGAAGACGGCCATCATGAGTAGTAAGACAGTGACAGGATTGGTGATTCTTTTGGCGGCGGCCCTCGGTCTGGTGCTCTTCGTTTCTGACCGCAGCATCTCGCGCGTAATTGAAGACTGTGGCGACTACATCAGCCGGGCCGTTGGACTCTAAACAGAATTCATCAAAGCGCGCTCGAATCGATCCATATGGCTCAAGTACTCACATTGAATGCTCCTCGCAGTGGCTGGCTGCGAAGTGTTCCTTTTGATCTTACATATGTTGTGGGCATCAGCACCGTCGCTCTACTGGCAGGCTTTACGGTTGTTGCCAATCCCCGACTGTTTCCGGCCGCCTTCTTTCTTAATGCCTGGCTGCTGGGCTATCACCATGTCATTTCCACCTTCACGCGACTGACCTTCGATCGCGATAGCCTGCGCGAACATAAGTTCCTGGTTACCTGGTTGCCGTTGATTGTCCTCGGGGCTGTGTTTCTGGCTTGCTTCCTTTTTGGCGGTTGGATCTTAACCACCGTTTACCTTTATTGGCAGTGGTGGCATTACACCCGGCAATCCTATGGAATCTCCCGGATCTACCAGCGTAAAGCAGGTCTTGAGGACGCCCTGTTGAATAAGCTGGTCATATATGCCCTCCCACTTTGGGGCATCCTTTTCCGTTCCTATCAAAACCCGCAGCAGTTTCTCTTCAATGAAGTGCGAATCGTACCGGTGCCGTTTTGGCTGGTTGCAGCGGCAGGACTTGCAGCCGTGTTGATTACGGCCTGGTGGATGACCCAAACATTGAAATCCCTAATCGAGGGCAAGTATTCATTCGCGCACACGCTTTATATCAGCACGCATTTAACTATTTTTGCTGTCGGCTATCTGGCGACCAAAGACATAAATCATGGCTGGTTGGTCTTGACCATCTGGCATAACTGCCAATACATCCTGACGGTCTGGATGTTCAATACCAATCGCTTCAAGAATGGAATTGACGTCAAACATAAGCTGCTTTCATTTATTAGCCAGCCGCACCATCGGATGGTTTATGTGGGGCTCTGTCTGTTGATTTCCACAGCGGTTTATGGCGCGCTTCACTATTCGCTTAACTGGCTGACGGTCGCCACCGCGACCGCATTGCCGCTGTTTGCGATTGCTTTTCAGGCGATCAATTTTCATCACTACCTGGTGGATGCAGTTATCTGGAAAGTGCGCCGCAAGCCGGTGAGGCAGAACCTTGGAATAGCAGCCTAGTTTAAAAGTCATGAGCTGGAGTCTCTAAAATATGGAAACTGAAATTGCAGATTTGTCGGCCCCGGAGTCTTACCTCGATGGCAAGGCTTTGTGGGATGTTTTTTGCCGCGTGGTGGCTGGTGGATTCTTCGTTTACCTGCTGATGGACAACTTGAGGAGCGTCATCTCGTTAGTCAATCGCTATCAGCAGACGGGCAGCTTTCTATTCTGGGCATCTGTATCTGCCAAGAGTCTTGTAGTTGTATTTGTCGCGTTGCACTGTGTGCTTTTCGTAACGCGTTTGCGCCCTGTCAAGAAAACGCAGGGCGCGCGTCCCCGGGCCATGGCTTTGCTGGGAAGCTTCTTCTTCTATTTGCTGGCGATTCCCCAAGGCCAGCCTTCATTGTGGCAGGCAGTCGCCGGATCGTTGTTTCTCTGTGCCGGCACACTGATGGCCCTGGTAGCACTAAGCAAACTAGGCCGCTCCTTTAGCATGATGCCGGAAGCACGGAAGTTAATAACCACCGGGCCTTACGCAATCATTCGCCATCCGATGTATCTAAGTGAACAGATCGCGATCGCGGGCATCGTGATGCAAA
>DASSCX010000185.1:0-20237 GCA_035697425.1 Pyrinomonadaceae bacterium | reverse complement strand
AGTCGTTCATCGTGAAGGGACGTGGCTCAGCAGAGAGCTTCAACTCTTGTTCGCACGGTGCGGGACGAAAGATGTCGCGCAGTGCCGCTAAGCGGGCCTTCACACGTGAAGACTTGGCGAAGCAAACGGCAGGCGTTGAGTGTCGTAAAGATCAAGGCGTGCTGGATGAAATTCCCGGCGCTTACAAATCGATCGAAGCGGTAATGAAGAACCAGGAGGATCTGGTTGAAGTCGTCGCTGAGATCAAACAAGTGGTTTGCGTCAAAGGATAAATCTGGGCCCACCTGCGGAAGTGATGTAGCTGGAAACATGCGAGTCTTCCAAACTCGTCTCGAGAGTTCGAATCTCTCCTTCCGTTCCAAAAATATTGCCAACTGCCAATTGCCCATTGCCGATTGGCCAAACAGGTACGAGATCCTCTCTCAGTAAACTGTACCCGCACTCTCCCTGCGAATCGAAAAACCAATCGCCAATTGGCAATCGCCAATCGGCAAGGTACACGCGCGCGTCGCCAAGCGGCTAAGGCGCCGGATTGCAAATCCGGTATCGTGAGTTCGAGTCTCACCGCGCGCTCAAACCAATAACGATGAACGATGAATGCGGAATGCGGAGGCGATAGCGCATTCATCATTCATCGTTCCGCATTCCTAATTTTCTTATAAAGGAGGTGTCGAGTGATGACACTCAATGGCAGAGTTCTGCTGCTCAACCAAACTTACGAACCGCTCGGCACCGTCAGTGTTGCGCGGGCAATAATTATGACTCTTAAAAACAGGGTCTTTGTCGAGGAATGGGATGGTGACCGCGTCTTGCGGTCTGCACACGATGAATTCCCTGTGCCCTCGGTGATTCGACGTCGCACTTACATCAACGTTCGCCGCCGGCGCGAGCAGTCAGGCATGAAGCGCCTGCGCATCTACATGCGCGACAAGTTTCGCTGCCAGTATTGCGGGGAAAAAAAGGGCGTGGCTGAGCTAACGCTCGATCACATCCTGCCGCGTTCGCGCGGAGGTGATAACTCGCCGGTGAACGTCGTAACGGCGTGCGTTTCTTGTAACAACCGCAAGAGTGATCGCACTCCCGCCGAAGCACGAATGCCTTTGCTGACTTCCCAGTCGGCGTTACGTGTGCAACTGGAGCGGGTGGTGCTTTGCCACTATGCCGAGTCGCGCGCGGAATGGCGCAAGTACCTCTTTCTGGATGTGCACGACGATCGTGACGTGCGGGAAAGGGTGTACAACGAGAACAGGTCTTAGGTCTTTGGTCTTAGGTCTTTGGCTGAGCTTCCACGATGTCGGTCAAAGGCGCCAAAGACCGAAGACCAAAGGCCTAAGACCTGCCGAATTTGGCAATCGGCAATGTCTCTCTCTGGTCGGATAGCTGAGACGGATTAGCGTGGGTTTGAAAAACCCGAGAGGTTGGTTCAATTCCAACTCCGACCACCACACCGTGACGGGGAGACGGGGAGACACGGAGACACGGAGACGGGGAGACGCGGAGACACACGCTAGTCCCTTTCTCCGCGTCTCCCTTTCTCCCCATCTCATTTTTTTTCGGGGCGTGACTCATCCCGGCAGAACGGTGACTGTCTGGGAGCGTGGAGTTGCAAGAGGCACGCTTGCCTCACGCCCCGACCAGTCTTACGCACGAGTTCCGAGTTCCGAGTTCCGAGTTGAGAGACCGAAACCCGAAACCCGGAACCCGGAACTCGAAACTCGAAACTTTTTGAGGAGGTAACGAACAATGAAACTAGCAGAAGCACTGATCCTACGCGCAGATTCTCAGAAGCGATTCGCGCAATTGCAAGCGAGACTGATTGGGAACGCGAAAATCCAGGAAGGCGATGAGCCAGCCGAGAAACCGAAAGAGTTGCTCGGGGAGCTGGAGGGCGTTGCTGCTGAGCTTGTCGATTTGATTAAGCGCATCAATAAAACTAACTCTGCAACCTTCATAGCGAATGGCAAGACGGTTTCGGATGTGTTGGCCGAGCGTGACGTACTCGCTATGCGCCGCGCCGCTTACAATAATCTAGCCTTGAATGCTGCGGTCGCACAGGGTCGATTAACGCGATCGGAAATTAAGTATGTCTCGACAATCAAGGTCGCTGAGATCCAGAGGCGTGCCGACGAACTCGCAAAGGAATATCGTGAGCTCGACGCGCGCATTCAGGAACTCAACTGGCAAACTGAATTGATCTGAGATCTCCAGTCGGGGATCTCGGATATAACCAGGACGATGCAGTCGGTAGCTGGAGAGAACAGAAGCGAGCACAACCCGCCAACTGGGTAAAGTTGGATTGCGCTCAGTTGAGCGCCTCATGGTGGCGTGCAGGGGCGTTGCGCCAGCGGGTTCGACTCCCGCATGTACAAGTCATGCCCAGCAAAGTCACAGTGGTACAGGGCAAAGTAAATGTAACTACCGCGTGCTGATCTGTTTCATCTGGTGAGGGTGGGTCAGGGGCACTGCATCGACTCCGTATTTTTTAGCATGTTAACAAGCGCTGTTGCTCCGACCGGCGGCGAAGTACTCACGGTCAAAATACGCGCTGGCTAGGCACTTTGTGAGAGGCAAGTGAGATCAATTGAGGTAAGGGCAAGTCAGTGACGTCTTGCAGCAGGGTTGGCATTTGCGAGTAATCGGTTCTGATCTCGCTGCTCGCGTTTCACTTCGTTGGGATCGCTCTCCGCGCTCCAAAGCTGCATTGCGGCATAAGCCCTCCAGGGACGCCATGCCTCCGCTCGCTCCTCGAGTTCCAAGGCTGAAAGCGGTCGATTGGCTGTACCCGCGACGTGACGCAAGACGGCATCGGTACAGGGAAATGCATCGGGTTCCCCGAGCGCCCGAAGAGCTACATATTCCGCCGTCCCACTGCCCCTGCCCTCCAGTTTAGACAAAGCTGCGTGGATGCAATCAGTTGAGGCACTAAAATCCAGCTTCCCCTCAATTACCGCTCGCGCCACTTCCTGAACTGCGGTAATACCGGTCTTGGGGAGACCGAGCCCGGTGAGATCCGCCCGTGTAAGTGCCGTGGGTGTAGGGAATAAGTGTGTTAGGCCTGCGACGGGTTCCTTAATACATTCTCCCGCATGTTCAACAATACGGGCGGTAAGGGTGCGTCCAAACGCATAACTAACATCCTTCCCCAGAACAGCAGCTACAGTACATTCGAAGGGATCCCAGGCCCCAGGAATGCGCAGGCCGGGACGGCGCTTTACGAAGCGACCGAGTAGCGGGTCGGATTGGAACGCGAGTGTGGTGCGAGCCGGATCGGCAGACATATCAAAGACACGTCGTGCCGCTGAGGAGATCTGAAAGAGGGCGGCGGGCGCGGCTCCGCGCACACGAAGTTCGAGCGCATCCTCGCCTTCAAGCGGTCGCACGGAAATGATCGCAGCACCATGGTCTCCGGGAACTGTTCGAGCATATCCATGATCATCTACCCGTTCGACTCCGCGAATAGCATGTGCTGCTAAGAAATCACGCACTTGTTTCCAATCATAAGGGGGACGGAAGGCAAGTCTAAGGACCACCTCTCCAGCTGCTTCCGACGTGGGCTCGGAGCGCTGGTGTTTGCGAAGCTCGCGTGGTGCCCGACCGTAAGTCTGTCGAAAGGCAGTATTGAAACGCCTCAGACTTCCGAAGCCTGCCGCCAACGCAATTTCGGTTATCCCCAAGTTAGTCTCATCCAACAACCGCTTAGCAAAGTGAAGCCGTCTGGTCTGAGCAAGGGCAATCGGTGATGTTCCCACATGCTGCAGGAATAGACGCCGCAGATGACGAGAGCCCAGTCCCAGCTTGTTGGCCAGGTCGTCGACGGAGCCGTTATCAAGAATGCCTTCATCAATCAGATGTAAAGCTCGACGAACGACCGCCGACGTTCCCAGCCACGCGGGTGTTCCGGGAGCTGCTTCCGGCCGGCAGCGCAGACAAGGTCGAAACCCCGCTTCCGCCGCGGCCGCCGCCGTTGCGTAGTAGCGCACGTTTCGACTCTTTGAAGTTCGGGAAGGGCAGATGGGCCGGCAATAAATCCCCGTGGTCTTCACCGCGATGAAAAACTTTCCGTCGAAACGGGGATCCCTGCTGATCCGAGCGCGATCGAGCGCGCGAAGGTCAAGCGATAGATTACTAAGCATCAGCTCGAACATACGTTAATTCTCAACGCGTAGGTAGCCGTTTTCGGACATCAATGACGAGCCTTATTAACTTAGCAGTTCAATCAGCCTGCGAAGCAGGTGAAAGCATAAAGCCTGGGGCGTAAGCCCCAGCAGGTCCTGAGAGGGTTGAGATCTACGAGCCCGCGAAAGCGGGCGACAGCGCAAAGACAGCACTCAAAATGCTTTCGCCCGTTTCACGGGCTCGGTCATTGCTTTGGACATACCTGGGGCTTACGCCCCCAGGCTTTACGCTTTCGTCCGCTTTAGCGGACTGAATTCCAACCTTTTTGTGCAAGGTCCTCCAGCTCGTTGCGTCCGAAATCGGCGAGTAAGACGTAGGTCTCCGAGTTAGGTTAATCCGCACTGAGTCTTCCCGCAATCTGGATCGTGTGAGGTACGCCCATCCAGGGTTGCCGACAAACCCCTGCGAACCCGCCGGTCTCTATCAAACACATTCGGAGGAGGACAAGATGAAGAGCAGAATAACCTTAGGCACTAATGTACTCGTTTTACTTGCGCTGTTGATTTTTCCAACTGTCCTGGCTGCGCAAAACTACCAGGTAGTAACGCTTGATGGTCTTGGAGGCGCTGCGGGCGCGAATAGTATCAATGATCGCGGGCAGGTCACCGGCACCGCGAATAAAGCCGGTGACACCGTTTCGCGCGCGACTCTTTGGAAAGGCTCGACGCCAATCGATCTCGGCGCGCTCGGAGGGCCGAACACGAACAGCGCCACGGCTTGGCCGGTCAAAAGCAATAATGGATTGATTGTCGGTATTTCTGATACCGATGAGGACAACCCGTTAGGGGAATTATTTTCTTGCTACCCCTTCTTTGCGACTGGTGATCCTACCGGGAAAATATGCAAAGGCTTTCGTTGGGAAAAGGGCCAAATGACACCGCTGCCACCTTTTCCCGGTGGCTACAACAGTTACGCAACTGGCGCCAACAATCGCGGCCAGGTAGTGGGCTGGGCTGAGAATGGAGTTCACGATTCAAGCTGTAACACAGCTTTTCAAATACTTCAGTTCAGGGCGGTGATCTGGGGACCAAACGGCGAAATGCAGGAGTTGCCGCCGTTGCCTGGTGATAGCACGAGCGCAGCTACCGCAATCAATGATAAAGGCCAAGTGGTAGGCATCTCGGGTGCGTGCGGTATAGCAGTGGGAGATATTAGCGCCGCACACGCGGTCATTTGGGAAAATGGTGTTCCGACCAGAATTGGTGACTTTGGAGGACACGCCTGGAACACGCCCACAGCAATTAATAACGATGGAGTCGTTGTGGGTTTTTCCTTACCTGCAGCTCAAGACGGTACGAGATTCTACAGAGCATTTGTTTGGACCAAAGAAACTGGAACCACGATGCTTGATCAGATCCCCGGCGATGTTCGCAGCGCCGCATTCGGAATCAATGAGGATGGTCAGATTGTCGGGTTCTCGAGAACTGCGGGAGCGGTACTCCGTGCGGTCATGTGGGAGAACCCCAACGCAACGATCAAGAACCTCAATGATCTGGCCGCTCCTGGTTCTCCGTACCTTCTTATAGCTGGCGACATCAACAATGGCGGTCAGATCGCCGGGTCTACGGGCGACGGTTTTGCTTTCCTGGCAACTCCGAGCGATTCAACCAATCAAGCTGAAACAACTAGTGCACGCAGTCCTTCAAAAGAACCAGTCGGTATACCTGAAAAACTTCGCAGGCAGCTTCAAAGATGGGGCTTGGATTAATTAGTTGTCGTCCTGGACTGAGGGGGCGTGAGAGTTAGGCGAATCTAAGTCACGGCAATACACGCTGAGCGGTGGCTCAGGGTTTTCGAGAGTCTCTCATTCACACCGCGGCTTTAGCCCGGTGTACAAGCGAACTTATGAGTGCTTAACCGTTTCAACGGTTTTCAGCATGACCATTCGTTCGATGTCCACAAACCGTTAAAACGGTTAGAGAACGGACGCACATCCGAAAGCACCGGGCTAAAGCCGCGGTATGAATGAGAAGCAAGAATGTTGCTATCTCTGAGGTAGCCCCATGTGTATACAAGGGAGATAGCTTTCCAGACATGAGAAAGGAGCGAAATTATGCCAACGATTCGTGACTGGCAGCGGAACAGAGAGATGTGGGTACGAGTCCTTGAAAAGCAGACCAATGACGGGCTGGAGACTTGGAACCAACGGATACTGGGCGCGTCCATCGAGGATAAAAGTGGCCTTCGCGCCTGGCTCTCGACGCAAGGTGTGACCGGCTATGCCCAATCGCTTCTCGTAATGGAACGATTCGGCTACCCAGACTTCATCCTCGCGACGGCGGATGAACTGATCGAAAAACAGTACGCCGATCGCCCTCAGCTAAGGCCAATTTATGACGCAGTCATTCTCGCGGCAGCGCGATGCGGCGAATTAATTATCCAGGCGCGGAAGACCTATGTCTCTTTGGTGGCACCGCGGCGGACCTTCGCACGCGTGCAGCCCGCGAAGAAACGTTTGGATCTTGGACTTCGACTTGAGAATTGCAAAGCTGAAGGCCGACTGGAGCCCTCTCGAATTCACCACACGATGCGCGTCCAGATCGCGCTTGCGACCCGCGACGATGTGGACGCCGAAGTTCAACGGTGGCTGGAGTTGGCGTACCTCGAGAACTCTTAATATGACGCCTGGTCAACAACTGAACTACTTCAGTGTTCGAAACTTCGGCTCATGGCTTTGCCACCGGCGGTGCGCGGTAAGTCTTTGACTTACCGGAAGAGCCGACATCGGCAAAGCCGAATTGATGACTCGCGACTTTGGGCGAGGCATCTGCCGCTCCAAGACATTGCCACTAAATCGTAATAAGGAAACCGAAGAATCACGATGAGGTTGCAAGGTGTTAAGGCATCTAATATCAACGTGAAGGAACATAACTCGCGATGAACTCGAAGAAGCGAAGTCTTGCCGGACACAGATCCGTGCAAGCTGACTTGGTGATCATTAACGTTACACCCGGCAATCGAAAGGAGACTCAGCGATGACAGCACAAGGGGCACAAAAAGCTAGCAGGAAGAAAGCCTCCGACATGTTTAAGGAGGCGGAGACGTTTTGCAGCTTTTCCGTAAATGATCTGAAGAAAGCCAAAGATTTTTACGGCGGAACACTTGGACTTGATGTGTCTGAAACGAAGGAGGGTCTGGAGCTAAGCCTCGAGGGAAATTCGGTGTTCATCTATTCCAAGCCAAACCACACACCGGCGTCTTTCACAGTGTTGAATTTTTCTGTGGACGATATTGAAGAAGCCGTTGCCGAATTGGATAGGCTTGGCTTGCCTCGGGAGCACTATGATCTACCGGACCTAAAGACAGACAATCAAGGAATCATGCGAGGTCCGGGACCGAAGATCGCGTGGTTTAAAGACCCCGCTGGCAATATCCTGTCGGTGGTCGAAGCAAAGTAAAAGGAATCCTCGATGCGATTCCCAGTCGGGGTGGCGCTAGTGGCCACCCCGTTTTTTAATTTGCCTCGGTTTCTAAACGCCCTTGATGCTCTGGCTCTGCGCCTCGATCCCTACGGCGGACTCTTCTCCGCGCTGCATTCTACAGCGCCGTGGATCATGGGATGAGCGTGGCCCCCTCCGGCGCGTTGAGCTATCCCCGTTGCATGCTGGAATGGGTATGGTGGGCGCTTTAATCGCTGGCCGGGTGGGATTAATGAGTCCAGCAAATGTCGGCGCGACCCTGGGCGATAGCGAGCCGGAGATGTGGTCGAAGAGTCCGCTTTTCTCTTCGTCAGCAACAACCAGGAGGGTGGAAGCAAACAGAGCCGGGTTTGCTACGAGAGCTTGAAAAACTCTTGCCGGCAACTGTTCATCGAGGCAATGGTAGGTTAGTTTCCATCAGCGAGCCATCTGAGCGCCAAGGTCTGTTGACGTGCACGGGTGCTCTTTGAGAAGTTTTATCTACTGATTAAAACCGATGCGCCGCAAGAGGTTTTGAAAGCGCTGGTCGTCGCGCAGGTTATTCCATTGCGCTCGACCTCTTAGGAAAAGCATTTTCGGATCTCTCTGCTCGACCCCTCGGTCCAACCAGGCCAATGCTTCATCATGTTCACCCAGGCCATTATGAATAAGCGCGAAGTTGTAAGGCGGAACATAACGCTCGGCTGAACGATTCTTTAACTGCTCAAGTGCGATCCTGGCCTTGTCGGGCCTGCCCGATTTCGCTAAGGCGTATCCAATGGTCGCAATAGCTTCGGCGTTCCCGCCCGAAAGATCCCTCGCGCTGGTCGCTTCCGTGACCGCCTCTGTATACATTCCCTTCTCAATATAAGCATTTGCGGCAAACAAATGAGCGAGGAAGTAGTTGGGTTCGAGTTCGATAGTCTTTTGTAACCTTGTCAACCCTTCGTCGGTGTGCCCGGCAAGAATCAGAAACTGCCCCTCCAGTGTATTGACTCGCAGATCAAGTGGATCGATTTCTCGGGCGCGCTTTATCTCGGTGAGTGCCTCGTCATGCCTACCCAATACGGCCAAAAAACCAGCATAGGAAAAATGACTGTCAGCGCTGTTCGGACTCAGAGTCAAGGCTCGTTTGAATTGATTCTCAGCAGATGCCCAATCCCAGTCGTAGAACAAAATTGCGAAACCAAGAACGGCGTGAGCTTCGGCCAACCCCTCATCAATTTCGATTGCTTGTAGCGCCGCGGCTTTTGATTTTGGAAAGAATTCGGTTGATGGCATATCAACCGAGAGTGCTAGCGCATGATACGCGGCCGCGAGTCCGACGTAAGCCAGCGCGTAGGATCGGTCAATCACAATCGCCTGCTGAAAATATGAGACGCTGATTTGCACTTCTGGTGGCGTCAGCTTGTTCAGGTGATAGCGTCCTTTAAGGTAAAGCTCGTAAGCTTCTGCGTTGTCTGTATAACGCCTCGTAAGTCGCTTCTCATCTTCGCCTGTCAATTTCAGCCGCAGCTTGTTGGATATCTCCCTCGCAATTTCTTCCTGCAGCACGAAGACGTCCGCAACCTTTCTGCTATACCTTCCACCCCAACGTTGCGATCCATCCGCGGTGTTTGTCAGCTCAGCCTGCACGATCAAATCATCGCCCTGTTGAATGATCCGCCCCGTAAGCACGGCATCAACACCGAGGTCGCGTCCTACTTTTTGCGGATCAATCTGTTGGCCCTTGTATCGAAAGGCAGTAGTGCGTGGTATGACTTTCAACTGTGGCAGTTGCGACAGGCTGTTGATGAGATTCTCGGTAATGCCATCGCTCATATAGTCTTTGCTGGCATCAGCGCTCGCGTTTTCCAGCGGCAAAACGGCTAGCGAATGTATCGCCTTTTCAGTCCTAGCGAAATAGATGATGGCAGCAACAACGATCACCAATGCGGCGAAGACAAGTGCTGCCACGACCTTGGGTGTTTTGAGCCTCGTGACTGCAGGTCCTTGAGTCGGCTGGTTTCCTAACTCAATCGAGGCCGGCGAAATCGCAGCTTCAGGCGCCGCTTCAGAGTCCAACCGGTCGGCGGGCACATCCTTTAGTTCCGCTATGAAACGGTACCCACGCTTGTGAACGGTTTCAATGTAGCGAGGCGCCCCGGCGTCGTCGCCCAGCTCGCGACGGATCTCCTTAACCGCCCGCGTCAGCGCATTGTCACTGACAAAAGTCTCTTTCCAAATCTTTTCAAATAATTCCTGCTTTTCAACGACGCGCCCGCGGTGGTCGATTAAGTAGGTGAGGACATCAAACGCGCGCGGCGTTAGTGCCTTTAATTCTTCTCCTTTGCGCACACGAAAATTGGAACGATCTATGGCTACATTATCGAAACACTGAACCTGGGCGGTCGTCTGCTTCGAATTTTCCATTGGTGGGTGGTCAATTAGCTGCGTCTGAATGTTAGATCGCTAAAGGTCAGGATCTGGTCAGGCTTCGGTCATGCCTGACGATTACCCGCTGATTATAGTCCGCACCACTCGATTACGGAATTTCAGTCATGGTGCATTCGAAGGAGAGCTGAAGTGATCCTGACGGCTACCAGAAAGGAGCCCTAACAATGCGAACTGTCCTAACTCTGGTTTTCATAATCGCTGTTCAAACTAACGTCGTGCAAACGAAGCAAACGACCGCTGACCGCAGAGCCATCGAGGCTTTGACTGCAAGTTTTGAGGATAGCTGGAATCGGCACGACGTCGAGAAGCTAGCTTCGTTAGTGGCAGAAGACGTGGATTACGTGACGGTCGTTGGCAGCAAAGGTTGGGAAAAAGGTCGAACAGAGTTCAAAAACCGTCACACAGCAATTCATAAGACGATGTTCAAAGAGAGCGTTTTGACGGTGAAAGAAACTCACATCAGGTTCGTTCGATGGGATCTAGTGATAGCTCATGTGCTTTGGGAAACAAAGGGTGATGTCATTCCCGATCGAAAACCGGGGGAGCCCCGAGCTGGGATCTTCACATGGGTTCTGGAAAAGCGTGCCGGGAGGTGGCTAATCATCGCTTCCCAAAATACCGACGACAAGCAGCTAGCGACTGGGAGTGAAGCTCGTTAACTGTTTCGTCAGCTGACAAGTAAGAGGCTTAAATCTCAAGGAGACAACTATGAAAATTATGAAAACGATTGCAATGCTTGTTGGTGTCGTGGCTCTTATCGCATTTGCGATGAACAAGCAGTCAGGCCACGCGCAGGGACCAGGCACTGATGAAAGCAAAATCAGGCGCGGCTTGGAAATCGCGCCGGTACCCCTCGACATTTCTGAAAAGAACCCGGCGCTGGTGGGCTTAGGCAGTTACATCGTCAACGCGCAGGCAGATTGCAATGGCTGTCACACTGTGAATCTTAATCCTTACCTTCCGGGACACAACCCCTTCCTGGGTCAACCAGAAATCATAGACCCGGATAAATACCTTGTAGGTGGAAGCGCTTTCGGACCATTTGTTTCGCGAAACCTGAGGCCGCGCTCTGACAACGGCCGTCCAGCCGGCCTTACCTTCGAGCAATTCGAGACCGTAATGCGGACAGGAGCGGACTTGAAACATCTTCCGCCTTTCGTGCCTTCACCAGGAAATGATCTACTACAGGTGATGGCGTGGCCCAGTTTCAAAGACCTGACGAATCGAGATATCGAGGCGATTTACGAGTATCTGCGAGCGTTGCCGCCGCATTCAGGATTTCCGGAATAAACCCATCTGAAGAATGCCCCACTGGATCAGCCGCGTCCAGGCAACTTCAGCAAAGACCATCGTGTCATTGTTGGTCACACCACCTTGCAAGTGACTTCTCGTTAAACTCATGCCAGGCCGGAGAATCTGCGAAACGCAGTTGACTCAAATACGACCGCGCATGAGCCCTCCCTGACGGTCGGCCTACTGCCCCAGGTGGGTTTCGCGCTCAGCGCTCAGTTCGGACGAGACGTCCGCGCTCCCAGTGGCGCGCCAAAATCGCGCCACTCACAACAGGAACGGGTGGAAGGTGATCTGATGAGGAGCGTAAATTATTGAAAAAGTGGCGGAGGGGACAGGACTCGAACCTGCATAGCCTTTCGGCCGGCGGTTTTCAAGACCGCTGCACTACCATTATGCGACCCCTCCGCGTACGTAGGACAATATAACGTTCCCGCGTCTCAAGTCTCAAGTCTCAAGGCTCACGTCCCAAGTTTCAGGTTGTGTCGGAACCGGAGAGACTTGAGACTTCAGACTCGATACTTGATACTTGAGTGAGCTTGAGACCTAGCGTCCTGAAACCTGAGACTTGAGACTTGAGACTTGAAAACTGAAACCTGAAACCCGATATCGATACCAGTGACCTGAAACTTGAAAGTTACCATCGGCCAAATCAACACGATCAACGGCGACTACGAACACAATGTCGCCGGCATCCTGCGCGCGATCGAACAAGGCAAGCGGGATGGATCGGATCTTGTCGTCCTGCCGGAAACCAGCATCCAGGGCTACACCTCGTTGGATTGGTTTCTTGATCGCGACGTTGCGCTCCACGCCCTGGAACCGCTACAGCAAATTATTCCCGCGACGGCGGGGATTACCGCTATCGTCGGTACTGTGAGGCCCACAGGAAAGACTGGCGGTCGTCGTCTCTATAACTCCGCAGCGATCATTCGCGATCGCAAGCTGATCGGGTTCGCTGACAAGACTTTACTGCCTGAGTACGACGTGTTTGATGACCCTCGTTACTTTGAACCGGCAGCGCAGCGCCAACTCTTTCAAGTTGAAGACAGCAAACTCGGCATCGCAGTTTGTGAAGATTTCTGGAACGACAAGACGTTCTGGAAACACCGTCTCTATTCTCACGATCCGGCCGATGAATTAATTGAGATGGGCGCGCAAGTACTGGTCTCGATCAACGCTTCTCCTTTCAACAAAGGGAAGATGGGCCAGCGTTGCTCGATGGTTTCGCATCGCGCGAAGGCTGCTAATCTGCCGGTCGTCTTCGTAAACCTGATCGGCGGCAACGACGGCGTCATCTTCGACGGCGCCAGCATCGTCGCTGATTGCGAGGGCAAGATCATTTTGCAGGCGCCACCTTTCGAGGAGTTTATCGGCACCGTCGATCTTGAGTGTGGGGTGCGCGACGAGCGTTGTTTGCCAGGAGACGGTATTGAGACTGTTAGAAGCGCGCTGGTCTTAGGCATTCGCGACTATGCGCGGAAGAATCGCTTTTCCAAGGCGGTGATTGGACTGTCTGGCGGACTCGACTCTGCTGTAGTTGCCGCGCTTGCCTGCGAAGCATTGGGTCCGGAAAACGTGCTGTCGGTGATGATGCCGTCGCCCTACTCGTCACGTTCCAGCATTGACGATTCGGTAGAACTGGGAAAGCGACTCGGCATGCACGTCATTGAACGACCGATTACGGAAGCGTTTCAGGTGTTGCTCAAAGAGTTAAACCTGAAGCCGCCCAGCGTCGCTGAAAAGAACACCCATGCCGCGGAGAATCTGCAATCCCGTTTGCGCGGCAATATTCTGATGTCGATCTCCAATGACGAAGGGCGGTTGTTGCTCTCGACGGGCAATAAGTCGGAACTGGCACTCGGTTATTGCACGCTCTATGGCGATACAAATGGGGGCTTAGCGGTGATTGGCGACGTGTTGAAGACGGAGGTTTATGCCCTCGCCCGTCATTTCAACTCCGCTAAAGAAATAATTCCGCTATCCATCATCAACAAGCGCCCGTCGGCGGAGCTTGCGCCGGATCAGTTTGACGATCAATCGTTGCCGCCCTATGACCAGCTTGATCCGATCTTAAAAATGTACTTTGAGGACAAGGCGACTCCCGATGAAATCATTGCGGCGGGTAATGATTGCCGGCTTGTCTACGACATTCTCAATCGCGTGGAATCTCCGGCGAATGAGTTTAAGCGACGGCAGTTGCCCCCGACGCTGATCATTTCTCGCAACGCGATTGGAATCGGACGGCGTCGTCCCGTGACTCATCATTACAAGCGCCGGCCTGCGGAAAAAGTGCAATCGGCGGACTGATACCGAGATTGAGGGAAGTACACATCAACTTTCCAGTGACCTTGTCTAAAGAGAGCCATAATGGGGAGAGGCTCGCGCGGCTTGCCAACGGATGCTGTACTCAAGCAATATCCGCTTGTTCTTCCGGTTCCCAGTTTCAAATAATTTTCTAAATCAGGTGAAGAAAATGACGCAGACGTTTGATTACTCGTTGCAGTTAGTCGCGGCGGTTCTGCTGGCCATTGGCGTGACCGCAAACGGCCTAGGTGCAGTTCGCGCGCAGGAACAATCGAAACCAAAAGCTCCTGACGCCGAGGTGAAAGCGGCTGCGGCCATCAGCAGCGCGCCAGATCTGGCTGCCAAACTGACCCAGGCGGAAGCCTTCGTAAAGAAATATCCCAAGAGCTCGCTTCGACCTCAGGTGGTACAGGGCCTCACTGCAGAAATTAGTCGAGTAACAGATGCAGCGCAGCGCCTGAACCTTGAAGAGCGGTTTCTGAAAACGTTTCCCAATGATGCGGAATCAGGCTACATGAAGGCCTTACTCGTCGATGACTACGTGAATGCCAAGCGTGTTGACGAGGCATTCACCCTCGGCGCTACTACTCTGGCGAAGCAACCGGAAAACCTGGGCGTACTCTCAACCCTCGCGCTGGCGGGAACCGAAGAGGCTAGAAAGCAGAACTCAAAGTACACAACGCAAGCCTTGCAGTATGGAGAGAAGGCGATCGGAATGATCGAAAGCAAAAAGAAGCCGGCAGATATGGATGACACCTACTGGACATTCCAGCAATCATTATTGCCGAAATTGTATCTCAGCATGGGAGCGCTCGCGCTGGCAGGCGGTAAAGCCGCGGAGGCCAGACCGCGCTTGGAAAAGGCAATTCAGCTCAGCCCCACGGAACCGACGGCCTACATTTTTCTCGGTGGTCTAATCGATGATGAATACCGCGCAGTCGCCGAGTCGTATCAACTCATGAAGGAAGGTCCGGAGAAGCAAGCCACTCTAAAGAAGGCGACGGAACTGATGGATGGGGTGATCGATCTCTATGCGCGCGGTTTGGGCGCGGCGGCGGGCAAGCCTGAGTACAAGACGCTGTACGATCAGGTGTTGGAATCGATCACGCCGTATTACCGCTACCGCTATAAGTCGACAACCGGACTACAGCCGCTAGTTGATAAATACAAAACGCCGGCCCAGCCGTAACAAAGGTCAAGCTGCATAACGCGCGTAGACTGTTTTTACTTTTTCGAGGAAGTCGCGCCGGTCGATCGCGAAGTGGAGCTTAACCGTTCCGGAGCCTGCGGCGAGTTTCTCGACCAACTTTTCCAGGATCTCAAACTGATCGCGTTCACTGATCCCTTGTGCGTCGAGGTAACCAGAGTAGCGCAGCCGCCGGATCAATTCCATGAGGGTTAAGCGGCCCGCCGAAGTTTGCCCACCATGAGTTTGAGAGCGACTCACGAGATATTGAACCACGAGGACTTCGTTAAAAAGCGGTGGCGGCAGGAAAAGCCGCGAACCGACGCGTTCCCAGCCTTCGTTGAGTCTTTGCGAAGGGCGGATGGTTCGCAAACCAGCGAACAATTCGGTCAGGTCGGCCCTTGGATCCTTTCGTTCAAGGAAAGCCCGTGTGACTTCGACTAACCAGCCTTCACCGCCAAAATCGAGCGTTTCTCTTAATGTTTCGAGCCAATCAAAAAGCACCGCGCGCGCATCCGACTTAATTTCGGCCACCTGAAATTGTTCGCCTTTCGGCAAAGCTTTTATGAGTTTTCGCCTCGCGGCGTCGGTAAGTTTCCCCCCTACAATTCGCGTCGTATCGAAGCGAGCGTGCCAGCGTTTGGCGGCGTTGCAGTGGGGGCAATGAGGATTCTTTTCGTCGCTATCGAAGAAGGGACGCGTGGCGATGCGGCCGGTGAGTTCTGCCACAGTTGGAGAATAGCGTTTTATTTCTGAGTAAGCGGTGCGCGGGGCGAGGCCAAACTGCCGCGTAAAGATGTCGAAGATGCAGGCGAGGCAGACGAGAGTTGAGTATTCCGTGATTGTGCCGCGCGGAAACTCGCTCAGATCCAATTGGAAGCGGTTGCTGCTCATCAGGGGGAGCAAGTAGCGGAATAAACTTTCTCATTCACACCGGGCTTCAGCCCGGTGACAAGCGCAAATTATTCAGACGGGAAACCGTTTAAACGGTTTCAGTTTTTCGTCACACAGGAACACCGCGCTGAAGCGCGGTGAGAATGAGAACCACCCGCTTGCTCACATGATCGACACCAGCGCCGGCGTCAGTTCCGCGTCCGTATGGCCCAAAGCCAAATCGAGTTCCCCGGCTACGTCTCCGGTTGCTGAGGTCAACTTCTTAAAGTCAAAAAGTTCAGCATCAAGCAAATGCGAAGGTTTGACGTTGCTTACGGCATTGAGCATTGAACCACGTACGTGAGGGATTTCTTTTTCAAGCTGATCGAGCAGCCGTTTGACGCGCGCGCGTTTAAGATTCGTCTGCGAACCACAAAGGTCGCAAGGGATGATCGGGAACCTTTGCTCGCCCGCAAACTCTGCGATGTCCGATTCGCGGCAGAACACGAGGGGCCGAATCACTGTGTTGCGTCCATCTGTGGAGCGCAACACCGGTGGCATTGCTTTCAGTGTCCCGCCGTACAGAATGTTGAGGAGGAAAGTAGCGATGATGTCGTCGGCATGATGACCAAGGGCAATCTTGTTGCACTCTTCGCTAACGGCAACGTTGTAAAGAATGCCTCGCCTGAGGCGCGAGCAGACGGCGCAGAAGGTTTTACCTTCGGGGACCAGGCGCTTAACAATTGAATAAGTATCTTCTTCGATGATGCGGTAGGGAACGGAGCGAGCGGCGAGATATTCCGGGAGGACCTCAGCGGGAAATCCGGGTTGCTTCTGATCCAGGTTAACGGCGAGGAGATCGAAGTTGACTGGCGCGCGCCCCTGAATATCCACCAATAACTCGAGCAAGGTGTAACTGTCTTTCCCGCCGGAGAGACAAACCATGATCCGGTCGCCATCCTGAATCATCGCAAACTTCTCGATCGCCTCGCCCATGCGGCGCAGCAGTTTGGTTTTTATCTTGCTCTCAGCCATTCTTTGGCAATTTACTCCGTCTGGTAATGGCTGAGAATGCCATGTCCGCACACTCTCTGACAACAACGAGCCTCAAGAGCAGCTAAGAAACCAAGTGCGTTCTTAAGCAATGTCACGGGTCCGGGCGCATGGTCGTCGAGTCGCTGCAAAAAACAAATCGGATTACATTTTCGTTACAAGGCTGGACACGTGCGTGCGGTGTGGCTATTATGAGATCCCGCTTTGAGGCGGTCGACGATCACACGGCTAGCCTCCAGCTAGCGAAACAATCCAAAACAGGAAGGCAAGCGCGTCGTTTTGTTGCTTCTACCTAACCCGATTGGCACTGTGACTAAACTTACCGCGGCCCCCATTCAACGGAGGTAATAAATGCTCAGGATAGGAAAAAACCCCAAGGAACAGAGCGACAACGAACATACAAGTGAGCGGCAAGAAGCGCCGTCTCATTCCCCTCAACAGCCTTATGCTCCGGCAACAAGTCCGGCACCACGTGCGGATTTTACGCCGACCCCTGTCAAAGCGATGACGGAGAGTGAAAACATCGCCCGCGAGATTAAGGAAGGCACGTTGAGTGGTTTTGTCGGGAGCGGTACGGAGCTGACCGGTGAGACGACTTTTAAAGCGATGCTGCGAGTTGATGGCCACCTTTCCGGAAAAATCAGCTCGAGCAGCGGAACTCTGATCGTGGGTGCCACTGGTAAGATCGACGCTAACGTTGAGGTTGCAGTAGCCGTCGTGCACGGGACCGTCAATGGCGACATCATCGCGTCGCAGCGTTTGGAATTGGGTCGAGCCTCGAAAGTGAATGGAAACATTCAAACGCCATCGTTGGTAATCGAGCAGGGCGGCATCTTCGAAGGGAACTGTAAGATGGTCAAGATGACAGCCGCACTCGATAAGTCGCGCGACGAGAAGCGCGTACCGGACACGAAAGCACCGCTCGACACCACGAGTATGAAACCTACGCCCACTGATCCGAAGCCCGCTGAGATGCCAAACTACGCGGCGAAGTCGGCAGAAGCTTCGCCAGCGGCGAAACTCGCAAACTAACGCGGGACCAACTCAAATAAGATCAGGCGCCAGCTCGAAAGGGCTGGCGCCTTTTGTTTGGGATCATCATATTCGATTGCCGATTGCCGATTGTCGTTGACCCGAGTCGCGGACCCGGTGAGGTCAGTACCACCAGGCGGTAGCCGGTGGGCCCCTTGCGATTGGCGATTGCCGATTGACGATTTCCGTTCACTCAAGTCGCGGGCCCGGTGCGGTCAGTACCATCAGGCGGTAGCCGGTGGGCCGGCGGGACAGCTCTCAAGCTCTCGACTTCATTTATTGTCGAGTACAGCTGCAGGTCACTATGCGAGACCTGAGTGCTGGCGTACCGGCCCACCGGCTACCGCCTGGTGGTACTGACCTCAACGGGCCCACGACTTGAAAGTCGGCAATCGGCAAACTGCAATCGGCAATCGTCAATTGGCAATTCCTAATCTCTCGCTTGACACGGATACGGCAACTCGTTGATACATAGAGTTGTAAATTCCCCTTCAAGCAATCAGTTACATCGCGAATCAAACACCCCCGATCTGCGCAGGCAAACATCAATGACCGTGTCTCACCATTTCCTAACTAAACGACGAAGCAGACTTGTTGCGCTTCCCTTATTCCTGGCGGTTTTTGGCTCAATTGCCGGCTTGGTGCACGGCCAAACAAGACGCTCACCAGTAGTTCCAAAGATAGCGTTGCTGCAAATGATTCGTGCTGAAGATGAACGGCGCTGGAATGGAGTTCTCGAAGGATTGCTCTCGCACGCGAATCCCGCGGTGCGCAGCCGCGCGGCGCTCGCAGCCGGAAGAATTGGAAACGAACTTGCGGTGCCGGCACTGATTTCATTGCTGCAAAACGATAAGGACCGAGGTGTTCGCTCAATAGCGGCTTTTTCTTTAGGTGAAATTGAATCACCGAAGGCAGTTGAAACGTTAACGTCCGAGCTTTCAAAAGGTGACGCTCCGCGAGCCCGCATCGTTGAGGCGCTGGGAAAGATTGCTGCTGCGCTTCCGCAAACTAACGAGGTGCTGAAGAAGGAACTTGGTAAGACGATCCTGGGAGTTCTCACCTCCGAAGCGCGCCGGCGTTCACTTCCCGACTCCGAATTAATTCTGCTGGCCCTCACCGCTACTCTCCGCGCCCGTCCGGAAGGAGCCGGACCTGTCGTCGCCGAGTTTCTTTCTTATTCCGATCCGCGTATTCGCTCTGATGCGGGCAATACTCTCGCGCGGCTGCGTGCCGCGGATGGCAATGCTGAGTTGCGGAAGTTGCTGACGAGTGATCCGGATCCAAACGTGCGAGCGAACGCCGCGCGTGTGCTGGGTGCTACGGAAGACAAAGGCGCATTCGATGGCTTGCTTCGAGCGTTGAATGACGCGGACTCCCGGGTTCGCGTAAGCTCGATCCGCGCTTTGGCGGCGCTGAAGGACCCACGGGCTATCTCTCCTTTGATGTTGTACGGCACGGAGATCACAAGAGGCGCGAGCGGGACGGCTCAAAGCGCTCAGGTTAACGAATTGCTCGAGCTGGCCACGACCATCGGACGTCTCGCGCAAAACTCAAACGATGAGCACATTTTTGGTTGGGTGAAACTTCTGAGAGGGCTAACTGGTCCGGCTCCTGAGGTGGAAATCGCCCTGGCGCGGATTTCTTCTGCGAGATATCTGGCCGAGCCTGCCGATCCGGCGGATGCAAGGCGGGTAGGCCAGGCGGCGATGTTGACGGATTGGAGATTTGCCTCGAGTTTAGCTCAAGGTTTAGGCGAGGTTTCGGCTCTTCCAGACTCTGCAAAGGACAAGGCGAAACTTTCCGCTGAGGCTCAACAGATACTGCGGGGAATGCTCGATTATGAAAACTCCGATATCAAGGTCAAAACTCTGGCAGCGGTTCATTCTGAATATGCAGTGCCAGATGTATTACGGGGGTTGTCGGCCTTCAAACCGACTGATGCTGATTCACTCTATCGGGAATATTTGAAACATTCCGATGTGATAGTTCGGACAACCGCCGCCGAACTATTGGGCGAGCTTCCTCTGAACAGCAGCAACGTTGAGGCGCTCGGCTCCGCATTAAAGGTTGCGTTGCAAGATAAAGAATCCAACGACGCCGCCCTCGCAATTCTGGATGCACTCGCGAAATACAAAAACCGCTCAGCTAACCAGGGAATGATGCCGGCCTTGGATTCCAGGGACTATCTCGTGCGGCGCAAGGCAATTGATTCTCTGAAAGCTACGGGCGCGGGGGATGTTAGTAACAAGCTAGGTGAAGTAGGAACTCGAAACTCAGCGCGCGGCTACGAACGCGCCGTCTCGCGTATTGGCAAGCGTGTTCTCGCAGTTGTCACTACAAACAAGGGACGTTTCACAATCGAGTTGCTGCCGGCAGAGGCACCGCTTAACGTCGACAATTTTGTGCAACTCGCAAAGCGTCGTTACTTCAACGGGATCGTGTTTCATCGGGTGGTGCCCAACTTCGTGATTCAGGGCGGGGACCCG
>DASSCX010000184.1:0-8576 GCA_035697425.1 Pyrinomonadaceae bacterium | reverse complement strand
TCTTCAGACATGGCATACATTCTCTTTCTCCGCTCCTTTTCTCACGTGCTGGACGACTTCCCGGCCCTTACTAGCCGCGGAGCATAACACACTTAACGCGAGAATGGAACAGTGTTTCATCGTTGCAACAGCACTTTTTTTTGGTCGGAGGGTGAGGATAAAGATTCAACTGCGCGCTCCGGCAGCCCTCTCTGCGCCTGTCGGTCGTGAGGCGCGCGCACTCTTATAAGACTGAACCAACTTCTTATTCCTGAGTCCGTAATAGTTCGCCTACCGTTAGTCCAGTACGCCGCTCGACTTGTTCGTATAACGAGGCAATGCCTCCCGCAGCTTCATCCTTGGAAACTCTCTCGATGCGCCACATGGGAAAGAACAGGTTCGTTAGGCCGATGAAAGGTTCTTTGTGCAAAACCGCTGCAACCCAATCATCCAAAGCGTTCAAGTCGAGGCCGCGCAAGAATACCCCAGCAGTGCTGATCTCGTCGAGCACTCCCCAGTATTTTTCTTTGGGAGTTTGCAGCACGACTACAACCGGATCGCCCCGCTGGATGCCACTACTCATCGTTTTCGCATCTTCACTTGGCGCCAAGATACTTATCGAACCACTCGAGATTGGTTTGGCTTGCTTTCAACACCATCTTCGGTTCATTCGGCCCGTGCGGCATGCGCGGCAGAACGATCATGCGTGTCGGCACATTAAGCACTTTGAGCGCGTTATAGAATTCGTAACCCTGTGAAATAGGCACGCGTTCATCCGCTTCCCCGTGTTGGACGAGGGTCGGCGTCGTCACTCCCTTCATATTGAACATCGCCGAATGAGAGCGGTACACATCCAGGTTCTCCCAGGGTTGTCCGCCGAAATAGTCAGGAATGAAGCTCGGGATATCGGCAGTACCAATGAAACTCATCAGGTTTGTTACCCCTGCGCCGACGGAGGCCGCTTTGAATCGTTTCGTTTGCGTGACGATCCACGACGTCATGAACCCGCCATAGCTCCAGCCCATCACCCCGAGACGTTCAGGATCCGCAACTCCCATCTGGATTACATGATCGACACCGGTCATAAGATCCTGATAATCGCCGCCGCCCCAATCCTTGATGTTTCCGTAGCGAAACTTCTGTCCGTAACCTGATGAACCGCGCGGATTCACGCGCAGGATGGCATAACCACGAGAAGAAAAAGCTGCCAGGGGATAGACCGATCGACTGCCGGCGAGGAAAGATTGGGTAAACACACCCGCGGGTCCTCCGTGGATAACGAGCAGCAAAGGCACGCGCTTGCCACCTTGATAGCCCACCGGATAAGTCAACAAGCCCTCGACAGCCAAACCGTCAGAGCTTTTCCAAGTCAGGACTTCACTCTTGCCTAAGGGCAATTTAGGTAAATCGGTATTAGCCCGGCTTACGCGCACTGGAGAAAAGTTTTGAATACTACTGACATAAGCTTCCGGCGCAGTGGTTGAGTTTTGCATGGAGAAACCAAACATGTTGCGTTTGGCATTGAGCGTCAGCCCGCCGATAACGTCGTCACTCTTGTTGAGTTCGGTGATGGCGTTGGATCCGACATCGATAGAGTAAAGCCGCGTCACCGTGCCGCGTGTCTCGCTGAAGTACATATTCTTCCCGTCAGCGGACCAATCGATGACGTTAGGCTGCGCGTCATAAGTTTCTGCAAGCAATTTTACTGCGCCGCCAGCAGCAGGGATCAAACCAATGCGACGATAGCCGGCCCAGCGGGGCGGATCATCTGAAACCAGAAACGCGATCCACTTTCCATCGGGAGAAATAACCGGATTAGACTCAGCAGCGTTGCTAGCGGCCAAAGGCTTCGGTTCTCCGCCAGAGACATTTACGGCCAGCAAATCCGCCGTTGGCCAGTAGTCTACTTTCGGCGTTCTAGTGCGACTAAAAACAATTGTCTGGCCGTCCGGAGACCAATCGAAGCCGGAATCTACATTGTAGTCTCCAGTAATTTTGCGAGGCTCACGTTTGCCGTTGGCGTCCGGCAACAAATTGATCACGTAAAGTCGATTCATCTTTACGTTCTCATCTATCCAGCGCGAGTCGTCTTTTCCTTTCGCGCTTTTTTCTTCATCTTCGGTGGGAACGTCTCGCATCAGAAACGCGAGCTGCCGTCCGTCCGGCGACCAGGCGAAACTGCTCACACCAGACTTCACGTCTGTCACCTGCTCGGCTTCGCCACCAATCAAACGAAGCACGTAAAGGTTATTCTTACCGCTGCGACCGGAAGTGAAAGCGATCAGGCGGCCATCGGGAGACCAGCGCGGGTTATCAGACGATTTCTCGGCAAAGGTCAATTGCAGAGGATCGCTGCCGTCAGTGTTTGCGGTCCAAATCTGCGAAACAAACTCGCTCTTATCAGAGCTCATCACCGCCTGATTGATTGTGTAAACAACTCTTCGGCCATCGGGTGACACACGAACCGAGCCGACGTTTTTTACTTTCATCGCCAACTCCGGGGTCCAACCGGAGCCGCTATCCTGACCGCTAGCAATAGCCGGGATTAGTGCTAACAGAAACAGACTTATAGATAACCATGACAATCTGGGGCTTCTCATCGCTCCGGTCTCCTTTAGAATTCTGGGATCCATTGGTTTGATTGAATCATTGAATCATCGGGTCAGAGGGTGATTGGGTGATTGAGTCATTGAATCATCTGGTCATTGAGGCATTGACAACAAAAGCCGTTAGATTTGAAGCAATCCTTACATCACCCACCGTCTCAATCACTCAATGATTCAATGACCCGATGATTTAAATGACTAAATGATCCGATGACTCAATGATTCAATTCGCTAAACTCCAGGCAGTTTTTCCTGGACCAGCGGCGCAACCGCGACTCGATTCCGACCCTCATTCTTTGCCACGTAAAGCGCCTGGTCGCTCGCCGCGTATAGAGCGCGCTCGGAACCGGCGTGTGCCGGACATGCCGCGACACCGATGCTGACAGTGAAATTACCAACGTCTGGAATCGTCTGCTCTGCAAGAATGCCGCGCAAGCGTTCGGCCGCGGCCGCAGCCTTCACGCCATCAATACTAGCCAACAGCAAAGCAAACTCTTCGCCGCCGAGACGGGCCGCGGTGTCATTGTCACGCAAGACTTTAGTCAACACGTTTGCAATTTGACGAATCACCGAATCACCGGCCGGATGGCCAAAGCGATCATTGATCGCTTTCATGTGATCGATATCGAGCAGAAGTAGTGCGCACGGTACACCGTAACGGCGCCACCTTTCAACCTCGCGATTTAGAGCCACGCGGAAACGTCGCCGGTTGGCAAGCCCGGTTAAATGGTCAAGGTCAGCCTCAGACCTAAGCCGTTCCATTGTCTGCCTCAGCGTGACGATTTGATTGACGCGAAGAATCAATGAATTCAGCTCAGTCGGTAGTTGGAAGTAGTCAAACGCACCCGCAGCGAGTGCTGCCTTCCGGCGCTCGGTCGTGAGGGCCTCGTTGCCAAACGTGATCAGCGGCACGCCTTCATCGATTTGATTCAGCATGCGCACAAGCTCCGAATTTGAAATACCCTTGGCGTTGTTACTCGCCAGCACGAGGTGCGGACGAGAACGGCGCAGTGAAACCAGGGCGGCGGCCCCGGTGGCGACGTCAACAATCTCATGACCTGCCGCTTCCAAGCCGGAGCCCCATGTCAGCTCAGTCTCGTCGCTAATAATTAGGATTCTGCCGCGCTCGCGTGATCCGGCACTGGCGGCCTGGGCTTTCCGCGGGATAGGTTTCATTTCGCTAGTCCTGGGATTGAGTGAGGAACCACTTCCTTGTTTTCAAAGCTGGGGGTGCCCTAAGAATAACCCGTGGCCATCATTGGCAGTCAACGTTTAACAGCTTGAGTTTTAGTGGTGGGAACGAAAGTCTCAATATTTGTAGTTATTGACGGAGAAAGTTTGCCAGAAGCTTTTTACCGGAGTCGGTCAGAATCGATTCCGGGTGGAATTGAACCCCTTCAATTTTCAGCTCGCGGTGACGCAGACCCATGATGACTCCGTCCGGAGTGGCGGCCGAGATTTCCAGGCAGTCGGGGAAGGAAGTCTTCTCCACCACTAGTGAGTGATAGCGGCCCGCGGAGAAGCGCTGCTCCAGCCCGCGAAAAACCGTTCGGCCGTCGTGCATTATTTCTGAGGCTTTGCCATGCATGACTACTGGGGCGCGCACGACGACTCCGCCAAAGGCTTGGGCGATTGCCTGATGTCCAAGGCAGACTCCGAGCAAAGGAACTCTTCCAGCAAAATGCCTGATCGTTTCCAGCGAGACACCGGCGTCGTCCGGAGCGCCCGGACCTGGGGAGATCACGATTTGCTGAGGATCCTTCGCTTCGATCTCGTCAAGGGTTAACTCATCGTTGCGATAGACCTCGACAGTTATGCCCAGCTCCTCGAAATACTGAACCAGGTTATAGGTGAAAGAATCGTAGTTATCGATTATGAGTAGCAATAGTCTTCAGCTTTCATCCTTGTGAATCAGTTTCAAATCCACCGCACTCGTTACTTCTTTTTCTCTGCCTCCCGGAGCACGTTTGCCAAGTCGGATTGTTTGTTTTTTGCCGCCCAGGCAGAAGCAGTCACACCATCCTCGTCTTTAATACGAGGATTGGCCCCGCGCGCCAATAGTAGTTGTGCGATTTCGTGATGGCCGAAGGCGGCGGCCCACATCAGAGGTGTGCCTCCTACCTTATTTTGAATATTTGGATTTCCCGACTTATCAAGCAACATTTGCACAATCTTGAGGTTACCGCTCTGGCTGGCGCGGTGAAGGGCCGTGTCGCCCTCCGCATCCTGCAAATTTACGTTAGCGCCTCGTTCGAGCAGCTGCGCAACCTGAGGTTCTCTTTCCCGAGCGGCGTAAATCATCAACACCGTGGTCCCATCCCCTCGCTGCGTGTTGAGGTCAAGATTTGGCTTAGCGAGAAGAAGCGCGGCTATATCTTCGTGCTTATTCTCAAGAGCGCGAATTAGGGCGTTTGCGCCGTTTGGAGCCTGAGCATTAACATCCGCGCCACCATCTATCAGCGTCTTCGCGATGAGCAAATCTCCTCGAGTCGCTGCCGCGATCAACGCCGTCTCTCCCCGACTTTCATCTTTCACATTTGGATTCATTCCCGCTGCCAGAAACGCGTTTACTGCGATCGCGTCTCCTCTGACAGCCGCAGTGATGAATGACCTGTCGTCGAACTGGTATCCGCGCAGTTTGAGAAACTGCTTGGCGCCTTCCGGAGTGGTCCTGTTTGTCGTCTGAGTGCAACCGTTGAAAGACAGCAACGCAAGGATCAGAAATACACCACACCAGGTCCTGAGCTTAGCGGTAGAGCCTTTACGGTGCAGCTGCTGCGGGGCACGCGGAAACCACGGCGCGATTGATGCGGACAGGTTTTTCAGGCTTATCTCCTTCTTTTGGCGCTGCGTTAATGGCATCTGCCACCTCCATTCCTTTTCGCACTCGGCCAAACGCTGCAAATTTTCCGTTGAGGTGCTGACCTTCGCCGACGAGGATAAAGAAGTGAGTACTAGCACTATTTGGTTCCTCGCCGCGGGCCATCGAAACGATTCCGCGAACATGTTTCACGATACTGGGTTCGTCAGGCAGCTTCCGTGAAGCGCGCTGTGATAACTCAACACCCCACTTCTCACTGGTAGAAAGATTGCCACCCTGAATTACGAAATCTTTCACCACGCGACTGAAGGTTGTCGTATCCAGAGAACCAGTCGCGGCAAGATTCAAAAAACTGCGCACACTTTCCGGCGCGACTTCCGGCATTAATTCAATTTCAATCGAGCCCGCCTCGGTCTCGAGCGTGACGCACTGATCACGCATCTTCTCCACTGACGCGCCGTCGAATGGATCGGTTTGCACCGTTGGTGCATCCATCGGGCGCGCGTTCGCTTTTTTGAGACTGTCGGTGGCAACGGATGGTTTTACAGGTGGAGTGGGAGCGGGCACCGCCTCTTGAGCCTTCACTGAGACGGTAAGGAAACAGATTGTTATGAACAGGAAAGCACGCATTACTACGGTTGTCGTTGTCAGTGGTTAGTGGTTAGTGGTTAGTTGTCAGTTGTCAGTGGTCGGTTGTTCGTTGTCAGCTACCACCACTCATCAGTAACTTACTGCCTACTTCCTACTGTCTAGTTCTTCAAATCAGTCGGTTCGCGGCCAACCAATGTCCACCATCAACCACGAGTACGGTGCCGTTGATATAACCAGCGGCATCCGAACACAGAAAGACCGCCGCTTTCTCAATGTCAGCAATTTCACCGAACCGTCCTAATGGGATTCGTTGCCGCAGCTTCTCCTTGATCGGTTCGGGCACCAGGCGCTTCATACCTTCAGTGTCGCCAATCGGCCCTGGAGCGATAGCGTTCACCCGAATACCATGCCGGCCCCATTCCACCGCCAGATTTCTTGTGAGCGCGTCGACCCCCGCCTTCGCCGCCGAGACGTGTAATTGCATCGGCGTCCCGAGGTAGTGAAGCGTGGCGCTGATATTCAAGATCTGTCCGCGATTCTTCTTGAGCTCCACGAATGCTGCCCGGCACACGTTGAATGTTCCCTTGAGATCGATATCCACGACGGTGCCGAACCCGTTTGGTGAAAGTTCTTCCGCCGCACACAAGAAGTTTCCTGCCGCGCCGTTGACCACAATATCGAGCTTGCCGAACTGCTCGATCGTCGTGGCTATCGCGGAGGCAACTGCTTCAGGCTCGCGCACGTCCGCGGCCACGGCAATAGCTTCGCCACCATTGGCATTAATCGCCTCGGCGGCCGGCTGGAGGTGTTCTAACTTGCGACTCACGAGCGCCACGCGCGCGCCTGCTTCTGCAAGGGCTCGAGCGACGCCCCCAGTGATTCCCGTTCCCCCACCGGTGACAAAAGCCACGCGTCCACTCAGTATTTTCTCGGCAAAGATATTTGTGGTCATTTGTTTGTCAGTTCTCTTAATAAAGTTGCACTTTCTCGTTTTAGCAACCCGATCAGATCATCCACATGGCGAGATTCCGTGAGGAAGCTGTTGATATTCACTCGCAAGGCACGGCGGCCATGCAAAACTGTCGTGGTGATCCAGGCTTCGCCGCTCTTTTCAATCAGTTGTTGCAGTCGCTGCTGCAAGCGATCCTGATAACTTCCATCTTTCTCTTTTGCAGGCGCAGGCAGGAACTTGAAACAACACACCGCAGTTTCAACTTCTCCGAGTCGCTCGAAATCTTCCAGGCCATCGATCCTCGCAGCGAAATACTCTGTCAAAGCTATCTGCTTTTCGATTAGCTCCGCGTAACCATTTCGACCGAGAAACTTCCAGGCCATCCAGAGTTTGAGCGAGTTAAAGCGGCGCGTGCCCATCTGTCCGTAGCGAAAAAAGTCGTATTCAACGTCAGCGCCCCCACGATCTTCGCTTAAATATTCCGGGCTGATATCAAAGGCGTCGCGCAGCACGCCGCCTCCCTCGCGAACCAACACCGCGCCACAAGCGAAGGGAACGAACATCCACTTATGCGGGTCAAAGGTAATGGAATCGGCCGCTACAATTCCTCGAAGTTTGGCTTCGTGTTGCGCGGAGAACGCCAGCACGCCGCCGTAAGCTGCATCCACGTGGAACCAGCAATTGTTCTCACGAGCGATTGCAGCTAACTCTGGCAAAGGATCAATCACACCAGTTGAAGTCGTGCCGGCGACACCGACGATGCAGCAAGGTGCCAGCCCAGCTCGTCGATCCTTCTCGATCTCCACACGCAGCAAATCTGTGCGAATGTGGAAACGTTCATCGGTGGGAATCTTGCGCAGGTTTTCCCGGCCGATCCCTAAAATGTCTACGCTCTTCTCAACCGAATAGTGACATTGCTCAGAAGCATAGATAACCAGATCAGCAGGCGCGTGACGCACGCCTCTATGAACTATCGCCGCATTAGCCCCGTCGCGGGCGCACTTCAAAGCAATCAGGTTGGCCTCAGAACCACCGCTCGCCAGAGTGCCAAAACTCTCACTCCCATAACCGACCAATTCACAAAGCCAACGCATCACGCGCGCTTCGATCATTGCGGAGGTCGGTCCATTTCGCCAGGCACCGGCATTCTGATTTAGAGCCGCGGCCAGGGCGTCTGCCCACACTCCGATAGGCAAAGGCGTGGGGTTGAATTGGCCAAAGTAGCGCGGACTCGGAACCGCCATGGCATGCGGCGCAACATCAATTCTGAATCGAGTCAGGATCTCGTCAAGGCCAATACCGTTTTCGGGGATTGGCTCGGCAAACAACTTCTCCAACTCCGCAGGCGTCGCCGCCGACGCTACGCGGCGAGTATCGAGGCTGGCGACAAAGTCAGCGATGATGCTGGTGACAGCGCGGCCCAAACGTTCGTGTTGCGCAACAAGATCTTCCCACATAGTTGTTGCGCTATCATATCTCACGCCCTTGCCATGGAAATCAACCAGACGCCAATTACCCCGTCCCGTAAACTGTCGATGGAGTTCGCCGCGGCTTTGAATGCAAACGCATTGGACTATGACATCGAGCTGTCAGCGGAAGCGTTGCAGCAACTGAGCGCCTACTACCA
>DASSCX010000183.1:0-21318 GCA_035697425.1 Pyrinomonadaceae bacterium | reverse complement strand
GGCAAAGCCTTTGTTAGCGCCAGCCGTGACGGCACGCTCAAGCTTTGGGACACCGCGAGCGGCAATCTGCTACGGACCTTCAGCGGACACACGTCAGAAGTGCGCTCAGTCGCGTTTAGCACAAACGGGAAAGTGATTGTGAGTGGCAGTCTGGACGGGACGATGAAGCTGTGGAGTCCGAACAACGATGAACCGCTTGCCACATTAATTACTCTGGACCAGACGGACTGGGTGGTTGTAACGCCTGACGATCGTTTCGACGCCACGCCGGGAGCGGAAAAGCTGCTGCACTTTGTGGCGACTTCACCTGAGGGCCAATACAGGATCATCCCTCTCGCAGCGTTAAGGTCGCGTCAGTATGAAGCGGGCTTGCTGCAACGGCTCTTAAAGGGCGGTATTTAAAAGTGAACACCCGAAGTCTCTGGTCCCGTTTTATCTTCCTTGCCGCCCTCGCGTTAGTTGGCTACTCAGCGTCTCACACATTCGTTTCCCAGGCTGAGAACGCTGCTGCTCAGAACGAACAGGCCACAGTCCTGGAAACTGGCAAGCCCGTAACCCGCTCCATCGGCGGCGGCCAAGCCCACTCCTACAAAATCCTTGCCACTGCGGGCGACTACCTAAAACTTGCGGTTAATCAACGCGCCGTCGACGTCGTTGTCAGCTTGTATGCTCCCAACGGTAAGAAACTCTTACAAGTCGATAATCCAAACGGAGCCTTTGGACCAGAACCCTTAATTACAATCGTTGACGCGACTGGCACGTATCTTCTGGAGGTCAAGACTTTCCAGGGAAATGTCATCGCGGGATCCTATGAGATTCAATTTCAGGAGCTGAGGCCGGCGAATGAGCAAGAAAAGAGTCAAGTGCCGCTCTTTCTATCAGCACAGCAAACATTGGATCGGGCGGTGCAGATCGCTAACCAGGGTCCAGCGTCGGCTCGCAGTGCCATTGCGACGTACGAGGAGGCTTTGGCACTCTACCGCCAACTCAAAGAACCATATTGGCAAGCCCTCACACTTTCACAACTAGCGCAGATCTACAGTTTCCTCGGCGACCAACAGAAATCGATTGACTACCACATTGAAGCACTCGCCTTTCAGAAAGCTCTTAACGACGCTCGGTCCGAAGCAGTAACGCTCGACGCGTTAGGCGAAATCTATTTCCAGCGTGGAGAAAAACAAAAGGCGCTTGAATTACTCAACCTGGCGTTGCCGTTGCGTAAAAAAGCCAACGACGCTTCGGGCGAAGCTTCAACTCGACTAAGCCTCGGACGCGTCCATTCAAGTTTAGGAGAGACTAAGAAAGCGTTCGACTTTTTCACTCAAGCACTGGAGTTGTACAGAGCGGCAGGTGATCCCAATGGCCAAGCAACGAGCCAGGCAAACATAGCCAAGATCTATGTTCAGGTAGGAGATCTGAAAAAGGCTTTGGAACTGTACAACCAGGCGCTGACGACATTTGCTGCCTTAGGAAACCAAAGCGCCGAAGCTAAAACGCAGATCGACTTGGGCGGCGTTTACAACTCTTTCGGAGAAAAGCAGAAGGCTCTTAATCTCTTTACGCGGGCTTTGTCTTTCTTCCGGAAAGCGAGTGATCGGAGAAGCGAGGGCATAACTCTCAACAACATCGCTTTCGTCTATGAGAGTCTCGGCGAGCATCAGCGAGCGCTCGAACTCTACAACCAGGCATTGGCAGTCCAACGATCCCTAAATCATCAGAGTGGCGTCGCAACGACGCTCAATAATATTGGCGCGCTTTATTACTCAATAAGCGAACAGCAAAAGGCTTTGGAGTTTTATGGACAGGCTCTGGCATTGCATCAGGCAATCGTCGACCCTGATGGCGAGGCGGCAGCGCTGAACAACATCGGCACCATTTACCGGGCACTGGGTGAAATAGATAAGGCATTGGAATTCTTCAATCGCGCCTTAACGATCCGGCGAAGTATCAGTGACAAGAAGGGTGAAGCCAACACGCTGAATAGCCTCGGGACAGTTTATGAGCTTACCGATCGCAAGAAAGCATTGGAACTCATTAACAAATCCTTGTCTTTGTACCGGGAAGTTGGTGACCGGTCGGGTGAAGCCACCGCTCTTGGCAACCTCGGAACTATTTACAAAGCAATAGGGGATACCCAAAAGGCTTTGGAGTTTTACAACCAGGGGTTGACCCTCCAAAAAGCGATTGGCAATCGTGGGGGCGAAGCTAATTTGTTGAGCAATATCGGTACGCTTTATGCCGATACAGGCGAGCATCGCAAGGCACTGGAGTCATATGGAACGGCCCTGACAATTCGTTCCGCGATCGCCGATCGATCAGGCGAGGCGATTACGCTCATAAACATGATGCTGCTCGCCAGCGACTATAACCGTTCGCTCGCCATCTTTTTCGGCAAGCGAGCGGTCAACCTTTTACAGCAATTGCGCGCGAGCGTTAGCGGTCTCGACAAAGAACAGCAGAAAACGTTCTTACGGAATAACGAGCGAACCTATCGAATCCTCGCCTACATGCTGATCGGATCCGGTCGTTTGCCTGAGGCACACCAAGTCTTAAATCTTTTCAAAGACCAACAGTTTTTCGATTTCAATCGCTCCAATGAGCAATCAGTTTCCAGCCTGACCCTGACGCCACGCGAGTCGGTGGTTAATCAAATTTTCGAAAGGACAAATCAGCGGATCGCTATCGTCGGCGAACAAATAGTTCACGCTTCGCAGAGAGTCGATCCAAATGCGACAGGCCCTGACCGCCAGCAGCTTGAAGCCCAGCTAAAAACCGCCTCCGATGATTTCCTGGCAAGCGTAAAGCAGGCAGACACTGATTTCTCTCGAGCGGGCGTTGAAGGGAACAAACTTAGCGACATTGCGGATACGCTCGAGCTGCAAAAAACCTTGAAGGATCTGGCTCAACAGACAGGTCAGAAAGCGGTGGCCGTCTACACGCTCCTTGATAAGGAACTGGAAGGCGCAGGAGACGGATCATTCTCCGCCCTCGTTGTCACACCAGACGCTATCACGTTCACCACACAACCTGTCAAAGGAGATGCGCTGAATAAGAAAGCTTTGCAGCTTTGGGGATTGCTGCAAAGTGATCAGTATGATCCCCGGCCCCTTGCCGAAGAGCTCTACGCAGTAGTCTTCAAACCAATTGAATCCCGTCTGCCAAAGGACACGACAACAATTCTATGGTCGCTCGATGGCAATCTACGGTATCTGCCGATGGGGGCTCTTTATGACGGCAAACAGTATCTCGTTGAGCGTTACAACCACGCAGTCTTTACGAGGGCTGATGGCGAACGCCTGACTAGGGCAGTAAGCCCGCGTTGGACAGGCCTGGGTTTAGGCAGCTCAGAAGCGCATACGGTTGAAGTACTGGGTGACAAGATTAGTTTCGATGCTTTGCCCGGAGTCACGGAAGAGCTTCGTCAACTGTTTCGGCAAAGCAACTCACCTGGTGGAGTGATCGATGGCGAGGTGTTGCCTGATGCGAAGTTTACGAGGGCTGCCATGCTCGCTGCCCTGAAGCAAAAGCGACCACTCGTCCACATCTCCAGTCACTTCAGCTTTCGGCCCGGTGATGAAGCACGGTCTTTTTTGTTGCTTGGCGACGGGACAGCTATGACGTTGGAGGAAATGAAACAGCACGTAGGCCTCTTTAGCGGCGTGGAACTGCTTACGCTTTCTGCCTGCAACACGGCGGCACAGCAGGAAGGCAACGGCCGTGAGATAGATGGGTTCGCCGAGTTGGCGCAACGTCTAGGTGCTGCTTCAGTGATGGCAACGCTCTGGCCCGTGGCTGACAACAGCACTCCCTGGCTGATGCGCGAGTTTTATCAAACTCGCCAGAGCGGCCAGGGCTTGTCGAAAGCAGAAGCCTTTGGCCGCGCGCAACTCGCACTCTTAAACGGAACTGCGCAAACACAACCTCTGCCTGCAGGAGAAAAAGGCTCTGCGCCACCGATAACGATTGTCATCGGTGAAAAGGGTGGCAGCCGTGCAGGAGCCGGCACGCGCGCTGACGTCGTTTATGTCGACGCGGCTGACGCTCCGCCTTTTAAACGCGACGACAAGAAACCTTTTGCCCATCCCTATTACTGGGCGCCATTTATTTTGATCGGGAATTGGAAGTGAGAGTGCTGAGCAACAAGCAGCCTCTTCTGCGATTGAGTTCATTCCGCAAGTGGGCCGACGTTTCGACTCGTTTAAGACGGTTCTCTGGAAGATTTATGCGGGAGCGACTCCGCGGCCCATGATTGAAAGAGCCAATTGGAACGTTGCCCTGACGACGGCATCCCCGGAGGAAACGATTAGCTACGTCGCCTTACGGGAGCGGTGTGATTCGGGACGCACCTTCAACCTGCCGTTCTGTAGAAACCCCACCAGCTCGCCTTTGTTATTCACTACAGCCAACGAACCGACACCGTTGCTCTTCATCAGTTGCCGCGCATATTCGAGCGTGGCGGAGGGTTCCACGAAAAAGCGGGGTGCGATCGGTCGCATCACTTCGCGCGCATGCGTCAAACGCCAGCGCTCGCGTGGCAGGGACTTCAAATCTTCAAGCGAAAGAATTCCGTGAAGTTGGTTTTTCAAAGCGACCGGAAAACTTGTTTGCCGGTGGAGGGGCAGAAAGTCGTCAATCAGTTGCGTAATGGTCAACTCAGGCTCAATGGAAATCGGAGCCGACATCGCATCACCGACTGTAACCACTTGCGCACCTTGCGCGTTCTTCACCACGCGCCAGGCCGTGTCGAGTAAAAACAAACCCACCACGATCGACCAGATTCCCATGAAGTAAGGCTGAGCGGGCCGCCAGTTCGGCGCAATCATGATGTAGACGCCAAACAGGATCACTGTGGCAGCGATTAACATTCCACAGACTCCAGCCATGCGCGTTGCTTGTGAGATGTTGCCGCTGTTGCGCCAGAGGATTGCCCGCAACACGCGCCCGCCATCGAGCGGATAACCAGGCAGCAGATTGAACACTGCCAGTAGCAGATTGCCCCAGGCAAGAAAGAAAAAAACGACGATGGTGGCGTGGTATTCACCAAGTGCGGCGACTTTGGTCCCACCAAAAGCGAGAATCGCAAACAGAAAGCTTGCGGTGGGACCGGCAATGGCAATGCGAAACTCGGCTCGGGGATTCTCCGGTTCGCTGCGCAAGCGCGCCAGACCGCCAAAGGGATGGAGGACGATTTCGTCGATTTCGATTCCCTCGAAGCGCGCCATTAACGCGTGCGACAGCTCGTGGCCAAATACTGAAACAAACAAGCCGGCAGTGGTAATGACACCTAGTGCCCACGCCGTAGCCGGAGCGAGCGGCGGCAATTGAAAGCCTCCCATTTGCAGGATGTTGCTTTGCAGGTTTCGAGAAATCAGCCAGGAACTTAAGCCGACGACGAGGAACCAACGATAATCAATGCGCACCGGGATGCCGTACACCCGCGCTACCGTAATGCGCTTCCTGTAAATCTCGCGGAGACTCATGGTGTCAACTAGATGCGGGAAGGAAGGGCTACGACTTCTTGTGTTGCGGCTTTGCCGCCGGATGTGAGGCGGAGGCTTTGCCCCGCCGTACTTGCTCTTACCTTAAAGTTGGGGCTTCGCCCCCAAAACGTACGCGGGCGCAGCCCGCCTGAAAAAGGAAAGCCGGTCTCGGCGGGGCAAAGCCTCCGCCTCACATCCGGCGGCAAAGCCGTAACGATGGTTGTCCAAGCCCCGAAGCAAGTCGCAAATCGTCAATCGTCAAATTGGCGATCGCCAATTGCCAATCGGCAATCCCAAGTCATTCATAGCTCTCCAGGATCGCGTCCTGCATATCTATCATAGGATGCGCTTCGGTTCGCGCCACACGCCGTAGCAGCAAAGGCTCGTCGTACATTTGCGCCAGCCCACGAACAATTGCGAGCCGCGGTTCTTCGGCAACCATCACCGTAAGGCCGATCTCTTTTTGTAGGTACTGCGCCAGGCCCGGCAACAGTGCTCCGCCGCCGGTGAGGATCAAACCGCGGTCATAAATGTCGCCGGCCACTTCCGCCGGTAACTCCGTGAGTGTCGATCGAACCTCCTCGGCAATGCGCCGAATGATCGGCAGCGTCACCCCATAGACTTCGCCAACGGTCACATTCACCGCACCGGGACTTCCGGTTTGCACGTCACGTCCCCGCACTTCCATCTTTCGTTGCGTATCCTTAGGTTCGAGAGCACCACTTAGTTCCAGTTTGATTCGTTCCGCTGTGGGAATTCCAATCGTCAAGCCACGGTGCCGGCGCAAGCGATCCATGATTGCAGAGTCTATATCTGAACTGCCGACTCGTTCCGCGCGGGCTGCGATGATGGTCCCATTAACGATGGTTGCGACATTAGTCGTGCCGGCGCCCACATCAACAACTGCCGAAGCGTGTGGATCATCAACGGCTACTCCCGCACCAATAGCAGCGGCGAGGCCTTCTTCCACCATGTAGACGCGCCCGATATGCGCGGCCTCGGCGGCACTTAGCAAAGCGCGTTGCTCAACCTGTGTCACGCCGGACAGCACGCTCATGATCGCGCGCCGGCTGAAATGAGAGATGCCGCTGCGTGCTTCCTGCACAAAATGGTCAAGCATCGCTCGGGTCGTTTCAAAGTCAGCCACCACGCCGTCGATTAACGGTGCGATGACGACGACGTCGCGAGCTTCGCGCCCTTGCATTTTTCGAGCTTCGAGACCAACGGCCAAAACTTCGCCCGACATTCTGTCGACCGCGACCACCGAAGGTTCATCGATCACCACGCCGCGCCCGCGCACTGCCACAATAGTGCTAGCCGATCCCATGTCGATCGCCATCGAATCTGACACGAGATTGCGCAGGGCCGTCAGCCCCAGGAATGAGCCGGTTTTGGTCATGAACGACATAAAGCTATAAACAGGAATGGTGAACGCTAGCGGACGCTCAAACTGTCCGGCTGCCATTCACCATTTCGGTTCCGATCCTCCTTGCTGTCTTACCAAAATCTCTCAGGTGTCGGGTGTCAGGTATTGGGTGACGGCTGGGTTGTATTTTGAAGGCTTCCGCCGTGGAAAGTAAGCGCCACCTCTCGAAAGCCCGGGCAGCTGATACTCCATATTCCCGGCACCCGACACCTGGTACTTTTCATAACGCCCCACTCGAGCGCTGCCAGTCAACGTCAAAGAGAGCAACCGGTTGTTCGCGGTTCTTTACAGTAATCGGCTCACGCTTCGTGAGCTTGTAACGATTACCAGCGGCCTTTGCTGTAACTTCGCTAATCAGAATCTCACCACCGCGAGCATTCGACTCGAGTCTTGAGGCAGTGTTAACTGCATCACCGATTGCCGTGTACTCGGAGCGCCGTTCCGAACCAATATAACCGACAGTCACTTCACCCGTGTGTAAGCCGATGCCGACGCCAATTTCCGCGAGTCCTTCGCTGCGCAGTTCCTGATTGATTCCCATGACGCGACGCTGCATTGCCACTGCCGCATTCAAGGCGTTCGAAGCATCTTCCGGAGTAGTAGTGGGTGCTCCAAAGAGAGCCATCAGCCCGTCGCCGAGATATTTGTCCAACGTGCCGCCGTGCGCGAAGATGATATCTGTCATGGCAGAGAAGTAGCGGTTGAGCAGGCCCACGATTTTTTCCGGAGGCGCATGCTCGGAGATCCGTGTGAAGCCCCGAATGTCGGCAAACAGCACGGTGATTGTCTGATTTACCCCACCGAGTTTGAACGACTCCGGATTGTCGAGCATTTGTTTGACGACATACTCCGGAAGAAACCGACTATAGTTGGCGCGCGCCACTTCTTCTCGCGCAAGTCGTTCGTGCGCGCGAGCATTCTCGACTGCAATAGCAGTCTGGGCCGCGACGGCGCTAATCAATTCCAGATCGTCAGGTTTGAAAGCTGCAAAAGGATCGAGCCGGTCAGCATAGAGTGCGCCGTGAACGCGCGACTCCGCGACGAGCGGCGCACAGATAGTTGAACGGACACCCTGAGAAACGATTGAATCGACGCCGGCAAACTCGGCATCCGAAGCCGCGTCCTGGGAAAGTAAGGCCACGCGATCGCGCATCACTTTTCTGGTAATTGTTCGTCCAATGCTTAGCTTCCGGGCATGATCGTCGAGCCGCTCATCGCGCGCGCGCATAGCAATTGGAGTTAGAGGCACGTCCTCGATGTTGTCGCTGCCATTGCTTTCCGCGAGCAGCGCCACGACACGATCGGCCGGAGTCGCACGAAAGATAACGTCGGTAGCCTTTGCAAAGATGGCGTCGAGGTTGAATTCGGAACCCAGCGTCTTGCTCATCTCGTAAAGCGCGCTCAGGATGTTTGCCTTGCGCTGGAGCGTGTCGAGCATTTTGTCGCGCACAGGCGCAGGTGACGCCGCGCTGGGTTTATCGGACATCATGCTGGTCATCACGTCGTTAGCGGAGATCAGCAGTTGGGTGTGTCCGAGAGGCTTGTCGTCGTAGCGCACTTCGCTGGTGCGTTCCTCGACAGTCTGTTCAAACCTGAGCGTGCTGGCGCCGATGGTGATGCGATCACCGTTTTTAAGGTCCCATTCCGGTTGCGGCTCGCCATTGATGAAGACTTTGTTGGCACTCCGACGCAGTTGCCCATTGATCACAGCGCCGTCAACGATCGTGAATTGACCGTCTTCCGACTTAATGTGGGCGTGATAACGCGAAGCGCGGGGGTCGTCAATTACGACCGCGTTGTCAGGCGCACGGCCGATGTTGCACACGCCTTGGGCGGGAAAGTTATACTGCCACTGGCGGCCGCTGGCATCAGTGATCTTCAGGAGAGCCATGATAAAGACGTTTCCGAATTCTGGCGCTAGACTGGGATAGTCCCAAGGGTGCTTTCCGAAATTGTTAGTGAGGAAACAATTCTACAAGCAACTCAATTGCGATCCTAGCAGCCACAAGAGATGCTGACAACATAATCATAGTAACGTTTCAAGAACGCTGTTTTCCACGTCATTACTCCAATGAGCACGCCCGCAACTTCCAACACCGCAGTTCAGGAACTGCTAACCGCACCCCAGGTGCAGGCCGCGTTTCGGTTTTTTGAATCGCAAGCCGACAAGATTACGGAAGAACAAATCGAGATTTCTGCCATCGCCGCGCCTCCATTTGGAGAGCAGCAGCGGGCCCAATATTTCCGCAAAAAACTCATTGAGTCTGGGTTGGTACAGGCGGAAATCGATGAGGCAGGAAACTGCCTGGCGTTATATGAAGGCGACATGGCAGCGCCGGTGCTCGTTGTCAGCGCGCATCTCGACACAGTCTTTCCGGCAGAGACGGATTTGAAGTTGCGCCGCAGCGGCAATCGTTTACTCGCGCCGGGAATTTCTGACGACGGTTGCGGATTGACGGCCCTGATCGCACTCGCGCGCTCCCTGGTCACTAACAAGATTCAAGTCGAGATTTCAATCTTATTCGTGGGCACTGTCGGTGAAGAGGGGGAAGGCAATCTTCGCGGTGTGCGCCATCTCTTCAATGCCGGGAAATGGGCGGGAAAGATCGCCGCTTTTGTAAGCCTCGATGGCGCCGGTCTGGAACAAATTACTAATGGGGCGCTGGGTTCGCGACGTTATCGCGTGCTATTTCGTGGGCCGGGCGGGCATTCGTGGGGAGACTTTGGTTTAGCTAATCCGGTTCACGCCATGGGTCGCGCAATCTCAAGCCTCGCGGCGTATCCTGCGCCGCTGGATCCACGAACCAGTTTCAATGTCGGACGCGTCTCCGGCGGTTCTAGTATCAACGCGATTCCCGGGGAAGCCTCAATGGAAGTTGACCTGCGTTCGATCAGCGAGGATGAGTTGGTGCGGCTGGATGCTTTCTTTCGCCGCATGGTTCGTGAGGCTGTGGAGCAGGAGAACTCCATCAGGCGTAAAGACACGCCGCCCCTCGAACTCAGTCTGAATCTTATTGGCGAACGACCCAGTGGCGAGACGCCGGTCCATTCACCCATCGTGTCACTCGCCCTGGAGGCGACACGCGCACTTCAAGGCACGCCAGTGTTGGAACGCGCGTCAACTGATTCTAATGTCCCGATAGCCCTGCACATCCCGGCTGTCACACTCGGCGCCGGTGGCACCTCCGGAAACCAACATACGATCGAAGAGTGGTACGACCCACGTGATCGTCATCTTGGTTTGAAACGAGCGCTGCTGGTGATGCTCGGACTTGCTAAACTCTCGTCTGATTTTTAATTCCGCGAATTCTAATTAATCGGAATCGTCACAGTTGCCGATCCGGCTTTTCCTGGAGGGAAGCGTTTTTGCCGCGCGATGCGCAATGCTGAAGCGTCTCCACCCGAAGCCTGGACTACGCGACCAGACTCATCGTAAGTAACCGTCACTGAAACTTTCTTAGCTCCGGAACCATTCCCGGACGCTCCCGGAGAAGTTGTGGCAGCCGTGCCCAATGCGGCTTTCCCTTCACGAGCCTTCGCACGATCTCTCTCACGCTGTCTTCTCAAGGCCGAGGCTGCTGCGTCTTCCGGTGAAGAACTCGACGCGGGTGATTCAACTGCCGTGGCCTCCGGAGAAGGAACTACCTCCGGGTGCGCCACGGGGGCGGGTACGGCTGGCGCTTCCGCCACAACCGCAGCGGCCTTGCTGCCAGTGTACCAACCAGCGGGGACGCCGATGGCGGCCACGCTTCCAAGTAAAGCTACGGCAACTGCTCCAGCGAATAATGGTTTACGCTTGGGCGAGTCGGTATTCATGAACGAGAGGAACCCAGGAGAAGGGTGTCCCTGATCGCCCTCGGCGACCCTATTGATCGGCTTTGCATCTTCGGCGTCGGGCGAGTAGCCCTCGGGAAACGCTTCTGCCGGCGCGATTCCTTCGTCAAGGCGGCGTAACCCCTCCAGTACTACCTGGGTCCAGGGTTGATTGATCGTGCGTTCCGAGGCCTCCGCGGAGCCGCTAAATTCGAACTTCGCATTTGCAAGAGTGAGCGCGTAGTAGACAGCGTCAATTCCGCGCAGCACACCAATCTGCGCATGGATCACTGAACCCGCTTGCAAGTAGAAATAACCCGACCCTTGCGGATAAAGAACTCTAAGACGTCCCGATTTGCGTTGATTACAAAAGAACTCGATGAGTTCTGAAAGTGAAAGGTCGCTGAGGTGTCCCGTCAATGCCATGAGAGTAGCTCCTACTATCGGGAAGAGAGATTTGTTGGAAGGGGAAAAGCAGGGCGCCCGGATGTTCACCAGGCGCCGTTACTGAGTTACTGCGAGAGGGAGAACTTGTAACTAATCGTGCCGAACACTTTGACAGGCTGGCCGGAAAGCTTAGTGGGAGAAAAACGTGCCCGGAGCGCTGCTTGAATCGCCGCTTCGCGTAGCGTTGCAGGTCCACTCGTAGCGTTCGCGGAAACTACTTTTCCGTTTTCACCAATTACCACTTCTACAGTGACCACACCCGCAGTTCGCATGCGTTTCGCCGTTTCCGGATACATCGGAGGTGGCAGGTAGGTAGCAGATCCATTCAACACGCCACCGGAGATTGGTCTCAAAATCGGCTTAGGCGCCGAAGTCGGCGGGGGTTCCGAATCGAGAACAACTGCCGGAGAACTGGTTGAGTTTGCGACTGGATTCTTCACCTCGACCGGATTGCCGGCGCTTAGACCCTCGCCACTCATTGAAGTTGCGGGAACTTGAGCCGCCTTGTTGCTGGCGGGCTGTTTGTTTGCGGCCACTTCGATGGGCGGTTGGGGTTTGGGTTCCGTACTTGGTTTCACGGAGTTGTTGTTCGGCGGGTTTACAGAAGCCGGAACCGGATTCGGTTGCACCGCGGCGGTCGCAGCCGGTGCTGTCGCCATCCTCACCATGTTCTCATCGAGGTAGTACATGATCGAGCGGTAGGTGATTTCGGTCGGTTCAAAACTCATCTTGCCGGAATCGACAACGGCGACAGAGGTCGTCATCTTGTTCCAGTTCCCAGCAAAGTCGAACTCGTACTTATATGTTTCCTTGCTGAGGAGCGAGCCGTCGTCATTTAGCAAGATCATCTCGCTGATGTTGCCCTTGTCGTCATACTTATAGGTTTCTTTGCCAGTAAGTGTGGCCCCCGCTACTGGAAAGTATTGGTTCTCAACCTTGTTGCCTCTTAAGTCGTAGGCCACCAGTTCGAGCAACGAGCGTTTGCCTTCGACGATTCGGCCTTCTGCTGCTAACAACTTAACAACCTCGGTGCGCACCCGGCGCACAGGCCCGACGAGCCCGTCCTTAATACGATCGCTCTCCACCGGAGCGCTGACAGTACGCGGCTGAAGGGTATTAACCTTGGCGCTTAGACTTGATTGAGCCAGGCTGCTGCCACTAGCCAGCAAGGCGACGGCAAACAGAACAGGCGCGCTGATGCGTGTGAACATGATTAACTCCTGATCGCTGAGGTGTCGGACAAGTTTGATTGAATTACGTGAGGCAGGGGTTTTGACCGCTAGAATCGAGGCCGCTTTTGGAACGCGGCAGGCCAATCATAGCGAGTTGAACAGTGTTTGTCTAGAAAAAACGCAGCTGGCACCCGGGTCTTTATTGGGCTTTTTCTGGGTTTCTGGCGGGGTAGGCGGCTAGCAGCGAGACAATTTGGTCGATTAAACGGCCGCTACTGGCTCTTCCGGTCTCATCGTTGCAAATGACTGAAAAAGCTAGGACTTCGCCGTCCGCCGTGGTAACAAATCCCGACAAAGCCGTGTCATAAGTTAAGTAGCCGGACTTGGCGGAAACGCGATCGGTATATTCCTTGAGCCGCGATCCGAGAGTGCCGTCACGGCCGGAAAGCGGCAGCGATTCGCGGAAAATCTGACCGTTAGGACTCCGCTGCATCGCCACTAGCAACTGGACGAAGGTCCGGGGCATGACCAGGTTAAGACGTGAAAGACCCGAGCCGTCGTGAAGCGCCAAGGCCTGCGTGGGGACCTGTGAACGATTTAGCCAGAGCTTTATGATTGCCAATCCGGTTTCATCGTCGCCTCGCTCGCTCGGTCCTGACTCAGGAGTCGATAGCAGTGCGGCCCGCTCGCGACCCAAAGTTCGCAAGATCAGCTCCGCATAAAGATTGATGCTTCCCTTGTTCGTTTCCTTGATGATCTCGCGCAAGGGTTTACTGAAAACAAACGCAAGCTCGCGCGCCTGCTGCGGATCAAATCGAACTGAAATCGGTTCGTGGGCATCTCGAGTCAAGGCGTTTCCGTCAACCGTAATGCCGCGCGCTTTGAGTGTTTCCAAAAAAAGTTTAGCGGCCCAGAGAGCCGGTCTGTGAACTGCAAGCCTGGCGCCAAAGCCTTTGCTGCCGGATGGAAACGTTCCCCAAACTCGCACAGTGTTATCGGACAGTCCCCGATGTATTCCGAGGGTCATTCGTTCTCCGGCAGCAGCAGTCGCCATCTTGTTTTCTACCGTCACATAGCCCGTCGGATCAGCGACGCGGATAACCGGGGCGGTCTCCCGGCTTTCCGGCGGAAGTACGTTGATGGAAGTTTCGTTGTCATTTATTGAGAGAGCGCTCGCCTCCGCGCCGTAGTACCACTGCACATCATTCCACTGCCAACCATCACCTAGAGGATTGCCGCGAAAGTAGCTGTCGTCGCCAATCACGTTGCCGCGGACATGCCGTACGCCCTGGTTATAGAGATCAGTCGCCAGTTGATCGAGTGAGTTTCGGGTCTCTTCACGATTGCGGGCGACGGCAGTGAGATCGGGCGCACCGCGCCCATAGAGCACGAGATCTCCGTTCACCGTTCCACCGGCATCCGGCGAGTTCGGGGCATAAACGGAAGTCCGCCAGCGATAGTCCGCACCTAATAGCTCCAGAGCTACGGCGGTGGGAAACAGTTTCATGTTAGAGGCGGGCGTAAAAAGCCTATCGGCATTTCGTTCGTAGAAGATGCGATTATCTTTCAGGGAAACTACGCACACACCCCAGCGCGCAGAGGCCAGTTCACTGTTATTGATCAAATGATCAATCTCGCGGCCTAGATCGGCGTCTACTGCATTCGAGCGGACGTCAGCCGACGGTCTTGCGTTATTAAGCTCTGGACCCAGTTCAGCATGAGGCGGCTCACTCGTAACCGGCGGCGTACTGCAGGCACCAAAGAACCCGAGCGTAAGGAGGAGAAAGATAGAGCGGATTATCTTCGAGGAAGCCGCTGGGCGATTACTTCGACTGCACATTACTTGGTTTATCTGGCGAAGATGTTTGACATGCGATTGCCGACCAGCAATTCGCGAGCGACCGCGTAGACTTCATCGGTAGCGATGTCGCTAATCCGCTCTCCATACATCACCCGATGATGACTCTCAATGGGCACGAAGCTATTCGGGGTGGGGCGGTCGAGCAGGGCGATTACGGAAGTGCCCACCGCGATGGCAATGTGCATGGGACCAGTGTCGTTGGAAACAAAAACGGCGAGACGAGCAAGAGCAGCGGCAAGTTCGGTGATAGTAAGTTTGTCCAGGAGCAATGTGTGGGGCGGAAATATTGTACGTATTTCGCTAACTAATGCTTGTTCTTCCGGTCCCGCGAAAATTAGGATTCTTACGTTATCGTTGCGCATTAAGTAATCAGCCAGCTCCGCAAACTTTTCCAACGGCCAGCGGCGTCCGGGGTGGCCGGCACCGGGAAACAATCCCACCAACGGTGTGCCCAGCGGTACTTTTGCTTTGCTCAGAATCTGATCGACTACCAGATCGTCAGCTTTTCTCGTCTTGAGTTTCGGCACGCGCTCAGCACTCCTCACTCCCAGCGGAATCAATACATCCAGGTAACGATCGATCAAGTGTCGTTCGGAACTTTCCGCTTCAGCGGGCGGGCGGGGATGAAAGTTCGCAAGGTACTCGAGCGAACGCCCGTGGCGGCGAGCGTAAAGCCGTTTGGGAGCGCCGGAAAGAAAGCCTAACAGGTTCGTTTCCGAAAGACTGTGTAGGTCGATCACAAAATCAAATTTGCGCCGGCGTACATCCTTTACTAATTCAACCACACGAAAAAGGGAGAGCGGCTTAAACCCGTCCCGCAGAGCCACGCGATCAACGACAATCGTGTCGTCTCCATAACCCGACAGGTTGATCACTTCAGCGCCGGGTTTACCAACAGCGATGGTGATGTGTGCGCGGGGAAATCTTGCACGGATCGCGCGCAAAGCCGGCAAACTGAGTACGACATCGCCAAGCTGGCCAAAGTCGATCACCAAAATCTTTTGTGGCTCAAAACTCACTGACCGCAACTCATGTTGTGCTACGACTCGCGCAGATCGCGCCCCGTCATTTCTGGCGGTGATGCAATTCCCAGGAGACCGAGAATAGTAGGCGCCACATCTTCGAGCGCCCCGCCGCCGCGCAACTGCAACCCGCGCGCAGCTTCGTCAATTAAATGAAACGGCACCGGGTTTGAGGTGTGCGCGGTGTGTGGTTGACCAGTTTCAAGATTGATCATTTGCTCCGCGTTGCCATGGTCGGCAGTAATCATCGTAACGCCTCCGGCGTGACGCATCGCTTTTGTGATCCAGCCCAAACAGGTATCCACGGACTGACAAGCTTCGATCGTTTTGTCGAGCTTGCCGGTGTGGCCGACCATATCCGGGTTCGCAAAGTTGACGACAAAGATATTCGTTTCGTTTGCCTCAATCGCCGTCAACAACTCCTTGGTTACCTTGAACGTCGACATTTCCGGTTGCAGATCATAGGTTGCGATTTTGGGCGAAGGCACGAGGAGCCGCCGTTCGCAGGGATATTCCTTCTCCACACCGCCGTTAAAAAAATAAGTTACGTGCGCGTACTTTTCCGTTTCGGCGAGCCGAAAATTGTGCACCGTTTGTCCGCCCCAAACTTCTGCAAGCACATTGTGATGATCATGCGGTCCGAAGGCGATCGGCAGGCCAAACGTCCGGTCGTAGAGCGTGAAACAAACAAACTTGATCTGCGGGCGATCCGTGATGGGAAAGTCATTGAAACCCGCAACCGCGAGTGCGCGCGTTAACTGCCGTGCGCGATCGGGACGAAAGTTGAAAAAAATAACGGCATCTCCGTATTGAATAGTTGCGATCGGTTTACCTTCACTCGAAACGATCGCTATTGGTTCTACAAATTCATCAGTGATTCCTCTTTCGTAGGATTGCTTGATGGCATCAATAGCAGCCGGGCTGCGTTGTCCCACTCCGTTTACTAACAGATCGTAAGCACGTTGGGTTCGTTCCCAGCGCTTGTCACGATCCATTGCGTAATAGCGACCCACTACCGAAGCGATCTTTCCGCAACCAATTTCGTTTATCTGTTTTTGTAGCCGGGTAATGTAATCAACTGCCGAAGACGGCGGTGTGTCGCGACCATCGAGAAAGCAATGTATGAAGACCCGGTCGAGCCCCCGACTCTGCGCCATGCGCAGCAACGCGTAGAGATGTTCCAGGGAGGAATGGACTTGCCCGTCGGAAACCAGCCCCAGAAGATGAAGCGACTTGCCATTTCGCTTCAACTCATCCATAGCAGCGACCAGCACGGAATTTTTAAAAAACTCTCCAGTCGAGATCTCGTAGTCCACTCGCGACACATCCATACGGATGACGCGGCCCGATCCAATGTTCAGATGGCCAACTTCAGAGTTGCCCATGATTCCAGGTGGCAACCCGACGCGCGTTCCGGAAGCCTCGAGTAGTGTGTGTGGATAGTTGTTCAGCAATTGGTCGTAATAAGGTGTGTCTGCGAGCGCAATCGCATTTCCTTCGCGTACCGGTGAATAACCCCAGCCGTCGATGATGATCAGCGCGAGCGGCCCGCTTTGTTTTGCTGTTGTCATCTGGATCGGCTTGCCACGAAGAAGTCTATTGGGGAGCTTTCTGCCAGTAGTCGGGACTTTCGCGCATGTTCGGATCGGGTCGCTCCATCCAGCGCTCCGGTCGCGCCAATTCGTTGAAACCAAAGCTTCGATAGAGTTCGTGCGCGTCTTTGGTCGAAAGGGCCCAACGCCGAAAGCCCTGCAGTTGCGGGTGCGACAACATCACTTCAATTAGCCACTTCCCCAAACCCTGACCTCGATACTCTGCGAGTACGAAGACGTCTGCAACCCAGGCGAAGGTGGCGTAATCCGTCACCACGCGGCCGAAACCAACTTGTTTGGGGCCGCGATAGATTCCGAAGCTTAGCGAATTGTCGATACCGCGGTTTACCACTTCCAAGTCACGACCCTTTGCCCAATAGGATTCGCGCGACAGAAAGTCGTGGATCATTCCCCGATCCAATCGCTGCCGCTCAGTGCTGATCAGAAAGTCGCCCTTTTGCCATGACTCAATCATTGTAATCATCGCTTCGCGTTCGCCGCCCGCGTCTTCTTCACTCGGTTTTCTGAATTCTGCGAGAGCTGATGAAAAGCAGATCGCCCCGGGTAGCGTGCCGCTGATCGTAAATCTGCTTCGATGCGCAGAAGCTGATTATATTTCGCGATCCGATCGGTTCGTGAAAGCGAACCCGTCTTGATTTGGCCGGCATTCGTGGCTACTGCGAGATCGGCGATGAACGGATCCTCGGTTTCACCAGAGCGGTGAGAAATGACTGCGGTACGACCGTTAGTCTTCGCCAGTTCAATGCAGTCGAGTGTTTCGCTAAGAGTCCCGATCTGGTTGACTTTGATCAGGATTGAGTTGGCGACGCCGCGCTCGATGCCCTTGCGCAGGAACTCGGTGTTGGTAACAAACAGATCGTCGCCGACCAGTTGCACGCGCGCTCCAATCTCGTTAGTAAGAGTCTTCCATCCGTCCCAATCATTTTCCGCCATGCCGTCCTCGATCGAAACGATAGGATACTGAGTGGTCCAGCTCTTCCAATAAGCTACCATCTCGTCGCTTGATAACTTTCGTTTGTCACTTTTCTTAAAGACATACGACTTACCGTCGTAGAACTCGCTGGCCGCGGGATCAAGTGCCAACAGGCAATCGCTGCCCGGCTGATAACCGGCTTGCGGAATCGATTCGAGAATTGTCTCGATCGCTTCTTCATTCGATCGCAGGTTAGGCGCAAACCCGCCTTCATCGCCAACGCTGGTCGCATAGCCTTTCTTCTTCAAAACTGATTTCAAAGCGTGAAAAATTTCGGCACCCATCCGCAGGGCTTCCGTGAAAGTTGCAGCGCCCACTGGCACAATCATGAATTCCTGGAAGTCGACATTGTTATCGGCATGTGCCCCGCCGTTGATGATGTTCATCATAGGCACGGGGAGTGTCCTGCCGTTTGGCCCGCCCAAATATTTATATAGCGGCAATTCAAGATACTCAGCAGCGGCGCGCGCGGTCGCCAGCGAGACAGCGAGCAAAGCATTCGCTCCCAACTTTGATTTCGTCCTGGTCCCGTCTAATGCCAGGAGAGCTGCATCAACTTCGGCCTGGTCGAGAGCATCAAGACCCTCAAGTTCGGGAGCAATTACGTCGTTGACATTGCGCACTGCTTTTAAAACGCCCTTTCCCAGGTAACGTTTCTTATCGCCATCGCGAAGCTCAACGGCTTCGTGCTCCCCCGTCGAAGCACCCGATGGAACTGCGGCTCTCCCGACTTCACCGCCTACCAAAGTGACTTCCGCTTCTACAGTCGGATTACCGCGCGAGTCCAGTATCTCTCGCGCTTGGACCAGATCAATCCAGCTCATCGTTTAACTCCACGGAAAAAGAATGTTAAGACGTTTTTCGTGATTACAACTTTATCACGTTGCACTGTGATTTGAGGGAAGGAAGGAAAACAGCCAGGACCTTTAGCCAGCCGCGCGTGCCCCTTCTACGGATGGCTCAGTCTCTGCCGCTGGGGCTTCCGGCGTGAGGGTTAGTTTCACGCGCATTACGCGGCGGCGCTCCACGCGTTCAACTTTAAAGAGGAGGCCGTTGTGCCGAACCACCTCGCCGGGTTTCAGGACATGGCCGGCGGCAGTCATCAGAAATCCACCGATTGTTGTGTAGCTTTCCGACTCGGGAACCGAGAGCTTCAGACGGCGGTTCAAATCGCGAACGGCGAGTCCGCCTTCAAGCTGATATTCGCAGTCGGTGACTTGTGTAATCTGCTCGTTAACTTCTTCATCGTGCTCGTCAGAAATCTCGCCGACAATTTCTTCCAGTAGATCCTCGAGGGTAATGATTCCTTCCAAGCCCCCGTGTTCATCTACTACGAACCCAAAGTGGGACTTGCCCCTTTGCATTTGCCGCAGCACGTCTTCAAGGCGCGCAGTGTCCACTACATAAAGCGGTGGCTGGATCACATCCTGCAATTCGAATTTTTCCGGTTGCAGCAGGTAGGGCATGATGTCTTTACTGTGAACAAACCCAATCACGTCGTCGATCGATTCGCGATAAACCGGCAGTCGGGAGTAGCGATATTGCTCAAAGGCGTTTGCAATCTCTTCGAGCGTGCATTCGCTTGAGAGCGCGGCAATTTGCGTTCGCGGGACCATCGCCTCGCGAACGAGTGTGTCAGAAAACTCAAACACTCGATGAATCAGGCGGCGTTCTTCGGCGCGCAGATGACCGCTTTGGCGCGAAACATCGATCAACTGTCGTAACTCAGCTTCGGTATAAATCGAGCCGTGTTCCGAAGACGCCTTTAAGCCAAAGAGCCGGACTGTGCGCGCGCTAGCCCAATCGAGAGCGCGAATCGGCCACTGGAAGATGCGATAGAACGACTTCATCGGGAGGGACACTGCGAGGGCCACGCGCTCTGCTCTTTCCAGGCCGAGAAGCTTTGGCGCCTGTTCACCAAGAACAATGTGTAAGGCAGTAATGATGGCAAAGGCGATGAAGAACGAAATGCCATGTCGCCATGTCTCAGTGAGTCCGGACAATGGGCCTTCCAACATGCGCGCGACTACAGGCTCGCCAACCCAACCGAGGCCGAGCGAGGCGAGGGTGATTCCTAATTGTGAAGCGGAGAGATAGGCGTTCAGATCGTCGAGCAGGCCCAACAGTCGTTTGGCTGAACTCTTGCCCGCGGCGGCGAGGGTCTCAATACGGGAGCGGCGGACACCAACTAGCGCGAATTCAGCCGCAACAAAAAAGCCATTCACTGCGACCAGGAGCAGCACTACCCCAATTTTCAGAACGATCATCAACAATCCGATGGAGGCCCCTGCCTCACCGTCGGCGAGTATTAAGTTGTAGAGATAACTTGGCGGTTCCGACATTCTTTAAAAAGGGGGTGGGTTCCAATGGACCTGCATGGGAACTGGCCCCGGATTATACATGAGGGGGGAGGGGCTGACCACGGAGCGCGGTGCAATCGAGCAAAGCTGACCAATAGACAGCACCAGCAGGCCGCTAAGGCTGGGGATGTGTTTCTACAAAAGCCGGATTGAGAAGACTTTAGTGACCCGCCGCAGCGCCAGCGGCCTGGGCCCGCGTTGGACGTCGCTCATGCTTGGTGCAGGCGCGCGCGAGAGCTTGCTCGACTCGAGGCTCGATGTTGCACTCGGGTTGCCGGCAAACGGCGGCCAACTCGGAAATTACGAGGTAGTGAGAACGTTCCAACATGCGCTGTTCGCGGAATGAGAGCGGCTTAAGGTGACTCAAGTAAGTCAGGTGTTTGAGCACGTCGGCGACTTCGAAAATATCACCCGTCCGCATTTTGTCGGAAAATTCCTTGAAGCGATCCTTCCAATCATTCGCCGGGGAAGTGAAGTCGTCGGCGAGGACCTTAAACAACATCTCGCATTCACCTGACGAGATGGGAGCTCGCAAGCCGACTTCAGTTGCATTGGAAACAGGAACGAGGACAAGGGAGTTGTTGGCAGCGAGGCGTAAGGTATAGAAAGGAAGCGCAGTAGCACCGATTTGCTTCTTCTCTATCTGCTCGATTGTTCCGATTCCGTGATTGGGATAAACGACTTTCTGGCCGATTTTGAAGCCCACCGAAGCACCTCCATCGATTTGAAAATCAGACAGCGCCGCACGCGCGGGTCTGGGGGAACCCTCTGAACGACGCGAGTTGGGCGTCGGGCTCCTAATTGGTAAGTGAACGAAGTCTAGCAAGGCGTCTCGCGCAGCGTCAAGGTTAACAATTGCCCGCTTAGCAACGAAAATCCTGGACAAGCAAAGAACAGATCTTTTGCGTTTAGCGAATCGTCTACGAGTTAGTTAAGTTTGCGAGACAAGCTCTCGAATATCTTCTTCTGCCAGCACACATGAGGCCTGCTTGGCGTGTTCGTAAATGCGATTAACGCGTTCGTCGCTGGGCTCGATGCCGCGCTTCTCCAACCAGTAGATCACGTTGGACTTGCCGCTCATTGGCCCGATTTCAATAACTTGTTCCAGACCGAACTGACCGGCCGGAACACCCGAATAAACAAGGTCGGCA
>DASSCX010000182.1:0-15827 GCA_035697425.1 Pyrinomonadaceae bacterium | reverse complement strand
ACGGAAATGATGAGGCGCGTCAGCTATATACAGCTGGTCGCTATTACGCCACGCGCCGCACCGCTGAGGGTCTTTGGCAGGCGATCGACCGGCTGAAGCGTGCAGTGGATCTGGATTCGAAATTTGCACTTGCTCATTCGGAACTGGCCGACTGCTATTCGCTCCTCAACTGGTACGTCGAGCCTCCACCTGCCGACGCATGGACCCTGGCAAAGCAGGCGGCTATTAACGCCGTCACGGCAGACCCGAAGTTGGCGGAGGCACGCGCTTCACTTGGTTTCGTTAGACTTCACTACGATCGTGATTGGGAGGGTGCCGAGCGTGAGTTGCGCGTAGCAATTCAACTGAAGCCGGGTGCTCAGGTGGCGCATCGCTGGTACGCGTTCAGCCTGTCAACGATGGGTCGGCACGAGGAGGCCTTGGTCGAGATGGAACGAGCCCGCGAGATTTCACCGCAGTCGGCAGTGCTGGCAACCGCAGTAGCAAACGTGTTGTTCCTGGCTGGCAGGTATGACGATGCAATCGCACAGTGTCGCCGAGCGATGGAGTTGGATTCGGGAGCGGTGTCGGTCCATACAGTGTTGCGCTGGTGCTACGAGAAAAAAGGGATGCACCGTGAAGCGCTCGCGGCTTTCGAGCAGGAACGGGTATTCGCTGGTGACACGGCGACTACACACCTGAAACGAGCGAGTGTGTTGGCGGCTGTGGGCAGACGTGAAGAAGCACACCTAATTCTAAACGAAGCAATTGAGCGTCGGCCGTCGCAATGGGTCTCAGCCTACGAGATCGCCATCGTGTATTGTTGGCTGGGTGACCAGGAAAGCGCCTTTCGCTGGCTCGCGCAGGCTGAACGTGAGCACGCTGTCGGCTTCACCTTCGTGCGCGTCGATCCGAGGTTGGAAGCGCTGCGATCCGATCCGCGATTTGAATCCTTGCTGCGAGGCATTGACCGACCGATTCCCTAAGCCTCAAGAAATGTAAGGATCATTTGTAGGTGCTTAACGGCCGCCTGGTATTGGCGGGGAATTACCACGTTGCTTTTATTTGCGCCCAAGTTCTTAAGCTAATCTCCCTTCCAATTTCCGGCTTTAGGACCACCCAACAATGAGATACAACTGCTCCCCTTTCCCTCCTGCTGCCTTTGCTTCTCTTTGACTTGCTAGATCTCGTGGCGATTTGAGAGCGCTTTATCCATTGTCACTTCATCAACGTATTCCATATCGCCGCCCACCGGCATGCCCATCGCTATGCGAGTGACCCGCAGCCCGAGTGGTTTTAGCAAACGGCTAATGTAGTTTGCAGTCGCTTCGCCTTCGGTATTCGGATTTGTTGCAAGTATCACCTCTCGCACTTCAACCCCACCATTGTTCTCAGTTTTGAAACGCGGTAACAGGTTCGCCAGGCGCAGTTCGTTCGGCCCCACATGTCGCATCGGCGACAAACTTCCATGCAGCACATGGTAAAGACCCTTGAAGCTACGAGTTTTTTCTACCGCGACGAGGCTGTGCGGTTCTTCGACTATGCAGATGACGGAACGATCACGCGTTGGCGACGAGCAAAACCGGCAGGGATCAGTTTCGGTGAGATTGTTACAGATGGAACAGAGAATGATGCGTTGCTTAACTTCGCGGAGGGCGGCGATGAGACGCTCAACTTCCGCTTCCGGCGTGCGCATCAGATGAAAGGCGAGCCGCTGCGCCGACTTGTGCCCAATACTCGGCAGTCGCTTCAGCTCGTCGATCAACTTCGTTACTGGTTCAGCGTACTCTAACATCGTGCTTTGAGCTTGGAACTTTGTGCTTTGAACTTAGCGTCTGTAATTGAACTGACGTGGTAACCGTCAACCACCAAATTCAAAGTACAAAGCACAAAGTTCTAAAAGTGGTACTTTCAAATCAACCGAGCAAGCCGCCCAATCCCGGTGGCAACATGCCGCCGAGTTTCCCTTTCATTGCTTCATCAACCTTGCGGTTTGCTTCATTGATGGCAGCGAGGATCATGTCTTGAAGCATCTCTACGTCGCCTTCCTTCACCGCCTCCGGATCAATTTTGAGAGCAATGATTTCATGATTGCCTTTCATGGTTACGCTCACAACACCGCCGCCCGACGACGCGTCCACGCGCAGCTCCTCCATCTCTTTCGCCATCTTTTCCTGCATCGACTGCGCTTGCTTCATCATTTGTTGAATATTAAAGCCACCGGGAAATTTCATTGCTCTTACCTCGCTACTATTTGATTTAGACGGCCTCTGTGGGTGAAAAGCATCCTAGCTTTCATTAATGTGTTCGTCAAAGATGCCAATTCATCCAGACTTGTCGTTCTCTCGAAACGTCTTTACTGTGAGACAGTCATATCCAACACGAAGCACTACCCACAATGTCCATGGCTTCTGACGAGCTTCTCCAGACGGATCGCAGTCTGGGCGCGCAAATAAAACTCTATTACGACCTGCAAGTGTCGAAGCCGACGCCTGCTCCCTTGCTAATTGCGTTGCACGGTTACGGAGCGAACAAGCGCCAAATGATGCGCGAAGCGCGACAAATGGCGCCACGCGGCTTTGCGATCGCAGCAATGCAAGGCTTTCATCAACATATGAAAGAACCTAAAGAAGCAGGTGGCCCCCTACGCTTCGGCTTTGGTTGGTTAACAAATTTTCATCCGGAAGAGTCAGTTGCGATTCATCACCAGTCAGTGCTCGATCTGATCGAAACTTTAACCGCAGAGCGCGTCGCCGATCCTCAGAACATTTTTCTCCTCGGCTTTTCCCAATCGTGCGCGCTCAATTACCGTTTTGCTTTTACGCATGACGCGGTCTTGCGTGGGGTCGTTGGTATTTGTGGTGGACTGCCCGGCGATTGGGAAACAAATGAATCGTACCAAGCAACCGCAGCAGCGGTATTCCACTTAGCGGGAAATCAGGACGAGTTTTACCCGCCGGAGCGAGTCGCCGATTATGCAGCACAGTTGCGGCAGCGATCGGCTGACGTGACGTTTAAAGGATACGACGGTGGTCACGATTTTGTGCCTGAAATGCGCGCTGATATCCGCGCATGGCTAGAGTCGAAATTGTCCGCTCAGCGATGATCGCAACACGCTCAAAACTATTAGTTGGGCTCCTCGTTGTTTTGGTGGCAGCTTGCTCTCAACAACCGCGAGAGGTGCGCCAGCCTCCTTCTGAATCAGCAGTTGCAATCCCTCAAGCATTGCCAGCTTCTGCTGCGCCACAACTGAAGCAATTGCTGGCCGGCGCTGCTGAACAAACGACCATCACCACCGGTTACGATCCAGCTTACGTCGATTTGAAATATCCGGGCGGAGATGTCCCACTCGAAACCGGAGTTTGTTCCGATGTGCTGGTGCGCGCTTTTCGTAAAGCCGGAATTGATCTGCAAAAAGAGGTTCACGAAGACATGACGTTGGCGTGGTCGGCATATCCGCGCAAGTGGGGTGCGGCACGCCCTGATAGCAACATCGATCATCGTCGCGTACTGAATCTGATGACGTTCTTCGAGCGTAAGGGCAAGAAATTGTCTGTAACCTCTAATCGTGAAGATTACTTGCCGGGCGATATTGTAGCGTGGGATTTGGGAGGTGGAATTGAGCACATTGGCATTGTTAGTAACCTCTCAACCGAAGCTGGGCGTCACCTCTTGATAATTCACAACATCGGGGCCGGCACGCGAGCGGAAGACGTTTTGTTCAATTGGAAGATAATTGGTCACTACCGCTTCTTCTAGTTCTTCCCCCTCCGCAAAACACTGGCGAGCATGAGGTTGTCGTGTTATAGATCGGCGCCACCTGAAGTTGCGCTTTGGGCCTGCTTTTAACCGATTCGAAATCCGTCCTAAGGAAAACAAGATGAAGCTAAATACTCAACTCGTAGTTGCGTTGTTCGTCGTACTGTCGGCGAGTTTATTGGTGTCAGCCCAGGGAGCGATCAATCAGGGAGGAATTAACGCGGCCGAGCGGCGCAATGCAAAGATCAGTTCTGCTGTTCGCGCGGTGCTTGATGCGCAAAGAGACGCCTGGAATCGCGGGGATGTCGCAGGCTATATGGATGGTTATGCGCGCTCGGCCGATATCACATTCATTTCCGGCGACAACCTCTCGCGCGGATGGCAAACCGTTCACGATCGTTACCAGAGGAACTACAACTCACGCGAGAAGATGGGAACACTGACCTTTTCCGACTTGGAAACGACGGTTCTCAACGCCGATACAGCAATGGTTCTGGGACGTTGGCATTTGCAGCGCAGCAACGACGAACCACACGGCCGCTTCACCTTAATATTCCGTCGCACGAAACAGGGTTGGCGCATCATCCACGATCACACCTCTTCGGCTTCTTAAAGCCACGCTCAAACGAAAGGAGATGGACATGAACAACATCAATTTCGGAAAAGTCCTAATCGGGGGGTTGTTGGCAGGGTTGGTTTTGAATGTTGGAGAGTTTCTCCTCAACGACGTTATCCTCGGCAAGCAGATGCGAGAATTCTTTGCGCGATACGGGATCACCGAGCCCGGTGGATCTTTCATGATTGTTGCCGTGACACTAACGTTCGCGTTAGGAATCCTGCTGGTTTTTGTCTACGCGCTGATTAGATCGCGGCTAGGTCCCGGCGTTAAGACTGCAATCGTCGCCGCTCTAATCATGTGGTTCGGAGTCTATGTATACACCGGCGCGATTAACGGCTTTCTGTTCGGCATCCCGCTTAATGTGATGTTAGTCGCCTTCGTCTGGGGGTTGATCGAGTATGTCCTGGGCGCGATCGCTGGGGCTTGGGTGTACACAGAAGTTTAGATCGGTAAAAAGAAACTCGGACAAGCGTGAAAAATTCGCTCGCGATAGTTAATTGTTCTCAGCTTGTAACACTGGCCGGACCGACGCGCCCACGCGTTGGCGCGGAACTGCAGGAGTTGTCCATTATTGACGATGGAGCTCTGCTTATCAGAGGTAGTCGCATCGATAAGGCCGGAACGCGAAGCGAAATCGAGAGACTGATTACAAGTGACTGTGAAGTGATAGATGCCCGTGGCGGCATCGTGTTGCCTGGCTTCGTCGACGCCCATGCGCATCCGGTATTCGCAGGTAACCGAGCCGATGAGTTTGAAGAACGAGCTGCGGGCGCGACCTATCAGGAAATCGCGGCCAGAGGCGGCGGTATCAAGTCGACAGTGCGAGCCACGCGCGCCGCCACCGCAGACGATTTGTTTGCATCAGGAAAACGTTACGCAGATTGGTTTCTGCGTTGCGGCACCACGACGGTGGAAGCCAAGTCCGGCTACGGGCTGACATTAGACGATGAACTAAAAATCCTGCGCACAATTAAACAGCTCGATCAGGACCTGCCGCTCCGTTATGTCCCAACTTTTCTCGGCGCACACGATATCCCGCATGAGTTTAGCGAACACCGGCACAAATATGTCGTGCTTGTAATCGAAGAGATGTTGCCTGCGGTCGCGCGAGAAGAACTCGCGGAGTACTGTGATGTGTTCTGCGAAACAAAAGTCTTTTCGATCGCGGAAGCGCGAAAAATCCTTACCGCTGCGCGCGAGTTGGGTTTCGGGTTAAGAATGCATGCGGATCAACTATCGCTTTCCGGCGGCGCGAGATTGGCCGCGCAATTGCGTACAGCCACAGCTGATCATCTCGAACATACAGATGCAGCAGGAATAGCGGCGTTGCGCGCCGCGAGCGTGCAACCAGTGCTTTTACCTGGTTCGGTTTATGCGCTCGGGTCACATGGTTACCCGGCCGCACGCGAAATGATCGCCGCCGGACTCGCAGTTGTCTTGGCCACGGACTTCAATCCCGGATCCTCGCCAACACCTTCAATGTTGCAGGTACTCTCGCTCGCGGCCACGCAGTTAAAGATGACGGCTGCGGAATCGATTACCGCGGCGACGATCAATGCGGCCTACAGTCTGAATCGTGGGAAAAAGGTGGGATCCCTCGAGCCTGGGAAGAGCGCGGATTTTGTGATTCATGATTGCAGCGACTACCGGGAACTCTCGTACTTTTTCGGGATTGAACACGCGCGACAAGTCTATATTGGCGGCAGGGTAGCCTTTAATCGAGCGTGAGCTTTTCTCGCTACTGTTACCCGCTGCAGAGCCGGGAAAAAACCGATTGACGCACCCCCGAGGCTCATTTATTATTTACGCAACACTGAAAAGGAGGTGATCAAATAATTTATGAGTTCTTATCACAGTGAGGTGGCTGCGGCCTGACCTCTGAATCGAGATTGTTAGGATTACGGTTCAGTCGTCTTACTGCTTGGTGCTCCTCCTAACGGATGTCAGCACACGGTTAGTCCACAGGCCAATCCCAACAGTTCACCGGAAGCCGCTCACGTTCCAGACGTGGGCGGCTTCTTCTTGTCTAACCCGTCCTGTAGGCACAAAAAAGTCCAACGCGCTGCAGCGACTCTGGACTTTCGATTAGGTTTGACTAGTTACTGGGCGGAGTCGGCGTCGGTGTCTGCTCCGAAGGCATCACGCGGGAGGGATCGGGTTTGTCTGGTGAAGTATGCAGATGGACAGCCTTCCAGTCTTTTCCAGTTCGCTTAAAGACGAGTGTCATGCGGCCGGATGCCGTTTCCGGAGTTTCCTGATATGTCTGGGATTGATTCCAAAGACAAGTCACGAGGGCGCCATCCCTTCCGAGCATCGTGATCTGCAGGTCTTTAACTTCGAGTGTTACGTCTTTCAGTTGCGGATAAGAACTCTCGCGATTTTTCCGCAATTGTTCCCAACCGCGCGTGACAGTTCCATTGTTGTTAAAGAGGAGCAGGCGCGGAGAATTCAGGTAGACGCCAGTTACCATTTTGACGTTGGCTTTGCGAATGCCTTCGAGTAAAGCGTTGAAAGCCGAAACGACTCCAGCAGAGCCGGGCACTTCGCTGGCCGCAATTTTTGGCGTCGCTTCCGTTCGCTGAACTGCAGGCGCAGTAGTTGCCGGTGGCTGGGTGTCGGTGCTTTTTTGAGTGCTGGCCGGAGGCTTACTCGTGTTGGTATTCGTAGCGCGCGGACGGGTCGTCGTTGATGAATTAGTGTTTTGCGCAGGGGTTAATGACGAAACTGCCCATATGAGCGAAATGATTACTGCGATTTTGTACGGCATGGCTTTCCTCCTAGCAAATTCCTTCGCGGTCGGATCTACAATCTAAACATCGCCCAACGCATTCATCGCGTCGAACCAGGGGACGCCGCTGTGCAATCGTTCAACTGCACGCTTCTGCCCAAGGATCTCGAAAACCTCAAACATGGACGGTCCGACGGCCTGTCCCGTTAACATAGTTCGCGAGCCGTTGATGAGCAGTCCGGCTTTGACTCCGTGTTCTTCTGCAAATGCCCGTAACGTGGCTTCGGCGGTTTGGGCCGTAAACGAATCAAGTTTGGCTAACCGATCTGCAAATGCTGGCAAGAGCTCGCGCAGTTTTGGCTCTTTTCGTAAATTCTTGTTCACTGCTGCCGGCTCGAAATCAAAGTCATCAGAAAAATACGCGCGGCCCTGAGCGGAGAAGTCCTTCAGCGTGTGGAAACGCTGCCGGATCAGGTCCAAAGTGCGCAGCAGCCAATCGCGATCGTCATCCTCATATTCGTCGCGCCAAAGTTTATTAGTGCGAAGTTCCGCTTTTACCATCGGCAGCAGCTCGGGAAGGGGCATGGTGCGGATGTATTCGGCGTTCATCCACAGTGCTTTGTCATCGGTCCAATGTCGCGGGTCGTTTTCCTGGAAGTTGAAGATCGCATTTGCCCTGCCAATGCCTTCAAGCGAAAACTCCTTGGTCAACTCCTCAAGCGTCATAATCTCCTTCGTTTCGGAGGGTGACCAGCCCAGCAACGCCAAAAAATTGCGAAATGCAGCGGGTACGAAACCGCGGTCACGGTACGTGGTAAGCGACACCACCTCGCCGTGTTTGCGTTTGGAGAGTTTGCCCTTGTTGGGCGCGAGGATTAATGGCAGGTGCGCAAACTTGGGCGCCGGCGTGCCCAGCGCTTCGTAGAGCAGGATCTGCTTGTGCGTGTTTGTCACATGATCCTGGCCGCGAATCACGTGGGTGATGCCCATTTCGATGTCGTCAATGACTACGGAAAGGTTGTACAGCGGGTGACCATCTGAGCGTAGCAACACAAGATCTTCGATCTCGGAGTAATTCCGTTCCTGTGCCCCATAAACAAGATCGTCAAAATGAGTCTTGCCCTCATGCGGCACCTTCAGTCGCACAGCAAAGGGCTCGCCGGAGTTGGCCCTACGTTCAGACTCGCTCGCGTCAAGTTCGCGATAGGGATTGCTGCGATGATCAGTTCCCTCGACGGCGTGGGCCCGGGCGCGCTCAGCGATGCCTTGCTTTACGGTTGCGTCATTGCGTTCTTGTTTGGGGGTAAAGTCGCGGTAAGCCTTACCTGCTGCAACCAACTTGTTGGCGGCCGCCCGATGTTTAGGTGCATTGGCGGACTGAAAAACAATCTCTTCATCGTAGTCGAGTCCCAGCCAGTGCAAACCTTCAATAATCGATCGGGTGGATTCGTCAGTTGAGCGCTGGAGATCGGTATCCTCAATGCGCAGCAGGAATTTGCCGCCTAACTTGCGGGCGAAGAGCCAATTGAACAGCGCCGAGCGCGCCGCGCCGATATGCAGATAGCCGGTAGGTGATGGAGCGAAACGGACGCGAACGGACATGGTTCAAATGATGAACGCGGAACGATGAACGCTGAACTTCGATCAGCATTCCGCGCTCCGCGTTCATGCTTTCAATCTGGCGGAGATGACAGGATTCGAACCTGTGAAGGGCTTTTGACCCTTAACGGTTTAGCAAACCGCCGCCTTCAGCCACTCGGCCACATCTCCGTGCCTGAGCGAGGCGAAAACCAATTCTAGTCTGCGGTCGTGGATTGTCAAGAAGTCGCGGTCCAAAGAGATTCGGAACTATCTTGTGAGATAGAATCGGGAAGTGACCAAAGTCGAGTTGAATCGTCGACAATTTCTAACGGGACTTGCAAGCGCTCCGCTGCTGGCGATCTCAGCGACGGCTGTGTATGCCCGTTTCATCGAGCCCCACTATTATCGCATCGCGGAACAGGATATTTTTGTTCGCGACCTGCCGCTGGCATTTGAAAACTTTCGCATCACCCAGATAACCGACATTCACCATAGTCGCATAGTTGGTATTGAGGAAGTTGATCGGGTGGTGAGTCTGGCACAGTCTACTAAGCCGGATCTGATTGCTTTGACCGGCGATTACACCACGACCTATCGTCGCTTCATCGAACCGTGTGCTTCGACCCTCGGCAACTTGAACGCTCCAGAGGGAGTCTGGGCCGTGCTTGGCAATCACGATCATTACACCGACCGTGAATTGACTACGCGTGCCTTGGAACGGCACCACATTTCGGTTCTCAACAACGCCAACACAGTGCTGAAACGAGGATCGGAGACACTGCAACTGGTAGGCATAGATGATTGGTCCTGGGCGAGCAGCGATTGGAAACGAGCCTTTTATGGCGTCGATCAGAACCGTCCCAGTGTTCTGCTATCGCATCAGCCTTCAGTACTTGATCTTGCCCAAACGCAGAACGTCTCCCTGATATTGAGTGGCCACACTCATGGCGGCCAAGTCACGTTTCCGTTCATCGGCGCACCCGCACGTTTGGCCACGAAAGATTTGAAATATGCCCACGGACTCTTCCGCCGCGGAGATACGCAGCTTTATGTGTCTAGTGGAACTGGTGTGATCGGATTGCCTGTCAGGCTTGGCGCCAGACCCGAGATCGCCGTACTCAAATTGCGCCGTGAACTAAGAAATTCCTAACGTTGGTGTTCAGTGTGTTCGCTGAATCGCCATTAGCGTCACGTCGTCCTTGGTGCGTGGGCCGTTTCCAAAAGAGAGCCAGTCGCGCATACAAGCATCAAGCAAAGCGTGCGGTGGCAAATCATGATACTGACTAAATAAGCGCGCCAGCCGCTCAACGCCGTATTCCATCCCGCCAGCATTCGTCGCCTCTGAAAATCCATCCGTGTAAAGCAGCAAGGTGTCGCCGCGTTCCAATTGCATTCGGTTCACGGTGAAATGTTCGTTGCAAAAAATGCCCATTGGCAGCCCGGTGGCATCAATCTGGCGCACAGTCCCCGCTTGAAATAGCAATGGCGGCAAATGCCCGGCGTTGCAGACTTCTACCAGTCCCGAGGGATTGGTTTTCCCACAAACGAGAGTTGCGTAATGCGTGGGAAGGGTACTTTCGCAGAACACACGGCTTGCACGCTCAATCATTTGCTCTAAAGGCAAGCCCACTGAAATCAAGGTTCGAAACATTGCCTGTAGATGGGCCATCAACATCGAGGCTGCCACACCTTTGCCTGATACATCTCCCAATACAAACAAAACATTCTGATTGCCATCGCTTATGACGTCGCAGTAGTCGCCGCTTACAACTCCCGCCGGCTGGTAGTGATAAGCAATCTCCCAACCATCAATCTTCTGACTGGGTTGTGGTAGCAATCCCGTTTGGATTCTGCCCGCCAACTCGAGGTCGTCTTCCAGGGCTCGCTGTTCGTGCGGTGACAAGTGGTCAATGCAGAGCCGTGTCAGCGGATCAGCGATCAACCTCTCGCTTTCTACCGGTTCATGGCAGACGTCACAGATACCGTAAGTGCCGTCATCCATCCTTTGTAAGGCCGTATCGACTTCGCGCAGCAAACGCGTTAGTTCGTCATCCTGGCGATAGCCAATCGCTGCAACTTCCAATTTCTGCCGGCGGTCGAGTAGTTGTTCGCGAATCAGGGGTTCAATAGCGGTAACCATCTTGTTCCTCTGGGAAAGTTTAAATTAAAAGTTAAGCGCCAAGGTTAGCCGGGCGCGGGGCCTTTTGCAGTTGTACGGGGAGCTGCGGTGAACAACAAATCTTTGCTAGCCGGATCCGATCGAGTTGCATATTAGTATCGCTGCGCAACCAGTTTCGCACTTCCCGAAAGATACTCGCAGCGTGTTCATCGGGAGGCTCGACGACACGGTAGTGTATCCATTTGCCTTCGCGCCGGGCCGCAACGACGCCTGCCTTGCGCAGGTAGGCCAGATGACGTGAGATTTTTGGTTGATTGGTATCGAGTACTTCAACAAAGAAGCAAACGCAAATCTCGTCCTCACCAAGCAGATTCAGTAAGCGCAACCGGGTGCGATCGGCAAGCGCTTTGAAGAGCAGTTCCATGCTGTAGTGCTTATTAGGCGTCATGTCTTTTTAGTACTGGAAAGGTGCGTAAGTAATACGATTGATGTCCCGCGAGAGTTCCTCAGTCCAGGTGATTTCAGGAGTTATTTAAGACTGAAAACAGTCACCTTTCTATCCGTTTCTTGTCGCCAAAGCAGGAAACGTTTGGGCTATTTAGTCGACCCCAACCACATTGCTGCGACGTTCCAGGATCACCGTATTGCGCCACACTCCGTTCAGGGTTGAAACACGTTCTCGTTGTCCCACAATTCGGAAGCCCAAACTTTCATGAATTCTGAGGCTGGCTTGGTTCTCGGGAAAAATGCTCGCTTGCAAGGTCCAAATTCCGTTTCTTTCCGATTCCAAAATTAATGCCTGGAGGAGGGCCCGACCCACTCCCTTCCCACGAGCCGCCGCAGCAATATAAACGCTGACTTCGGCCACGCCCACGTATTCCTTTCTCTTGGAGACACTACTTAACGCCGCCCAACCAACCAGCCTTCCCTCTGGGACTGAGTAGGCCCCAAGGCGGCCAAACGGCAGATGGCCGCTATCCCACTGTTCTGGGCTGGGAGCCTCCGTTTCAAAGGTAGCTTGCCCTGTGCTTAAACCCTCGAGATAGATACCCCTCAAATCATACCAATCTCGGCTTTCAATTGATTTTATTAGGATTTCCACGATTTAATCGCATAATACAAATACGGCTTGACATATCTGTTTGCCTCGGCTAGGATTCGCGCAACATATGCGTCGGGACGCATATGAATATACTGGAGGTTACTTATGGAAAGCAAGTCCAACGAAGGCGTAGTAGCGCTCAAAGCTCATCTGGCTCTCAATGTTCGTAATGTTGAAAGCAGCATCGAGTTCTACCGCAAGATGCTGGGAATTGAGCCGAGCAAGGTGCGGCATGGTTATGCAAAATTTGATGTGCACAATCCGCCGCTGAATTTGACTCTTAACGAAGGTGTCGTAAACGAGCGGGGTGCCCTTTCTCATCTCGGGATTCAGGTCGCTTCCACCGACGACGTCTTAGCCACCCGGCAGCGTTGGGCTGAAGCGGGTTTGATCACCCGCGATGAAATGCAGACCAACTGTTGCTATGCGACGCAAGATAAAACCTGGGTCCACGATCCAGACGGGAACGAGTGGGAAGTATTTGTGGTGCTGGCGGACAATTTGCCCGAGACAGATCCGTGTGCCTGTGGTGACAAGGTACAGATCAGCTCGGCCAGCCAGGGCCAAACTGCGTCTTGTTGCGCTTGAGGCGGGGCACGCAAAGGCCCGACCTTTTGAGAAGGCCGGGCCATGGGGCGAGGAAGGCGAAAACTTTTATCGTGGCATCGGTTCGCGGTGTTCACGCCTGTCGCGTCTATGTTCGCGCATTTCATCGCGGCGAACTTTACGTTGTGTCTTAAGCTCTTCCAGTTTGGCTCGCTGTTCGGCAGTAAGAACAGTTTCCATCTCTGTGCGGGTGCTCTGCATCGAGTCACGAAGCTCGCGTCGTAATGCCTGGACGCGGGCTTGATCCTCGGCAGTCAATGTACCGGCGAACCTTTTCTCCCGCAGTTTGAAAAGTTCTTCACGCTGAGCCTTTGTAGTACCCAGTTGGCGTTGCAGGATCGCACGCTGCTGTTGCCGTTGTTCTTCACTCAGGTTCAACTTGTGCAGGGCCGCGAAACCTCTGTGACGGCCCATCCTTCCCTGCCGGCGACCCTCGCGCGGTCCTTTCTGACCGCTAACCTGATTTTCTTCCGCCGGAGTTTGCTGTTGCTGGGCGTAAGTGATCGCAGTTAAGGCCAGCAAAGCCAGCGAGGTCGACAAAATTCTTCTAAAAAACATCTTCTTTCGCTTGCTCCTTTTCCGTCGCGGTGTCTTTCCTAAAATCTGGGGACGACGAAACTTCTTTCTCATTTCTTAGACGCGGTCACCTCCACCCTGGCTGAACTAAAAGCTTGACGGGAAGGGCGAGCTGATGGTACAGAGTACTTTGCGCCGCAAAGGACTGTTCCCAGTCGCGCCTTGAAAACGCAATGTATGTCAGTGAAACGACAAATGTTTAGAAATTTGTGAAGTAGTAAAACCTGAATCAGCAAGCTACAATGCGCCAAATGCGACTCTTGGAAAACATTAATTCGGCCGCCGACCTGCGGCGGCTGCCAATCGCTCAACTTCCGGACGTAGCCGCGGAAATTCGCCAATACATTCTGGAAACCATGTCCCGCATCGGTGGCCACACCGGCGCTTCGCTCGGGGCTATCGAACTCGCCGTCGCATTGCACTATGCGTTCGATACGCCTCAAGACCGTTTGGTTTGGGATGTGGGTCACCAGGCGTACGCGCACAAGATTCTCACCGGGCGTCGTGAATTGCTGCCGACGATTAAGCAATACGGTGGCATCAGCGGGTTCCTGAGACGTGATGAATCGGAGTACGACACATTTGGCGCCGGCCACGCGTCGACATCTTTATCCGCTGCACTGGGAATGGCCGTCGCCCGCGACAAGAAAGGCCAACAGCATCATGTAGTCGCGTTGATCGGTGACGCCTCACTCGCCGGTGGCATGGCGATGGAAGCGATTAATCAGGCTGGACATCTCAAGACCCGCTTGATCGTCGTTTTGAATGACAACGAAATGTCGATTGCTCCCGCAGTAGGTGCGCTTACTGGGTATCTGAATCGAATTCGCACTGCGCAGGGCTATCACCGCTTCAAGGACGAGGTTGAGGAGACATTATTGTCGATTCCTTCCCTCGGTGAACGTCTGCATCATGCGGCGAAAACGGTGAAAGATGCGATCGCGGCTGCAGTATTGCCAGGCGCACTCGTCAGTGAGTTGGGATTCAAATACATAGGTTATGTAGACGGACACAATCCGCGCGCTCTCGTGGCCGCGCTGCGGGAGGCAAAACAGGTCAAGGACGGGCCGGTGATCGTCCATGCATTGACGACCAAGGGCAAGGGACATCCCCAGGCCGAGAAGGACTACTATCGTTGGCATGCAACGGGACCTTTTGATTTGCAGACGGGCAAGGCTATCAAGTCTGCTGCGAAAGCTCCGACCTACACCGCGGTGTTTGGCAGTACGCTTTGTCAGCTAATGGAAATGGATCCGAAGGTCGTCGCTTTGACGGCAGCCATGCCTGATGGCACTGGAGTTTGTGAAGCCTTGGAACGTTTCCCTGAGCGTTCGTTCGATGTGGGCATAGCGGAGCAGCACTGCGTTACGTTTGCCGCCGGCATGTCAGTAGAAGGTTTGAAACCTGTCTGCGCTATCTATTCAACCTTCCTTCAGCGCGGATATGATCAGTTGGTTCACGATGTCTGCATTCAAAACCTCAACGTGAAGTTCTGTCTCGATCGTGGCGGAATTGCCGGCGGCGATGGCCCGACCCACCATGGCTTGCTGGACATCGCCTATTTGCGTTCGGTGCCGAATATCATCGTGATGGCCCCCAAAGACGAGGGCGAAATGCGGGACATGATGTTGACGATGCTTGAGCATCAAGGTCCGGCAGCGATGCGCTACCCGCGTGGAAATGGAGTGGGGGCCGATATCGAACGCCAGCCGGAGCTCCTCGAAATTGGCAAAGGCGAAATACTGCGGGACGGTGGCGAGATCGCCATCATCGCTTATGGCTCGATGGTGCATCCCTCGTTGCACGCGGCCGAGAATCTCGCCAAAGAAGGAATTGAAACAACAGTAGTCAACGCCCGTTTTGTTAAGCCGCTGGATGCTTCGCTCTTGCTTGCCTTAGCGCGAACCAAACGCCTACTGGTGACAGTCGAAGAAGCTTATTTAGCAGGTGGCTTTGGTTCGGCAGTTTTAGAATTGCTTGAAGAAAATGGTCTGCAAGACAAAGTTCGCGTGGTGCGGATGGGAATTCCCGATCGCCTGGTCACCCATGGCGATCCAAAGTTACTGCTTGCCAAGTATGGGTTAGATGCCGACGGAATCTATACGCGCGTGCGTGAGAGCATTGACGTGCTCGATGACCGTCGGGCTAAGCCCCAGAAGGTCGCTTCATAGAACCTGATTTCAAACAGCTAACAGGTGCGCCCGTTCCAAGTTGGGACGGGCGTATTTTTCTGCACCATATGGTAAGGAGTTGTTCCTTAAGGGCTGCGAAACAGCCATGCTCAATGCGGGAGACAACGGTTCTGCTAGCCGCAAAGCACGAGAGACTGACATTCTGTGACTGGCCTTCTAGTTGCTAACGTTGACGTCGAGAGACTGCAACAAGGGGATGGCATTTCATATGGATGACCGGCATTTAGAATCTAACAATTTACTGGCGGATGAAGAGTCGCTCACCCTTCCTCACTTTGACGATGAAGCTACCGTGCAATCCGCGCGTCCCGTGGTGCCACTTCAGGAACTCCGGAAGGCGTGGCGATCCAAGCGCAGAATAATATTAGGGGCGGCACTGTGCCTGTCCGCTTTCGTCGGTGCAGTAGCAGCTTCGCTGGTTTACAGCAATCGCGGACAACAGGTTGAGGAGTCAGTGACGGCAACAACTCCCCAATCTGCGCAAGAATCTTCCCCTGGTTTCATTGCGCCGTCAGGAGAAGCAAGCGGGGCCATAGTAGATCCCGAGGAGGCGCTCGCTGCGGACA
>DASSCX010000181.1:0-21303 GCA_035697425.1 Pyrinomonadaceae bacterium | reverse complement strand
GAGACAATCTGACGTCAAACTCAATTCCGTCGGCGCCGTCGGCAATCGCGCGGCGAAACGCGGCAAGCGTATTTTCAGGAGCAAGAGCCGAAGCTCCGCGATGGCCGATGATGAGCGGGAGACGGCTCATGAAATTGCCGATTTCCGATTGCCCATTTCCGATTGGCTTCTTTTGCTACGGGCTAATTGGCAATTGGCAATCGCCAATCGGCAATCGGCAATCGCCAAGCGGCAATCGCCCGCAGTTAGTCTTGTTGAGTCAGGTATTGTTGTCCTGCTGGATTGTGGGTGAACTTTTTCAGTTTGATATCAAATGTGCCGTACTCGCTCTTGATCTTAACGCTGACTGGAATGCGGCGCGCATCGTCGCTAAACCACATGAAGAACTTGCCGCTGCCGTCCAACATTCCTTTTGCTCCAAACAAATCCGCCTCTATCAAAAGGGCGTCGACACGCCCTAAGACAGTTTTAAGACGCTTCTTTTCCAACACACGAACAGGAACCTTGTAAACCTGACCTGAGTCGCTGATCGGCAGTTCAAAGCTCTTACCGAGTTGCAGCGGTTGAGTTCTCATAAAGTAGATTGCCGAAAGTATGTCGTGCACTGGCGCGGTAAACTCGGCGTTTACAATGCGGGGTGGCCGCTTAGGATCGTTCGGGTCGATTTCGGTCCAAGAAACTTTACCGTGCGTTTGATCAAAAACCGCCTCGCTCGAGCGCATCCGCTTTCCGTGTTCATCTACACGTTTCGACGTTTGCACCGCGAATGAGACCGGGTCAATGGTCGACTCAAGGGTTTCGCGGAAGCGCAGCCCGAATAGCCTGGGAAAAAATCCTTTGCTCGCGATGTCACAGCTCAACACCAGTGCTTCCGGGGTCTTGACGTGTTGCGCATCCCTCTTACCCGTGTTGCTTCTCTGCGCCTTGAGCCGAAACTCGGCAACATCCAACCTGCGTAGAATCCCGCGCGAGAGCTCGGCTTCGTAGATCAATTCTTCAGTGGGTTCGAAGGGTCGCAGATTGACCTGGCGAGTTGGCTTCTGGGCCGCCGCGCTAACGACAACCACTCCTACCAATAGGAAGGCTGCGACAGAATTTCGTAGTTTAAGCTTCATGATAACCAGTAAGCCTTGAGTGCCAGGGTAACCCAGGCGACGAACAATCCCAGCGCCGCCCGATACTCACGATAGCGTAAGTAAAGGTTGCGGTCGAAGCCGGTGGGGGCGGCGATCCCGTCGTCGTATCGTGTCAAGCGGGGAAAGAAGAGCGGAACGTGAAGGGCATATTGGCGATAATCATCCCCAAACATTTCCGCCAGTGTCCGCGATTCGACGCGCATCACCGGGAAATAGATGCCAAGGAATAAGGCCGCAAAGACTATTGCCAACTCCCAGCGTCCCGAACCGATCGTAAAACCCAATCCCAGAATAAAGCTGCCGAGGTAAAGCGGGTTGCGAGTAAAAGCGTACGGACCGGACCGCGCGAGAGCTTCATTTTTTCGGATATGTCCGGCTGCCCAGGCCCGTATAGCCAGACCTAAAACCGAAATTAGAGCGCCGACCGCGAGGGTCAGGGGACGCGGACGCGCGAGGACAATGAAGGCTGCCGCGCAAAGAAAACCCAACGGCACACGCCAGCGCTGAATCCAGGTACCACCTCTAGGCATCGCGATGCTTAATAAATCCTTTAGCGTTTCGTTCTCGCCAGGATGTCAGGTATCAAAAAGAAGGCGCGCCGAAGTGGCGCGCCTGCTGATAGTGCCTAATAATAAATCGAAGGCGAAAGGCTCGTAACCGACGTAACTGCTGGCGCGGTGCCCGCAGCGTCTCCCCAGACATCAGTCTCGCGCCTCAGCGCCTTCGTGCCGACTTCGATGAAGCGATCTGAGTGTGGGTTGTCTCTTTTTTTTTCCAAGGCCTTTCGCTTCCTTGTGTCCGTCCGTAACCTCTCCGCAGCGACCCTGTCCGAGGAACTGTCAGGCACGGCCACCATCGCTGCCGCCGAGGAAACAATCGATTTTCTTGCAGGATTCATCACTGACGGCTTCCTTAAAGAGAGTTTACCCCAGACTTTGAAGGGGAGGCTTCCTTGCGCTCTTGCACCGGCTTCGCCTCGACGCTCGCACCTGCTGACATCGCTCCGATAAGTTGGGAGGTGGAATGATTTTTTGGATCGCCAACGATTGCGACTCGGCCGCCGTAGCCACGTACGACGTCGCGCTCTGGAACCGTGTCTTCGGTGTAATCAGTACCCTTGGCGTGCACGTCGGGTTTCAGGGCCAGCAGAAGATCCGTTACTGTCGGCTCGTCAAATATAGTAACCAGGTCAACGGGCTCGAGCGCCGCGACTATCTCTGCACGTTCATGCTCGCCCACGAGTGGCCGTCCCGCGCCTTTCAACGCAGTGACCTGCTTGTCGGAGTTGACGCCAACAACCAGGAGATCTCCTTCCGCCTTCGCTCCCTGGAGATAACGTACGTGTCCGACGTGCAGCACATCAAAACAACCATTCGCGAGCACTACGCGCGCACCCTGCTTGCGGCTGGCAGCAACCCTTGCCAACAGTTCGGGCAATTCAAGCACTCTCGAATCATCTCTCATGCGGCTAGTTGGTGTCAGGTGTTGACGATTGAATGTTCTAGCTCAGCAGGAGTGATGGCCGCCGTGCCGCGTTTCATCACCACCATTCCGCCGGCGTGATTAGCCAGATGAGCGGCATCTGGGAATGAAGCACCGGCGGCAAGAGCCAACGAATAGGTGGCCATTACTGTGTCACCCGCTCCAGTAACGTCTACTGGCTCGCTGCCCCCGACTGCAGCGATGTGCAAAGGCGCAACCCCGTCTTCCAACAAGATCATTCCGTGCCCGCCGCGCGTGATAAGCAGCGCGCGGTATCCCAAATTCTCGCGCAGGCGTTCACCCGCTGACTCCAAGTCTGGGAAGTCGCCATTCGCTTCGAGCAGGTGTTCAACTTCATCCTCGTTGGGAGTCGCGGAAGTAAAACCGCTAAAGCGCGAGAGTTCAAAGCGGGAATCGACCAGCACCGGACATTTTTTTGAGAGCGCAAGAGGGCACAAGGCGTCAGCCATCTCGGCGCTCGCCACTCCATAGTTGTAATCAGAAATTACTACCGCTGCAGCACCTTGTGATGCCTCAACCGCCCGCTCACGAAGTTGTGCGTGCAGCTGCGGGCTGGCTAGAGGCGTGCCCTCATAGTCGATGCGAATAACTTGCTGACGCGTTGAGTGAAGCTGCCCGGCAAGGATCCTCACCTTCGTGGTGGTTTGCATGTCTTCGACAATTAGTAACCCGCGACAATCAACACCGGCCTGCTCAAGTTTTTCGAGCAACGCGCGTCCAGCAGTGTCGGCACCCGCAACACCAATCAAGGACACTGCCGCGCCCAACGACGCTAAATTCACAGCACAATTGGCGGCGCCGCCAGGAACTGTTTCAGTTTGTTCATGACGAAGTATGAAGACGGGCGCCTCGCGCGACACTCGGCTGATGGCTCCATAAACGAATTGATCGGCAATCGCATCGCCGACCACAACGATCCGCAGCTGCGGAAATCGTCTCACGATGCTAATCAATCGTTCCTGAAGGATGGTGCGCGTCATTGTGTAGCTCCGGATCCGAGGATCGATTTGATTGCTTCAAGCAGATTTTCAGCAACAAGTTCTGGCTGCTGCTCCCACTGCGACCGTTGATTCTCCCATTCGCCGCGACCGTAGCCGCTGAGTACGAGGGCAGATCGTATTCCCGCATTATGAGCGAGCTCGACGTCGCCGTAACGATCGCCAATCATCCAGCTATGTTTGAGATCGATGTCCAGGTCTTTGCAGGCACGGTTTACTAAGCCTGGTTTTGGTTTGCGGCAATCACAGTCCTGACGGTAAGGCGGTTCTCCTACTGACGGATGGTGCGCACAATAATAGATGGCATCGACTCGAGCGCCTTTTTCTCCCACCTCGCGCAGCAGGTTGTTGTGAACGGTTTGAATCATGCTTTCCGAGAAATAGCCGCGCGCGACTCCGGCCTGGTTGGTGATGATAATGGCAAGCCACCCTTGATCGTTGAGGAGCTTAATGGCCTCGGCTGTATAAGGGAATACGCGAAAGCGTGAGGGATGGTTTATATAACCAACCTCTTCCGAAATCGTGCCATCGCGATCGATGAAGACTGCGGGCCGTTTCATGCCACGGCTCCGGTCGGTTGAACGCCCGGATCGCGCACCTCATCCTGCGTTCCGAGTACGGCTTGCGCCCGAGCGAATACTTCCGCGGGACTGATCGCTGTCATGCACCGATGATCAATGGGGCAATCGCGCAGCATGCAGGGAGCACATTCCGGAGCGTGCCGCACAATCTCTGCGCTGGCAGAAAACGGGCGCGTCGTGAGTGGATTTGTAGGACCGAAGATCACGAGCGTCGGCCGCCCGAGCGCCGCCGCGATGTGTGCCGGGCCGGTGTCGTTAGTGATTAGCAGATCCACTAAATCCAGAACTTCAATCACCTGAGACAAAGTGGTGTTGCCAGTTAACATGATCGGCTCGTTGCGCATGTGACGCGCCACTTCGAGAGAGACCTCTGATTCTTCAGGAGAGCCGATCAGTAAAACCTGCGCCTGCCTATCAATTAATAAGTCCGCGAGTGCGGCAAAGGATCCCGCTGGCCAACGCTTGGCGCGACTATTAATCGAGCCCGGGCACAACGCGATCAATTTGCCGTCGCCCTTCACGCCCTGCCGGCTGAGAAAGTTTGCAGCGCCGGCTCGGCGCGACTGAGAAATGTTCAGCTGAGCGTCCGGTTGATAGTCTTCGATTGCGCGCTCATTACCGATTATCAGGCGCTCAAGCGAAGCCACGAGATTTAAGTAATAGAAGACCTCGTGTTTTGAGCTGCGCCAGTCGGGCAGGCCGATAGGGTACGTCAACAGAAAACCGCGCCGTTCGGTAGCGTAACCAATGCGAAAAGGAACACGAGCAAGGAAGGGAATCAGTGCTGCCGCGAATGCATTTTGAAACAGCACGGCCAGATCGAAATTCCGACTCTTCCACTCGCGGACTTGCGCGCGCAGGGAACTGAGTCCGCGCCGATCCCAAACTAGAAGGTCATCAATAAAATCAGCTTCTGCAAAGAGCTCTTTCGCCGACGAACGAGTAGCGAGGGTCAGGTGCGCGTTAGGAAATAGTCTCCGCAGCTCACGCAGAGCAGGAACGGTCATGACTGCGTCGCCAACCCAGTTAGTGCCGCGGACGACGATGCGCTCGATTGCTTTGCCTTTAAGATCTCTCATGCATGTTCGGGGCAAGGCCACTCCAATAGTCGGCGCACTCCAAGGTCACAACAGGCTCTTCAAGCCTTCTTCAATTCCGATCTCCGGTTGCCACGCCAGCTCAGATTGCACCTTCGTCAGATCGGATACGTAATTCACAGGCACGGGGTGTGGCAATGTTTCGCTCTCACAAATAATGGGCTCCAGGTGAATTAGCCGGCCAACAGTTTCAATGATCTCACGCAAGCTTGCAGAGTTCGCCATGCCGCCGCCCAGATTATACAGACCAGTTCGCCGCGATGATTCAATAAAGGCCTTGCAGGCTGTGGAAAAATCATCGACGTGCAGAATATCGCGAATGGCGTGTCCCCCGACCGGGACGTTGATTGGCCAGCCGTGCTTCACTGACTCGACATAATGGGTGACGAAACTCGGTTCGTTGCCCTCTGACGGCCGAGCATAAACAGTAGACAAACGAAAGATACAGGCGCGCACTGAGCGTTGTTGCGCATAGTAGTCGACGTAGCGCTCACCGATCAGTTTCGACCATTCGAGCGCTGTTTGCCCGGCGTATGACACGGCACAGATTTCTGGTGTTTCGTTGTAGACACCAGCATGCGGGCCGTACACGTCTTTAGTGGAAGCGTAGATGAAGACTGAATCTGGCCGCATGTGGCGGATGACATTTGCCGTACCTTCAGCGTTAGTCCGAAAGCATAGTTCGGCAGCATCGGGATTCTTATCGAGATGCGCGGCAAGGTGGATGACAACGTCATAGTCCGCGACACCCTCTACGTCGTCGGGGTCGAGAATGTCCAGGTTGCTGCGACGCGAAAAATCATCGGCGCCAAAAAAGCGCCGCACGTGAATGCCGAGATATCCGCTGCCACCGGTGACGAGGGTACGCATGACAATATTAGTTTCTAACCCGTTTCGAGTTTCCAGTTCCGAGTTTCGAGATCCTTAGCAAGACGTGTGGTTCGCCTAGCTGCCCAAATTCCAAGGCGCGAACTCGAAGCTTGGAACTCGAAACTCGAAACTTTCTATTTCGCCATCGCCGTCAATTTCATCAGCGACTCGGCCGTTCCGATCGCGAGCAATATGTCTCCAGCGGCGATCACTGTTTCGCCTCCTGGATTGAAGACCATCTCACCATTAGAGCGTTGGATGCTAACTACGACAATGTCGAGTTCCGAACGGATGTTGGTGTCTTTCAACTTTTGCCCAGCTACCAACGAGTTCGGTCCGACCTTGAGCTGTTCGAATACGAGTCCCAGTGTGTTTACGGTTAGTGAGTCGATAAAGTCTCCGACGGCAGGCTTGGTCAAGGCGACAGCAAGACGATGACCGCCCAGGATAGTCGGCGCCACCACCCGGTTCGCTCCCGCTCGAATCAGCTTCGCTTCTGCCTGCTCCTCGGCCGCGCGCGCCACGATGTGAAGCTGTGGGTTCAAATCGCGCGCCGTCAATACAACGTAAACATTGTCGGCGTCGTCGGGCAGACATGCAGCTAGTCCGCGCGCCTGGGTTACGCCTGCTTCCCGCAATGTCGTCTCCAGGGTGGCATCGCGCGCGAGGGTAACTACGCCTGACTCCGTCAACTCGCTGACTTTTTCCGGATCAGTTTCGACGACTACAAAATCCTCTCCGGCGTCGATGAGACTACGTACCAGACGCGACCCAACTCGGCCCGCGCCACACACGATGAAATGATTTCTTAGTTTACTCATTTTGCGAAACTGGCGGCGTCGGCCGAAAGTAGCGAGCAGTTCTGATTGCACGATCGATTGCACTGTCGAGGTGAGGGCATATAAAACCACGCCTACTCCAACCAGCATGAAGATCGTGGCGAAAGCCCGGCCCAGGACAGTCTGCGGCGTCACGTCGCCATAACCAACAGTAGTCACTGTTTGGGTAGCGAGATAAAAGCTGTCGAGCAGCGGCCACTCTTCAATGAGACTAAATCCGAACGTTCCGACTGCGACGGCAACGAGAACCGCTAAGACGGCATAGCGAATTCGGAACCCGTTACCGGTGAATCGACTCGACCGCGGGGGTGATAGACTCATATGTAGGGAGCAGCATCTAAGAGGCAGTGCCGAAGCGCTGTCACGGTAGCCAAAGACAATAAGGCTGTCAATTTGCAGGCCACGGGTGATAAAAAGTAGAAGGTACTCGTAGTAAACACTGACCGCTAACCATGCCCGTACGCTATCCACCCCCTGATTCAGTGCCGCCAGTCAGCCGCGGCCGGGCCGTTTCCCCCCGCAGAATCGTTAGTTACGAGCAGCCCGGCACGAGTTTTCCCCGTCGGGTCGGGCGTCGCCTGCTAAGTCCGTTCATTTTGATCCCGCTCGCTGTTTGCTTCGTCATAGTTGCCGGCTTTCTAGTCTACTACTGGTCGATTTTCTCCGGGCGCATCGACAACCTCCTGCGTGGGGACGTCTACACGCGTTCCGCCGGTATTTACGCCGCACCAAAGCAGCTTCGCCCCGGCGAATCAATCTCTGCCGAAGAATTAGTCGCTTATCTGAAACGTGCGGGCTATGTGGAAAAGGGAACTCAAGCGGAAACAGCCCGCGGCCGTTACTTAATTCAAGGTTTAAACCTGGATATCGAACCGAGTCAGAATTCATCTGTTGACGGCGTGCGGCAGTTCCCCCGGATACGGGCTCAGTTTGCGAAGAATGGCAAGGCCGTAAGTTCAATCTCCAATCTTGATGGCAATGGTCGACTGGAAAGAGCATGGCTCGAACCCGAGCTGATTAGTTCGGTAACCGGCCGTGAACGCGCTAAACGAAAGATAATCGGCTTCAACGATCTGCCCCCGCATCTGGTGAAGGCGATTGTCGTCACCGAGGACCGATCCTTCTTTGAACACTACGGCGTTAACCTGCGCGGCATTGTGCGGGCGCTGATTCGCCGTTACGACAACTCGGATCCTAACTCGCCAATTGCTCGCCAGGGCGGTTCGAGTATCACCCAGCAGTTAGTCAAGAACCTCCTGCTTTCTCCCGAGCGCACCCTGCGTCGCAAAGTTGCGGAAGCGTACATGTCGATCATCCTCGAAACGAGGCTATCGAAGGAAAAGATTTTCGAGCTGTACTGTAATCAAGTCTATCTGGGTCAACAGGCAGGCTTTTCGATCAATGGATTTGGCGAGGCTGCCGATTCGTACTTCGGCAAGGATGTGACGAACTTGACCTTGCCGGAAGCAGCACTACTCGCCGGCCTGATACGCAGTCCTAACCGATACAACCCTTATCACGAACTCGAGACAGCGACTGCGCGACGCAATCAAGTGCTCGACTCAATGGCGGAGGTCGGGGAGGTCACTCGTGAGGAGGCTGATCGCGCTAAGGCGGAACCTGTAACAGTTGCTACCGTGCGTGGTCGCATCGACGCTTCTGACGCTCCCTATTTCTCCGATTACGTCCAGAGCCAGCTTGGCGACATTATCGCTGGTCCGGGTTCCGCCGAGCATTTGCGGATCTACACAACTATCGACATGGACTTGCAGCGGGCCGCATACGCCGCCCTCTCGAAACAAGTTGCGGCACTCGATAAAGTCGAGGCCAAACGCTTTCCGCCAGGAACTTTGCAGGCTGCTCTCGTGGCCCTGAATGCAAAGACTGGGGAAATCGTCGCCATGGTGGGCGGCCGTGATTATTCCAAGAGCCAGCTAAATCGAGCGGCATCGGCGCTACGCCAACCAGGTTCAGTCTTCAAGCCCTTTGTTTATGCAACCGCACTTAACACGGCCTACGATCGGGTGCCGCGGCTGATCACTCCCGCAACCATCTACATTGACGAGCCCAAAACTTTCACTTACGACAACCAGGAATATTCACCTGGTAACTTTGGCGAAAGTTATCGTCACGGCCCGGTGACGCTTCGCGATGCATTGGTGAATAGTCTCAATGTGATTACGGTCGATGTGGCAATGGAAGTGACAATCGGCCGCGTGATGGCGCTCGCTTCGAAGGCGGGCTTGCCAAAGCCGCCGCGTGCTTATCCGGCGATGGCGCTCGGTACCAGTGAAGCAACGCCACTGCAAGTCGCTTCGGCCTACACGTCATTCGCAAATTTGGGAACACGCACTTCGGCAATCCCGATCAATCGCATCACCACTGGAAACGGAGTAACCATCGCCGCGCCGACGGCGCAGAAGAACGAGGTGATGCGACCGGAAGTTGCCTACGTGATGAATTCCTTCATGAAGGATGTGGTGAATCGCGGCACCGCTGCAAAGGTGCGGGCTCGTGGTTTGAAAGCAAATGTGGCGGGAAAAACCGGAACCTCACGCGACGGTTGGTTTGCTGGTTTTACTCCCAATCTGGTCTGCGTAGTTTGGGTCGGCTTTGACGATGGTTCGCAATTAGGTTTGACGGGAGCAAATTCGGCGTTGCCCATCTGGACTGATTTTATGCAGGTGGCGCTGTCAGAACACCCGGAATGGCAAGGCGATTGGCAAATGCCGGAGGGTATCGAGCAAGTAGCGATCAACCCAAAAACTGGTGAAATCGCGGCTGAGGATGATCCCGAACGTCGCCTTGAGCTCTTTATCAATGGAACTTCATCTGCAACAGAGCCAACTGCAACTCCAGAAGAAGAGCCAACTCCGGAAGGTGAGGTGACAGACCCGCTCCCCGATCCGGCTGACGAGTATCTGCCAACACCTTTGCCATCGCCCACGGCGACACCGCGAAGAGTGACTGGGCCGAGTGAAACGAACGCGCCTCGTTTAGAAGGGAGCATCACACTTGATATCGATCCCAGCACCGGTTTAATTGCGGTCGAGAGTTGTCCAGTGATTCGGACAAAGACTTTTGTGATTGGAACTGAGCCGAGGCAGTACTGCGGTCCGCAATACCATCGGGGAAAGTCTACCGATGCAAGCCGCCCCCGGGTTGTGGCTAGCCCACCGTAACTCAGACAATTGTGATTGATAGAAGTCCAGTAATGCCCGAACGAGAGAACTCCCGAGCGACGTTAAGTACCTCATGGTCGGGAAGGCGGGCTTGCCCCCGCTAAGATTGTATGTACTCAACGGCTTTTAAAGATCACTTAACTAAACCGCGCAATGTGGGCGAACTAGCGAACGCCACCGCACGGGCCGAAGAAACCAACCCGGTTTGCGGTGATCGTCTCGTTTTATATTTGCGCGTACGCGATAGAACCATCGAAGCAGCTCAGTTCCTTGCATATGGCTGCCCACCCACTCTTGCCTGCGGTTCGGCACTGACTGAAATGTTAATTGGGCGCTCAGTCGATGAAGCTAGCGACATCTCGAGAACAGATCTGTTAGGCGCCGTGGGGGGTCTACCTGGGCGGAAGCAACATGCTGCGGCGCTAGCGATTGAGACATTGAAGACAGCGCTGAAAACGAGTTGAATGTCCGCCCGCCTCAGCGGCGGCAAGCCCGCCTTCCTGACTGTGAGACATTCGAACTAGCCAGCCTTCCCATTAATTGCCAACCAACAGAAGGAGCAGATTTTCTGTAGTAGTGTCTCTAGGCGCTTCTGACCTTATTCAGCGGCGACATCTCTCGCAGCCGCTCAACAACCTGTGGCAGGATCTCGAGAACATAGTCGACATCGTCGTCCGTATTGTCCTTACCAAAACTAAACCTAAGCGCACCGCGCGCCAGTTCGTCGTTACGTCCCAAGGCGCGAATCACTGGCGAGGGCTCGAGCGTACCGGAGGAACATGCCGACCCTGTCGACACGGCCACACCCTGCAGATCCAAACTGATTAGCAGACCCTCACCTTCGATAAAACGAAAAGAGACGTTGGATATGTGATCCAGACGTCGCTCCCGATCGCCGTTGAAAACAATGTCGGGGATGCGCTCGTTCACGACGGCTTCAAAGCGGTCGCGTAGACGCTTCGTGTGTTGGTTGCGTTGTTCGAGTTCTTCGCGTGCAAGTTTTGCCGCAGCGCCGAAGGCGACGATGTTCGGAACACTCTCGGTGCCGGCACGTCGCTCGCGCTCCTGATGACCGCCGATATTCTGCGGCGTTAGTCGGACACCGCGGCGAATGTAAACAGCTCCCACTCCCTGCGGTGCGTAAAGCTTATGCGCTGACAATGAGAGCAGGTCACAACCGAGAGCGGCCACGTCCAGAGGTAATCGACCGGCCGCCTGCACCGCATCAGTGTGAAAGCGGAGCTGCGGATTGTCGGCGCGAACTTCGCGCACCAGGGCACCGATTTCGGCTACCGGCTGAATGGTGCCGATTTCATTGTTCGCCAGCATGACGGAGATTAGTACGGTGTTTGATTGCAATGCCGCTCGCACATCCTCGATGCGCAGAATGCCGGCATCATTCACCGGCAGCCGGGTAACTTCCCAGCCTTGTTGTTCCAGGGCATCGCAGCAGCCGCGCACTGAAGGATGTTCAATCGCCGAAGTAATTATGTGACCTTTGCCGGAAGTGTGAGTTTCACATAGACCGCGAATTGCGAGGTTGTTGGCTTCCGTTCCTCCCGAGACAAAGACGATTTCGTTCGGCTGGGCGCCGATGAGGCTCGCCACCTCGCGTCGCGCGCGATCGACCGCAGCCCGCACTTCCTGCCCGAAAAGATGGACGCTGGAGGGATTGCCAAACGAATTTGTGAGGTAAGGCAGCATGACAGTGACCACGCGCGGATCGACGGGCGTGGACGCACTGTGATCTAAGTAAACTCTGCGGCTACCGGTCATAAAATAGAGTGACCTCTGCCAACCAGAAACTGAAAATGGAGCATCTGAAATTCTGAACTTTGTACTTGGCGCTTTGTACTTGGTTCTTCTTAGTCCTGCCGCTCTCTAGTTTGACCTCGGACCTTCGAGTCCGCAAGTCAGCGAACAAAGCTCAAAGAACTAAGTTCAAAGTTCGAATTTAGATTGTGATAGCATTGGCTCTCCCGAGGCCGAACGGCTCGCATGCCGTACTAACTCTTGGAAGGAATATCGTAATGAAAAACTTGAGAATCCCTCTGGTGGCTTTGCTCAGCCTGGCGATTATTTCCACGTTGAGTCTCGGTCGGTTTGGGGCCGCCGGTGCGATGGCGCAGGGTCAATCAACGGCGCTTGAGCGCGGCTATCGCACCGGCTACTCAGACGGCTACAACGCCGGCTACAAAGATCTCAGCGACCGGGCGCCGCGCGATTTTCAAAGCAAGGCGGAGTATCAACAGGCGAATCGTTCTTACAATCAAACCTGGGGCACACTTGAAGATTATCGCGACGGCTACCAGCAAGGTTTCGAGGCTGGATATGCAAGCGGCTACGAGGGACGATCGTTCGATTCTTCGATTCCGACCGGTCTGGGAAGGCGTGGCTCCGATCAGCAGCCCGATACCCAGCCGGTTCAGCAGCAACAAACTAACCCAGACGACGACGAAGCGATCGTCAACCGCTCGGGCAATCCCGATCCAACAACTAACGTTCCCAGCAGTGGGCCGTTGATGATTCCCCGGGACACTTTCCTGATTGTCGAGATGGAGTCAAGTCTCTCCACTGACGCTTCGCAACGCGGCGATCGTTTTCAGGCGCGTGTGATCGAACCGTCGCAATATCAGGGAGCGATTATTGAAGGTCGCGTCACGCGTGTGAAGCGCCCAGGACGAGTGAAGGGAGTTGCTGAACTGCAACTTTCATTTGAGCAGATTCGCATGCCTGACAACCGCTCCGGTAATGTTGGTGCCGAGGTCGTTGAAGTAGTGCCAACCGGAAGGAGTGACGAAGGCGAGGTTGACAGTGAAGGCGGCGTGCGCGGTCGTGACTCCACCAAAGACGATGTCGCCAGAGTCGGCGCGGCGACCGGCATCGGCGCAATCATCGGCGCGATCGCCGGCGGCGGCAAAGGCGCGGCAATCGGAGCGGCGATTGGTGGCGGCGTCGGCGCGGGTGGCGTCTTGAGTAAGCGCGGCAAAGACATTCGTTTGGAACGCGGTCAACAACTCAAGCTGCGCACCTCAAGCGACACGCGGATCCAGTAAGCGAGACGGGGAGACGGGGAGATCCGGAGACCCGCTAAAGGGAGACGGAGACGGGAATAGAGCTGGCTCGTTGAAACGCAAAGAACAATAGACGGAGAAACGTTGAAGCCAAGACGCGGTGAAAAGAAGACTAATCGCCGCGTCTCCGTGTCTGCGCGTCCCCGCGTCCCCATCATTACTCTCCTGACCGACTTCGGCATCACCGACTACTTTGTTGGTTCCGTCAAAGGAGTCATCCTTACTTTAAATCCTCAAGCCCACATAGTTGATCTCACTCACGATATAGCGCCTCAAGACATCGAAGCCGCTGCCTTCACTCTTCTCGCTGCTTACAAATCATTTCCAGCGGGCACTGTTCACGTTGCGGTTGTCGATCCCGGCGTGGGCTCGACCAGACGCGGAATTGTGGTGGAGGCGAGTGAACAACACTTCGTTGGACCTGACAACGGAATCTTCAGTTACATCTTTGAACGTGAGTCGCAGTTCAAGGTGTACGAGTTGAGCAATGCAAAATTCTTCCGCGAGCCCATCAGCTCTACTTTTCACGGACGCGATATCTTCGCGCCTGTAGCAGCGGCATTGTCGAACGGAGTTAAGGTTGTGAAACTGGGCGGGCAAGTGAGCGATCCGGTGAGGCTCGCGCCGTTGAGCCTTGAGCAGCAAGGTTCGCGGCTGTTGGCCCGAATCATCCACATCGATCGCTTCGGCAATTGTGTGACGAACATCACACCAGAAGTTCTAACTCAGAAAATGATCGACGCCGGTGCGCACCTCCTTGTCAAAGGGAAAAAGATTACTTCGTTTCGCAACTTCTTTGCTGAGAGTGGCAGTCGCGCCCACCTGTTTGGTGTCTGGGGCAGCGCAGGGTTTTTGGAGATCGCCATTTCCAATGGTTCAGCAGCAAAGTTCCTGAACGCTACGCGAGGTCAATCTGTTGTAGTCAGGATTTGACGTTTGGCCATTGAGCATCTCGGACTTTGAGCATAATGTCCCCTGCGAGGACACGTGCGCCTTCCTGACTGAGCATTTACATTCTGTTTGATTTACTCACCGGATGGACTCCGCCTCGAAGCCCCCGTTTGCTGTTTATTCCGTTCCTTTGTTATCTTCCCCAGACACTAAAATTTATGTCAGACAAAGCAAACGCACCCACCGCTCCGTCCGCTGCAGGATTAAGAGGAGTTGCCGCCGCGACTTCTTCAATGTCAGATGTAATTGGCGATAAGGGCCAACTCATTTATCAGGGTTACGACATTCATGACCTGGCCAACCACTCGACCTTTGAAGAGGTCATCTTCCTTCTTTGGAACAAACGTCTTCCCACACAGACAGAGCTCGAGGAATTGCAGCAAGCATTTTCAAGTGAGTATGACATTCCGCCGGAGATCATCGAGTTAATGAAGCGCGTTCCGCGCGAGGCGGATCCAATCGATGTGCTTAGGACGACCGTTTCGGCTCTTGAGTTTTACGATCCCAGCTCCCGTGACATTTCGCGCGCGGCCAGCGTCAAAACAGCCGTCAAGCTGACGGCACAGTTTCCTACTCTGGTGGCTACCGCTGAGCGAATTCGCAAAGGATTGGAGCCGGTTAAGCCAAATCCGCGGCTCAATATTGCCGGTAACTTTCTGAATATGCTGAACGGCTCGGCCCCTGCCGAAGCCGACGCGCGCATGTTTGATGTCGCGTTAATTCTACACGCGGATCATGAACTTAACGCCTCAACCTTCGCGGCGCGGGTTGTAGCCGGAACCCTCGCCGATATGTATGGCGCGATCACTGCGGCTATCGCTGCGCTCTCCGGACCACTTCACGGCGGCGCAAACACAGCCGTGATGAAAACGCTGCTCGAGATCGGTGAGGTTGCGAACGTTGAAAGCTTTATTAAGGAAGCGCTCATCAATAAGAGAAAGATCATGGGCTTTGGCCACGCCGTCTATCGCACTGAAGATCCCCGGGCGACTCATCTGCGACGCTTCTCGCAGCAGATGGGCGAACGCACTGGTGACATGAAGTGGTATGAGATGTCGCGCAAAGTGGAAGAGGTGATGATGCGCGAGAAGGGTCTTTATCCAAACGTGGATTTCTATTCCGCTTCGACTTATTACATGATGGGCATTCCGCTCTATCTCTACACACCAATCTTTGCTGTCAGTCGTATCTCCGGCTGGACCGGCCACGTCCTCGAGCAATATGCAGATAACAAGCTAATCCGTCCGCGGGCTGAATACGTTGGCGCTCGTGGTGCGCGCTACGTTCCAATTGCTGAGAGATAGGCAGTACCGGCTTTTCTCCCTCTGAACCATAAGAACCCAGCCCGGACTGACTCGAGATCAGATATTGACTCTGTTCTGATCGCTAGTTCCGCGTTACTACCTCTGCTTCGCTTTGCCCCAAAAGTCATGCGGTTGCTCGGTCCGGCGTTGCCGCCGGATGTGAGGCGCTGCCCTTCGATTTATGTGCTAACCCCTTCTACCATTTCATACTCCAGAAACCGCAGTTCACGTCAGCAGTCTCTCAACTCGCGGCAAATAGAGACCGGACTCCTCAGAACACGTCTATCCTCTGTTCACTACACAACTGTCCGCAGACTCTGGGACGGAAGGAGTGATCATGAAGAAACTTGTGACACTGGTTCTACTACTGGCGACACTCGGCTGCTTCGTCTCAAGCCCAAGTGTTGAGGCGCAGACGAACGCCTCGCCCAAACGAAAGGCGAACGTTGCCATTCTGATTTTTGACGGGGTGCAGATCGTTGATTACACCGGTCCGTACGAGGTCCTGGGCTCGTGGAGCCGGCGCAACGTCTACACCGTCGCTGAAAAGGCAACGCCCATCACCACCCACATGGGCATGCGCGTGGTTCCCAACTACAGCTTCGAAAACAGCCCGAAGCCCGACATTCTTGTGATCCCTGGTGGTGGAAATAGTGATCCCGGTCCGAAGGGTCGCGGTGTTGGGGCCCAACTCAACAACGAAACGCTGGTGCGCTGGATCAAAAAGAGCGCAGCGCAATCGCAATACGTCATGTCAGTCTGCAATGGCGCTTTCCTGATTGCGCGCGCCGGCCTGCTCGATGGCTTGGAAGCAACCACCACCGCGGGCATGACTGATCTCCTTCAAAGCGTCACTCCGAGGGCTCGTGTCGTTGCCGACAGGCGCTTTGTCGACAATGGGAAAGTCATGACTACTGCAGGTCTGACGTCAGGTATCGATGGCGCACTGCATCTGGTTGAGAAGCTCGATGGATTGGGGTGGGCGCAACTCATCGCTAAGAGTATCGAATACAACTGGCAACCCGAATCTCGTTATGCGCGCGCGGCGCTTGCCGACATGAACTTGCCCGGCAGTATTTACGAACCGATTTTTCCAATTGGCACACCACTTCTGATGCACGGAGGTGTAAACGCATGGGCCGAGGAATGGAGCGTACCTCTGGCTGCTGGTTCCAGCGCCTCGGATATTTTGAACAGCATCAACGAAAGGTGGGCGAAAGAGAAGAACTGGGATCGGCTCGATCAAGATGCGACTCAAGAAACGGAAATCAGTGTCTGGAGATTCACTGATCGCGCCGGCAAGAGGTGGATCGCTACCGCCAGCGTTGCTGCAAACGAAGCTCAGCAGGGGCACGCCTTAGTTAAATTGAAAATCGCGAGTGCGGCTTCGCTCGAAAAGTCAGCATCGAGCAAAGAGCTCTTCAGACTTGCAGTGCTCAACACGCAACAATCCAGCAACACTCTCCATTGAATTCCCCAGGGCTCGGACTGCGGGAGTCAGGAGTACACCGGGCTGAAGCCACGGTGTGAATGAAGTGACGAAACCGAGCCGAACCGTCATACAAGCTGCAACCCAACAACAATGAAAAACAGAATCGTCTTAGTAACTCTCCATGTGCTGACCGCTGTCGTCACGGTTGCTGCTTGCTCGCGTAACGAAGCGAATTCAGCTGCGCGGGCTGTAGAAACGACCACTGTCGGCCAGCCGTCAAGACCGAGTCAGGACGTTCCACAGGATCCTGCCTCCACGATCGAGCGTCACGCAAAGACCCTCGAAAAGAATCCTGCTGATGCAAATGCCCGAGAGACACTCAAAAGGTTGATTGATAGTCCCAATCCAGTCTCAAGCGAGCAATCGCAACGCATCAGGGAAATTCTGCGGCAGTATGCTCGTGCGGAGAAAGTCACTGTCGCGAACAAGGACGAGCCGGGCGAACGACTGACGGTAAGCGGAACAGTTCGCAACACTGCCGGTCAGCCTGTCGCCGGCGCCCTAATCTATGTTTTCCAGACTGACACGAATGGTCATTACACGCGCACGCGCGTAATGAATGAACCAAACGCGCGTTTGTTTGGTTTCGTGAAAACCGATAATGCGGGACACTACGAGTTCAACACCATTCGACCCGGCGGGTATCCTGGTGCGCCCGGACGCGAGGGTGAGCAGTGGGGGATTCCGCAACACATTCATTTTCAAGTCGCGGCGTCAGGTTATCAGTTCCGTAATTTTCAGATGGTGTTTGCGGATGATCCGCGAATGACGCCTTACTGGCATGATTGGGCACGTAAAGGTCACAATACGGTCGTCGCAGTTAACCGTGACAGCGATGGCGGACAGCATGTTGTTTGTGACATAAGTCTTCAATGAAAAGATCAACTTAGAACTTAGAACGTTGAAATTTTGAAGTTGGGACTTTGCGTTTGAAGTCTAATTTGTTCTGATCTCAATCTCCGAACCCGAAACCTGAACCCCGAAACCCGAAACCTGACACGAAACCTGAAACCCGCCCTTGATCGACTCACCCACATTCATACCTCCCATCCCACTGCGCCGCAACCGCTTCTGGAAGTGGGCTGCGGTGCTCGGCATCTGGATCGTGCTCGGTGTGATCTACGCCGGTCCCATTTATCTTGAGGTCCGCGCTGAGGGAATGAATCACTCGGCGGCGCGCATTTTCGGTTGGGGAATCCTGACCTGGTCAGTCTGGGCGCTGCTCACACCGGCCATCGTTTGGTTAGGACGCCGCTTTTCACTCATCGGCGCGGCCTGGAAGCGTAGTCTTGCGGTTCACATCCCTGCGTTTCTGATCATCTCTGCCGTTCACACCGCGGCCGCGACGTTCATCACCTTAACCGTCGCTCCTTTCGATCACATGGGTGATAGTCCGCTTGCATTCCTGCCGCGCTTCCTATCGCGGCTGAAAGGCGCGTTTGGTTCTGACCTCCTCGTCTACGGCGGAATCCTGGGTGTTTGCTATGCCATCGACTATTACCGCAAGTACCGCGAGCGGGAATTTCTCGCGAGCCAGTTGGAAGCGCAGCTGGCACAGGCCCAACTGGACTCACTCAGGATGCAACTGCATCCGCATTTCCTCTTTAACACGCTTAACGGAATCGTCGGGCTCGTGCGTGACAACAAGAACCAGGCGGCAGTGAGCATGCTGGTAGGCCTGAGCGATCTGCTGCGCCATGCCCTGGAGCACTCAAGCCGTCAGGAAGTGGAACTTAGAGAGGAGCTCAACTTCATCAAGCTCTATCTCGACATTCAACAAATGAGGTTCTCTGACCGGCTCCAGATTGAACTGGATATTCAACCAGATACGATCAAATGCCTGGTACCCAACCTGATTTTGCAACCCCTCGTTGAGAATGCTTTGCGTCATGGGATAGCTCACAGCGCCGCCGACGCAGTTGTAGGGATACGATCAAAAATCGTTACTGACTCTTTAGAACTAAGAGTGTTCGACAACGGCTCAGGCCTCGCAAACAACTGGCAGTTGAGAAGCAGTAACGGAATCGGCCTGGCCAACACCGCCGCGCGGCTGCAACAGCTTTATAATGGCAACCACCGGTTCGATGTCCGCAACCGAGACGGGGGTGGGGTTGAAGTGGTGATCCTGATCCCCCTTCGAGTTGCGAGTTAAATTCTTTACTTCGAACTTTGATCTTTGGTCTTTGGACTTGGGACTTTGGTCTTCGTCTTGGGTCCGCGCAGATCGCAAGTGGCTTCAAAGCTCAGGAATGGATTTAACTCCAAAACCGAAGTCCAAGGCCAAAGACCAAAATCCAAAGACCACCATTTCCATGTCGAACAAGATACGAACCTTGATTGTTGACGACGAGCCCCTCGCGCGGCGGAATCTTCGTCTGCTGCTCGAACAAGATCCGCAGATCGAAATCATTGAGGAGTGTCGCAACGGCAGGGAAGCAGTTAAGGCGATCAAGAATCTGTCACCGGATTTGATCTTCCTCGATATCCAAATGCCGGAGATGGATGGTTTCGATGTCCTTGCCAGCGTGGGTGCCGCTCAAATTCAATCCATCATCTTCGTTACCGCGTTCGATCAATATGCGCTCAAGGCTTTCGAAGTGCATGCGCTTGATTATCTGTTGAAGCCTTTCGATGACGAACGATTTAGAAAAGCATTGCAGGCGGCCAAGTCCCAGATTGAACAAAGGCTACTTAACAAACTCAGCAAAAAACTCCTCGCCCTACTCGAGGAGCGCGAGCGCGCCGATAGACCAGCGACGCCGAAGCCTTACCTGACCAGGTTAATGATTAAGCTTGCTAACCGCGTCCTGCTTTTGAAAGTTAACGAGATTGATTGGATCGAGGCGGATGGCAACTATGCCAAGTTGCATGTTGGACGGAAGGCGCATTTGCTGCGCGAGAAGATGCATGACCTTGAAGCGCAACTAGATCCCAACAAATTTGTGCGCATTCATCGCTCGGCGATCGTAAATCTCGACCGCATCAAGGAAATGCACCCGCACTTCAACGGCGATTACATTGTCGTGCTGGAAGATGGCTCGCAACTAAAACTCAGCCGTACGCGGCGTGAACAACTCGAATCCCGCCTCAGAGCCGTTTCTTAATTTGGTTGGCGAAAGTCGGATCGCGGGCCTCCCGCCCGCAATGCGCCGCAGGCGCAAACATCTTAGATCTTGTTGGATCGCAGTCGCAGTGTATTCTCAATCAGAACGAGTTGGGGACGGCTTTTTCGCGCTACGTGCCCATTGCGGGCGAGACGCCCGCGATCCGGTCCTGACGACTGTCTTACTGACTACTGTGTAGCCATGTCCCTCCAACAAGACTTTGATCGCATTGCTCTAGCCTCAACTGACGGTGCAACAAACAACGAGCACTATCACAACTTCCTGCTCCGTCAGCTCCCCCCGCACTGTGCTAGCTCCCTGGATATTGGCTGCGGCACCGGTTCATTTGCACGGCGCCTTGCCGAACGTTCGGAGAAGGTGCTTGCGCTTGACCTCTCACCGGAGATGATTCGCATTGCGCGCGAACGGTCAGTGCAGTTTTCCAACGTAGACTTTCAACTCGCCAACGTGCTTGACATGCCCCTTGATGTTGAGAGCTTCGATTGTATTGCCACGATAGCCACCATTCATCACCTGCCCTTCGCGGAGATGTTGCTCAAGATGAAAGCTGCGCTGAAACCAGGCGGAGTGCTTTTGATCCTGGATCTCTTCGAGCCTGAGGGTGTGACGGATTCAGTATTGAATGTACTAGCTCTTCCGGTGAGCGTGGGATTGCGGTTGCTGCATCACGGCCGCTTACTACCTGAGCGCGAAGTACGCGCCGCCTGGGCTGCTCACGAGCGCCACGACTCTTACCCAACGATGAGCGAAGTGCGCGCACTATGCGACCCCATCCTTCCTGGCGCAAAGATCAGGAAGCACCTTCTTTGGCGCTATTCGCTGGTGTGGAATAAAAAGAACGATGGGTGTGTCGGTACAGTACAGGAGCGGTAGCGACCGCAACCAAGCGATGCCAGACTCTGGAATCAGACCTAGGTGCAACTTGTAAATGGTGGGTCGCGAACTTGATCGACTAGCTTGGTTAAGGCGGTCGCTACCGCTCCCTTACTGTACCGGTGCCCACTCCCGGTTCTGATTTTGTCGACCCGCGACAGGCCCTGGTGTCGCTACCAGTGCAGCCGGGTACCGCCCCTTTCCACAATTACTCATTCGAGCCGTCTCGTCCTCTGCTCGGGCCTGTTCATCACAAAGTCGTTGTCCCTGGATTCCCC
>DASSCX010000180.1:0-17033 GCA_035697425.1 Pyrinomonadaceae bacterium | reverse complement strand
AAAAAGGTACTTCGATTGTCAAAAAACAAAAGGAGCGGGCTTTAAGCCTCCCAGGGAAGCTGCCCGCTCCTTACAATTCTCGCGATTTTTCTTTGAGATTTGGGAGCGGGAGTCCGCTCCCGCTGATTAATGCCTGATACGTCGGCTATCTATGGACGTCTCTTGTCTGAGTCTGCCGCCGAAAATATTGGCCGCTGACAAGCTCAGACCTAAGGCGCACACGACGCCACGCATGCCGGTACCCGGCCGCGATTTCGTCGAATGTTCTTTGTATGTCCAGCTCGTCAACATTGAAAGTTCTTCCTCGCTTGCGCCTCTGATGCGATGGCGCAGATTGTCTTGTATAAGACAGGACCACTGATCATGTCAAGCTCTTTCCAAAAATGATCTGCGAAACATCGCTCGTCTTGGTTCGATTAGGCTGACGCGGTCTAAGTTGCCCCGCGTTAAGACCAGAAGACAATTCCAGCGGGTGGAACTAAGGCACCCACAAACTCACCAGTCCCCTACTCTCAAACATTTAGTTTCTGGATCTGACGTGAACTCGAAAAGGATAAGCCTGATCGCTGGTGACTGACCCTGTCGCCCACCAGATCGCAGGCAGGAGTAGTGTTTGCCATTCGAAAGTCCCATACCCAAGATTTACTTTGGAGCCCGTTGCCAGGTCAGAAAACCGGGCCACCACTCTGTACCCGGCCGACGGTGGGCTCTTAGCTACCAAACATAAAAACCTACCGCCAGGCCCGTAAGTCTTCACGTGGAGGCGGACGTTTCTTGTGTAGTTCTTTCTGAGATCGGTATAGGAAGGTTTCTTCTCAATCAAATCCGTCGGCGTGATTGCTGGAAATTGTGTAACTTCAACGACCACCCTTGACGCATTGCTCTCATCTTTGGATACCACCAGGCTTTCAACCTCGCTTAAGTCAATAACAACATTGGCTCCTGATTCTTGGGTGCCTTCGATCTTATGTAATGGAATACCCGTCGCCGCGTTACCTTTGACGAACATTAAGGCAACACTTTGCCCGCCCTTGGTCACATGTGTTCCCGCAATGACCACATCGTTTATTGTGCGGGTCTTTGATGCAAAAAATTTCACTTTGGTGACATCGCTGACCGTGGCAGGGTGATTAGGCGTGTACGGGGTCTTTACTCGACCACTTCCTCCGCCAATATCGCGATGGGCAAAGATTCCAAAGCCCGTTCCAAGGACAACGAGTAGAGTCGCTCCCCACTTACATATAACTTTCGCTCTCATCTTCCCTACCTCCTATCTGTTCTTTCATTATCTGAAGAACGCCATCGTATTTTTGATTTATGACTTCAAGTAAGCTATCGAGGCTTTGGATAAGCTCCTGGAATTCCAGCTGCAGAACTTCTTTTTGATCGGGCCGGGGCGATTGCGAAAGGGCATACCTGATCTGCACTGTTCTCTCCAACTTACCCATGTAGGTCTGAACTGAAGTTAGATAATCATTGTACGTTTCCCTCAAATTAGCGCGATCTTTTTCGGGAAAGTAGATCAATAGCGAAGCAAACTTGGCGTTTTGTTGAAATCTTCGATTCTGCATTTCGACGTGTTGAGAGAAGTAGGTTTCGAAATCCTTCTTCTGCACAACCTGACTCTCGGCAAACGGTCGAATTCGCTCATAAGCCTCCGCATTGAAAGCGTGGACAAACACGAATTCTTTCATGCCGTCTCGCATCATCCCCAGGCGATACTTAACGTTCTCATAACGATTCTGTCGTTTCCACTTGATTGTTTCCTGAGTGTATTGGAAAACAGGTACCAGCACTCCGGTCAACAATGAGCCGATGAGCAGTATGCCCAACTTACTATCCAGCCAGCGCAGCTTCGAAGGTTTGTTATCGTCCGTGGCTGCGGGTTGGATGTCTTTTCGTATTTGAGCTTCAAACTGCACTCGCTCAACGATTCTGTTTTTCTCTTCCTCTGTCAGCATTGTGAAGACCAGTTAACGGTGGTTTGCTTCAGTGAGTTCAGGCGCGAGAGTTGAGACTAACTTTGATGGTACGAACTTCTACGCGGTTCGTGCAGGAAATTCTAGCACGGGCGTTCCTCCGTCGCCGTCGACGTTATGACGGGCGCGTTAAATGACGCCCTTTGGAAAAGATTTGGAAAGAAGTATCAAAACTGCAAAAGCACGGCGGCCCAGTGGAAACCGGCGCCAAAAGCAGTGAGCAGGACTAAATCTCCCCGCTTCACCTTTCCCTTCTTTCGCGCTTCCCAAAGGGCCAGCCCAACCGAGGCGGAGCCGGTATTACCGTAATCCTGAATGTTAACAAAGAACTTTTCCATGGGAACCTCGAGGCGTTTCGCGACAGCTTCAATGATTCGCAGATTTGCCTGGTGAGGAATAACAAGCGACACATCTTTCACAGTGAAATTAGCTTGGGCCAGCACCTGACACGACGCTTCGCTCATACGTCGCACCGCTCCCTTGAACACCTCACGTCCGTTCAGAACTGTATGCTTGTGTCTGCCAGCCTGAGCCGCTTCCAGGGAGAAGGGCTGTCGCGTGCCTCCAACTTCTAAGGTAAGAATGTCTGACTGACTTCCATCTGTGCCGGCCACAGCGGCTAAAATTTCCGCGATACCTGCGCCCCGCCCAACGATAGCGGCTGCGGCCGCATCTCCGAAAAGCACACACGTCTCGCGGTCCTGCCAACTCATCAGCCGGGTGAGCAGCTCTACCCCGATGACCAGAATTCTTTGCGCACCAGAATGGATTCGCGATCGAGCGACATCGAGGGCCAGCAGGAATCCAGCGCAACCACTACTTCCAAGATCGTAAGAAGGAACCTCTCGCGCGCCGAGTCGATGCTGGACAAAACAAGCAGTGTCGGGGAGGTAGACCTCTGGAGTATCTGACGCCACGATAATCTCATCAATTTCTTCGGCACGGAGTGCAGCGTCATCCAGCGCTGACCGCGCCGCCACAACCGCCATGTCTGCGGTGCTCTCTTCAGCGGCCGCGATTCGCCGGTTCTTGATGCCCGTCCGCGCAGTAATCCACTCGTCAGAAGTATGTACGTACCGCGTCCACTCATCATTGCTCATTACCCTTTGTGGCAAGTACGCCCCTAATCCTATGAGGCTGGTAACGTTTTCTTCCATTTTGCCTCCCGGGCAACCTTTTAAATTTCCAGTCTTCGCGACCGCCTTTGACTGCCTCGAGACCCAATTTATATAGTTCACCACAGGTAAGCCGGACCATTGGGCTTTTTCGAGACCCGATCGTTTTGACGAGGATTACACGAGTTGATTTTTTGCACCATGCTTGCACTTCTACTTTTGCAGGAGAACCAGGGCGCATTTCGCCGCATTTGGAACTACCTCAAATACCCTATTGAGATCGGGAGCATCAAAATCTCGCTCGTTAGTTTCGTCACTGGACTTCTGCTTTTGGTTCTCGCCGTCTTTCTTTCGCGAGCAATTAGTTCCTTGCTCGAGCGCAGGATGGCAAAGCGCGCGCATATTGACCCAGGCTTGCGCTACACCATCGCGCGCCTCGCCAGTTATCTGATCTTAACTGTCGGCGTGCTTTTGGCTTTAACGCAAGCTCTGGGAATCAACCTCACTTCGATTGCCGTGGTCTTCACGGCGCTTTCAGTCGGAATCGGCTTTGGCCTGCAATACATTGCAGCCGACATCGCCTCGGGGTTCATTCTGCTTTTCGAGCGCCCCATTCGCATCGGGGATCGGATTACGATTGGAGAAGATGAAGGCGACGTACAGAGTATCAATCTGCGCACGACGATTGTTTCCACTAACGATCGGATCTCGATCATCGTGCCCAACTCACGCCTGGTCAGCCAACGAGTGATCAACTGGTCTTATGGAGATCCACGTGCGCGCATCGCGATTCCGGTGGGGGTCGGATATAACGCCGACGTCGATCTGGTCACGCAAACTTTAGTGCTCGCAGCCGAGGGCGTGGAGAATGTCCTGTCGGATCCGGCGCCGAAAGTGCAGTTTCTAAAGTTTGGCGATTACTCACTCGACTTTCGCCTACTCGTGTGGACGCGCCAACCCCGCCGGCATCCGCAGATCAAAAGTGATATCAACTACCGCATCGAGAAATTGTTTCGCGAACGCGGCATCGAGATTCCCTACCCAGTGCAGGATCTCCGCCTCACTGGTTTGACCCTCCCCAGCGATCGCAATACTGATCTGATAGCCGACGATCGCGCCAAGTAGCGCAAGCGCTTAGCTGGCGCGCGGCAAACTAACAGTTTGCGTTACAAAGGCAATAACTTGCCGCACAGCATAGCAATTAGGCTTTACGACCCGTGCGGTTTTCGTTAGATTGAGATCACTGAGTGAGCGTTCATTCAGGAGATTCCCAATTGGCGGTTGCCCATCGAACCCCGCGACCGTCACACACTGCGGTCCGCGAAAGGCAATCGACGATCGAGAATCTGGAAATCGGCAATTGGCAATCGCCAATCGGAAATCCTAACCATGAGCTCAGCCCGTTCCCTCAATGCTACTCGCCCCAACGTCGCGGATAAGAGGCAGGCCATCCTCCGTGCGGCCATCCGCGTCTTTGCTCACCATGGTTATTTCAGCTCCAAAGTTGCCGACATCGCGCGCGAGGCTGGTGTCGCCGACGGCACCGTCTATCTGTATTTCAAGAGCAAAGAAGAAATCCTTCATTCCATCTTTGACCGCAACATGGAGGAAGGCATTGCCGAAGGTCGCAAGTTGCTGCAAGACATTTCTGATCCGCGCGAAAAGCTGCGGCGCATCGCCGTACTTCATCTTGAGCGCCTCGGCGCCGATCGTGACCTCGCCGTAGTTTTTCAGGTGGAATTGCGCGGCTCCACGAAGTTTATGAAGGAGTTTTCCGCCGCCGGGTTAGCTGAATACCTCCATTTGATTTGCGCCACCATCGAAGAAGGTCAACGTGCCGGCGTGTTTCGACCCGAGCTAAACGCTAAGGTGATGGCGAAGATTTTGTTCGGGGCTCTCGATGAAATGGCAACCAATTGGATTCTTTCGGCACGTAAATACAAGCTTGCGCCTATGGCCGATCAAGTTCTCGACCTTTTTCTCAATGGAGTGAGTGCGAAGTGAAGTCTGTTCCCCCCATCCTTGAGACTGAGACTGTCACTGAGGCGACCACGGTGCGCGAGTTCCTGCCCGGTGAGCCGACAACCTTAGTTGAAGTATTTGAACACATAGAGCGCGATCACAAACGCGCCGACACGCTCAACTACAAACGAGATGGCCGCTGGTTGTCGATTTCGTCAGCAGAACTGTTAAAGAGTGCGCAGGAAATCGCCGCCGGTCTCGCTGCGCTGGGAATCAAGCGGGGCGATCGCCTGGCCATTCTTGCGGAGAGCCGGCCGGAGTGGACACTGATCGATGCCGGCTGCATTTTCGCCGGCGTTATTGACGTGCCGATCTATCCCACGCTCATGCCGCCGCAAGTCCGTTATATCCTCAAAGACTCCGGCGCCCGCGTTCTGGCTGTCTCCAATCGCGAAAAATTCCTTCAGGTAAAAGAGGTCTTGCAAGATTGCGAGGCACTGGAACACGTGATCTTTCTTGATAGTTGCGAGTCCAACGACACCGCTGGTCTGACGCTCGACCAACTTCGGGAGCGCGGTCGCTCACTTAGTTCTGAAGCGCCGGAAATGATTGAGGAGTTGGCTCGCGGCGCGCGACCTAACGATCTAGCTACCATTCTTTACACTTCGGGAACGACCGGTGAACCCAAAGGCGTGATGTTGACGCATGCGAACCTTGTTTCGAACTTGATCGATTCTTCCGGACATCTCTCGTTCGACAAAGACGACATCGCGCTCTCCGTGTTACCGCTCTCGCACATCTTCGAGCGTCAGGCGATGTACATGTACCTTTATCAGGGCATGGCGGTTTACTACGCTGAATCGCTGGACACGATTGGCCCCAATCTGCGTGAAGTGCGACCGACGATCCTGGTGGGTGTGCCACGCATCTTTGAGAAGATCTATGCCCGCATCAAAGAGCGCGTGGCCGAAAAAGGCAAAGTTAATCTCGCACTATTGCTTTGGGCTGTAGCGGTGGCGAAGGAATATGCGCACCGCCAGGTGGAAAAGAAACCGGTGGGCGCGTGGCTCAACCTGAAGCATCGGCTGGCAACTACTCTCGTATTCTCGAAATGGCGCGCGGCGTTTGGTGGCAGGATTCGGCTGCTGGTCTCCGGCGGCGCTGCTTTGCCCGAGGAGTTGGGTTACATCTATCTCGGTGCCGGTATCCCTATCATTCAGGGCTATGGGTTAACTGAAACTTCGCCTGTGATCACAACCGGCATTCTTGAAGACAATCGCGTCGGCACAGTGGGTAAACCAATCAAGCACGTGGAAATCCGGATTGCGCCAGACGGTGAAATCGAAACGCGGGGACCCAATATCATGCGCGGCTACTACAATAAGCCGGCCGAAACGCAGGCCGTGTTTACTCCCGACGGTTGGTTCCGCACCGGCGACATCGGAAAGATCGATGCCGATGGGTTTCTTAGCATTACCGATCGTAAGAAAGAACTATTCAAGACGTCGGGCGGCAAATACATTGCGCCACAACCACTCGAGCAATTGATCAAAGGATCCCGATTTGTGAATCAGGTTGTGCTAGTCGGCAATGGCCGCAAGTTTCCCGCGGCCCTAATCGTCCCCAACTGGGAGCAGATCGAATCGTATGCGCGGCTCAAGGGCTTGAAAGAAACCAGCCACGCGGAACTATGTGTCAGTCCGCGAATCATCGATTTGTTCGAACGGCAGATCGCCGAACTTACTCCTGACCTCGCGCAATATGAGCGCGTAAAGAAGGTTGCGCTACTGGAAAACGAATTCACAATTGACGGTGGTGAGCTCACGCCGACGCTAAAAGTGAAGCGACGAGTGATTGATGAAAAGTATCGACCCGTGATTGATGAGCTGTATCGAGACGATGAGGACTAGGGTCAGGGCTCGCGACCTAAGATCGAGCCCAGAATTCTCTGCGCCGCAACACGTGCCGCATTTTTCAAACGCTGTTCCGCGATAGTAGCTGAATCGGAGCGGCCAGTGAGGATATCGCGAATGCCGCCAGCTTGCTGATAAACTGGTCCTGAAGTAATACTCTTGCCAGTCGTGGCAGCGAATACCACGTAGTCAATGTAGACGCGGGAAAGATCATTATTATCCCGGCTGCTAGTTCTCATGCGGTCGGACCGCAATTCCAGTAGCACTACATAACCCTCCTTCATTTCCTTCGCCCGTTTCACTGCATCCCCGCGCGACATGTCGCGAGCGGTTAACTCGACGTGGATAACGCCGCGCTGTTGCAAAGCTTCGGCGCAACTCTTGGCGACTGATTCGCTGAAGTAAAACGGAATGTCGCCGTAGGAGTCGAAAGAGTTGACGCCAAGATAGATGGGAATGGCGGGTCGTTCCGGAGTTTTTTTGGGAGTCGGTGCCGGCGTAGCTTCAGGGGTCGGGACAGGAGGCGCCGTAGATTTCTTAACGCGTCTGCCGGACTGCGCGAAGGCAACGGCAGAGAACATGAATAGCCCAGCGACCATCACCAGGGCCAGAGTGCGTAAGGGCAGTTTAAGTGCTTTGTGCTTCATCGAAAGTGATAGCCCGCACGATCGTTGTTAGTTGGCAATCTTACCACCCTCACGAAAAAGCTGATGCATGTGGAGGTCCTCATCCCTCCCCTCGGTCCGATTCAACCGCGAAGTCTCCAAGATAGGCCAAGTTTTAGCAAAACAATGAAAGGAGAAACAGCGGTAGCGACCGCATCAATTGTCACTGCCACTCGGTACATTACGGGAGCGGTAGCGACCCGCATTCAAGCGTAATCCCGATCAAGAGAAGAGCCTCAAAGAAGATCATGGATTTGATGCTTGTGGTTTCGTCAATTTTTTCGTCGCTACCCTCCCGGTTCTTGTCGAGACCTGTAGCGAGCCGACTGCGGCACTAACAATTTGGTAAACTGTTTTCATCATCTCGTTGGAGCATCTGAATCATAAAGTCTTTAACAATCACCGCCGTCCGCGACCAGGCACGTGCCACCCGGTCGTTTGATTTGATGCCGCAGAACCACTCCGGGGTTCATGGCGTCGATTTTATTCCTGGCCAGGTCGCGGTTCTTAGAGTTGTAGGAGAGGAACCAGCATATTTTGCTTTTGCGAGTGCGCCGACCGATCCCGAGTTAGAGGTCCTCGTAAAGCAAAAAGTCGGAGCCAGCAACGTAATCTTCGATATGAAACCTGGTGACGGCGTCGAACTGTTGGCTGTCGCTGGCCATGGCTTTTCGCTCGACGAACACCGGGGGAAGGATTTGGTTTTTGTCGCGATGGGGACGGGCGTGGCGCCGCTCCGTTCGGCGTTGCGCTACGTCCTCCAACGCCAGGAGGATTTCGGGCAGTTGGTCGTACTTTACGGAGCGCGGACGCCGGACGACTTTTGCTATCGCGACGAAACGGAAGCTTGGGAAAAGGCTGGAGTGGAGCTGCGCCAAGTCGTTTCGCGGCCAGACGGGCATGACTGGTCGGGGCCAACCGGTTACGTGCAATCACTTTTGGATCATGTGCTGCCCCATCTCAAGTCACCAATTGCGTTAATCTGCGGTTCGCTAGAAATGATTGAACAAACACGCGACCGGTTATCGCAGATGGGTTTCGCACGTGATGAGATTTTGACGAACTACTAAAACTCAAGTCCAATGTCCAAAGTCCAACGTCCAATGTCTACTTTCTAAGGTGGGCCAGAGACATCGTTATTGGATCAATCTACGGTCAAACGGCCGACTTTGGACCCCGGACTTTGGACTTGAGACTTAGTGTCAACCCCATAATGAAATAAAAGATCATCACCACTTCTGAGTCGCCCCAGTTGTAGTGAACCAGCCCGCTGACAAAGAACCCGCACAGCCCGCCCAACGCGCCGAGCACGATTCCGCGCTCGCTCCAATCATCCAATGCGTCGCTGCGTAACAAGCGCCATAACGTGCGGGCGTAAACTCCCAGCAATAAAAGCCAACAGATCAATGCCGGGACGCCGCGTTCCAACCCCAGTTGCAAGAGGTTTGAATGCATATGACCGGGTGGTAGACGCCCCTGGTCAAACAGACCCCACTCCGTTCGGTGAGCCTTGATCGAATCCATGCCCACGCCGACCAACAAGTGGCGCGGCGTGCTAATCAGTAAATTGAATCCTTCCCGCCATACGGTTTCGCGCCAGGTTGTTGACTGGTCGCTGCGGTCGAGGAAGTTGATACTCCGCTGCTGTTTGAGCACGAAAACTCCCGCGAGAATAAGCGGCAAGACTGCCGCACCGCCGATGAGGATCATTTTGCGACTGCTGCTGACTAATAAGATGACGAAAGCTGAAAACAATGCCGCCACCCAGCTCGCTCGCGTGACCGTGAGGATCAGCACAAAAATGAATCCCGCCAGCAACAGTCCCAGCATCAGCCCCTGCACGCTTTGTTTTCGCGGGAAACAAATGAACAGTCCGAGTAGCAACGCCAGCACCAGTTGTAACGCTTCCGCATAAGTCACGTAGTGTCCAAAGAAACCTGAGGCGCGCCAGTCCCGACTGGTAGACCAACTTGAAATTCCCAATTGCGCCTCGGCAGTCGTGCCAGGCAACAACTTCCCGCGCGGCACTTCGAGCACTGGGGTCCATTCCACGCGATAGATCTCCACCTGCGCCGGTTTAACTTCAGACGACGCGGCCAGTGCGGCGGCAAGCGAGGACGCGTCGCTAATCTTTTTTTCGTCGACCGTGAGAATCGTGTCGCCGCTGAGTACCGGCGTGGGCGTAATGATTCTCCTGTTTTTGAAAACTGCGGCCGCGAGCGGGCTAGTAGTGGTCACGCCCTGGACCTTGATGCCGCGCCCCCAGACACGTTCCGCAATCGTGAAGCAGACGTTCACGGTGAATGAAGCGATCACTACTAACACCAGCAGGCGCACAATGCGCCGCGAAGGAACGTTCTGCGCAAAGAGGTAAACAATCGTGAAGAGGCTGGCGGCGCGCAGCTTTCCAATCGACACGAATGGCTCATAAGAGAAAAATGAAGACAGGCCCGTGAGGATAAAGAAGCCGATGAGGGCATAATCAACTGGCGTGCGAGTGAGACGGGGTCGGGGATAGAAAGCAAAACGGACCACCCAAAACATCATGCCCAGCAGCCAGGCCGTTTGCGTCGCAGCGATTGAATGCGGTGCCGCGATCGCAAAAAGGAAGAGACAGCCAATCACCAGACGATCCAGCCACAGGGCAATGTGATTGGCGGGTTGCCCCTCGCGTGCCGCTCCAATTTTTTTGAAGCCGCTTTTTGGATGTCGATCCATCAGTGGATTGGCCGGTTCATAGGCTGGCTTAAACTTTTGCCAACCGCTTAGAATGATGACGCAGGTCTACTATATTCGATTGAAGAGGAAACTGATGCACCGAATCTTTCTGCTGATCGCGGCCCTGCTGTTTTCGGTTCCACTTTTTGCTCAAACACCAGCCGCGTATTTGGAGCAGGTAAAAGCGCTGCAGAACGACGCGCGCGTGAAAGCGGCAACGGATTACATCGACAAGGACCGCGATCAGATCTTGCGCGAATGGATTGCCATCACGGAAATCAACGCGCCCTCACAACACGAGCAGGAACGTGCGCGCTACATCGAAGGACTACTGCGTAAGTACAAGCTGCAGGAGATTCGCTACGATACGACTGGCAATCTGATAGCCGTGCGCAAGGGTACTGGCGCTGGACCTGCAATAGTTTTTGACGCTCACCTCGATACCGTTTTCCAACCGGGATTGAAGATCAAGGCCACTGTTCGCGAGGGCCGCGTGTATGCGCCGGGAGTCGGCGATGATACGCGCAACATTGAGGCGCTGTTGGCAACAATCCGGGCCCTAGACGCGGCCGCGATCAAAACTAAAGGTGATTTGATTTTTGTTTTTACTGTCGAAGAGGAAACCAGTCTGCGCGGTGCCGAAGAGTTCGTTAAAGAGAATAAAGGCAAGATTGATCATTACATTGCTCTCGACGGTGGCTATGAAGGATTCACCTACGCCGGCATCGGCATCAACTGGTATCGCCACCACTTCATTGGACCGGGCGGTCACACCCGCTCACGCACGCCGCCTTATTCCGCCAGTCTGCCGCTCGCGCGGGCAATCACCCGCATCTATGAGCTGAAGGTTCCCACCAGCCCGCCTTCGAATTTGAATATTGGAATGCTCGGCGGTTCAGAGGTAGTCAACGCGAAAGCGTCAGACGCCTGGTTCACAGTTGATCTGCGCTCCACTAAAAATGAGGTGGTCGCTGATCTCGAAAAGAGGATTGCGGAAATTCTGGAAGACGAAGCGCGACGCGCCGACATGAAACTTAAGACCGATATCATTTCCACGTCGCCCGCGGCTGTGATTCCGGGTCATCGCGATTCGCGCCTGGTGAAGGTGGCAGAGGCTGTGCATCGCGCGATGGGATTTGACCCGCCGATCACGCCAACCGGGTCAAACAATTCGAGCGCCGCTCTGCTTGCCGGTATATCTTCAATTTCCACAGGCGCTGGGCCTTGTAATGACTCCCACGCTTTGACGGAAAACTGCGAAATCGAACCACTCTACAAAGGTATTAAGAAGATTTTGCTTTTAGCAGTGGCACTCGCGGAAATGTAGGGAAGTTAGCGGGCGGTTTTTGAGGCGGGTTGAAAAGGAAATCGGAGCGCAAAATCTGCAGGTAAGGAAGGGGGCCTGCCCCGCTTACCTGTTTTTGCATGATGAGTTCCAGGTGGAAGCTATAGAATTTTTAGAAGCGGGGGCAGCCCCATTCCTTACCTACAAATTTTCCACTTGAGGTTAGCCCGGCGTTGAAACGCCGGGCTAAAATCACCGCGACGCTCCGCGTCGCCCGATTGCAAAAAGGCTCTGCGACGACCGCACGTACATCACGCCTTCAGAAATTGCCGGCGTTGCCATCAACAATTCGCCCATCGAATTCGTGGCAACATGCGAAAATTTATCTCCCGCGGCAATCACCAGAATTTCACCATCTTCATTTGAGAGATAAATCTTGCCGTCTGCCGCCACCGGAGACGCACTGAAGCCACTGCCGACAAGCGGCAATCGCTGTCGATATACTTCCGCTCCTGTTTTCAAGTTGTAGGCGTCGAAGAGTCCATTGTTAGAAAGAACATAGAGGTTGCCTTTGTAACTAAGCGGCGTGGGCATGTACGAGCCGCGGCCAGTGCGACTCCACACAATCGCCTCGCTATCAGTCTTTCCATCTGGCAAAGTGAGATCGCCGCGTGCATTGGCGCGAACGACAAAGATGGGCCGTTCTGGTCCGCGCCCACTCGCAACTACAAACACGTCGTCGGCAAAGATCGGAGTCGGAGCCGTGATCTTGGAACTACGACCGAGTCGCCAGAGTTCCTTACCGGTAAGCGGATCGTAGCCACGGATGAAGTTGGAAGCGTTCGTGACCAACTCCGGACCCTTTGCGGTCAGGGCCACTGTCGGCGTGCCCCAGGAAGGTAGTTCTTCGCGTTCAGTCTTCCAAACTGTCTTGCCGGTGGCTGCATCGAGTGCCAAAAGAAACGAATCAGCTTGCGTGTCGCATTGGAGAATGACCAGATTGTTCCAGATGATCGGTGAGCTTGCCGGCCCCCACTCGTAAGTGGGAATGTCGTAAGCGCCCATGTCCACGCGGCCGAGATCAACTTTCCAAAGGGGACGACCATTAACGTCGTAGGCGTGTACGCCCTGGGAACCGAACCAGGCGACTACGATGCGGCCGTCGGTAGCCGGGGTGGAGTTGGCGTAGGTGGATTTGATGTGCCGCTTATCGACGGGTTCACCTTCGTGGGCCACGCGTTCCCAGAGAATCTTACCGTTACGCTTATCGAGCGCGAAGAGCATCCAACGATGGCGTGAACGATCTTGAGAAGCGTCGCCATCTCCATAAAGGCCAGGGCGAAACGTAGCCTTGGGATCACTGCTGACGGCACTGGTAACAAAAATTCGGTTGCCCCAAACCACCGGACTCGAGTGTGCCAGACCAGGAAGGGCAGTGCGCCAGAGAATGTTCTCGCCCGTCTTCGCATTCCAGGTATCCGGTAAGTTTTGTCCTTCGGCAATTCCGGCGGCCTGCGCTCCGCGAAACGACGGCCAACTTCCCTTTGCTGACTTTGGATTCGGTAACTTTGGCGCTCGCGACGCTTCAGTTGCTGTAATGCGTCGCACCGGTATCGTCCGGCCTTCACTAGCGGGAGACCATGTACTGCGGTCAAGAATCATGCGCCGCGGTCTACACTCGTCTGACACTAAATCGAAGCCGACATGTTTGCTCTCATTGCGCAAGCGATAGCGTCCGGGCCCATCACAACCACCAGGCCCGCCCGACATCGTTAGTTCGATTTCAGATCCGATCAGTTTCCAGTTGCCATTGAGCGCTGGCCAACCTTTGCCCGCGAGCGAAAATGTGCCGCCGGGATCGAACCGAACAATGAAGGCGCCAAAGGCTAAGGGTTCAGCGGGGAGCTGAGCCTTAGTTTCCTGAGCGAAGGCTAGTTGTGAAAGCACACCTGCCACAACGGTCGTGAACAAGATGAGCGTCAGAAGATTACGCACACACACCATTCTTTTCATTGCGACACCTCATTCGATTGCTGTTGTAGTTTCTGTTTCCAGATACCTTTCGACAAGTTTCGCGAGGATTAGTGTCATTTCGTGGATCGCCTTTCCTGAAACATCAAGAGCTACGGTCCACTAAACCACACGAAACATCACGAATGCACCGCTCGCTACTAACGTTTATGCTCGTCAATGTATTTCCGCGCAAACTCTTTCCAGTGCGGACTCTCGCGCAGGCCAACCTGATCAGCTTCCTTTTCTGCCGCTTCCAGAGTCCAGCCGTCGCGCAGCACTCGCCGGATAAACCAGAAGGCGCCGACGCGGATGCCGGCTGCGCAATGAATGAAAATAGGAAAGTTCTTTCGCTCATCAGTGATCTTAAAAAACTCGGCGACTTGCTCCTCCTTAGGCTCGCCAAAAACAACCGGGATGTTGAAGTACTGCAAGCCGAGTTCTTTAGCTTTTGCTTCCTCTTCGGCCGCGCGATGTTCACCGGCCGGCCGCAGGTTGAGAATCGATTTCACACCGTCAGCTTTTAGCTTCTCGAGATGTTCCAGACGAGGTTGAGCCCCAGTGCAGAAGTCGTCGCTGAGACGAACGAAGTTGCGGATTGGTGGGACTTCCTGCCCGTGCACCAATACCGACGAAACTAAAACCACTAGAATCAAGGTAACGTTTTTCATATAGCCCTCGGTTGGGGAACGCGAGCGTCTCGCCCGCAACGCGCCGCAGGCGCGCATGGTGTGCTATACGTTGTCAGGATTCGCGCTTCGCGCTCATTACGGGTGAGACGCCCGCGATCCGAAATTTAATCTCCTGCTCAGTTGGAGCGTCCGCGCAAATAGTCAGCAATTTCTCGCCGCCCTTCGTGCTCGGCGCAGTCGGCTAATTTCAATCGTCCCGCTTCGCGGGACTTCATCCTGAGAATCATCGTTAGTTAAACTCGTTGACCCAACATGTAACACAAGCCATCAGGAGCTATCTCGAAAAAGACCCGATAGTTTTTACCAAATGATGCTTGCGTCTTAATGTCGTTAACCGTGGGTGGCTTGCCTCTAATCTCTTCGAACGCTGCGACGATATCGTCTACTTCAAAGAAACAACCTTCCTGTGTGGGATCACCGCCGTTTTCGGACAGCCCAATACGTATTTGATCCCGTCCCAGTATTGCGGACTTGGGAGTTTCATCGCGGCGTTCCAGGACTTGAAATCCAAATCTCGACTCGTAGTAAGGAACCGCTGAGTCCACATCCGCAACGGGAAGATTCAACGCATCATCTGCATAAGGTGCTGCGTACAAAAAGACTGCTTTCATATCTGATGTCACCTGCTTTCGCTTAAAGCCACCGGCATGTCGGCAACTGTATAAGCCATCACTGCCATTGTGGCAACGCAAAGAGCGAGATTCTGAGGATCGATCTTGTCCAGGGTGTCGGCTGGTGTGTGATGAATGTCAAAATAACGCGAACTATCCACGTCTAGACTGGCTCCCAACACACCTTCGCGCATCATTGGCCCGATGTCAGCACCGCCACCATTGGCAGCAATCCGGTCAGCGCGAATGCCGTTCAGCAATTTCGCGATCTCCTGCATGTTGGCACGCGCTTGCAGCGATGCGGTGGCCGCGAGGCCAAACCCAAATGGTTGGTAAGTGCCGGAGTCTGACTCGATAGCCAGAACGTGTTTGGACACTTCGCTGCGATGCGCATCGCGATATGCATTACCGCCGCGCAGCCCGTTCTCCTCATTTGTATAGAGCACGACTCGAATCGTGCGCCGCGGACGCAAGCCAAGTTCTTTCAGTAAGCGCACTGTTTCCCAGGCGATGATACAGCCGCCGCCGTCATCGTGCGCGCCTTGACCTACGTCCCAGGAATCGAAGTGTCCACCGAGCACAACAACTTCGTCCGGGCGCTCTGAACCCTTAAGTTCGGCAATGACATTGGCCGATTCAGCATCAGGCAGAAATTTCGCTTCCATCTTGAGGCGCAGCATCGGGCAATCTCCGCGGTCGTACAAACGTTGCAATAACTCGGCCCCTTCAATGGTGACGGCGGCAGTCGGTATTTTCGGCTGCGCCTCGGCATAAGCCATCGCGCCCGTATGGGGAGTTTGCAGGCTAACCGCCGTCACCGATCGCACAATCGCAGCGACCGCCCCATAACGAGCGGCTCGTGAAGCACCATTCTGGCGGTACTGCACGGCAGCCCCGTAGTTTGTAAACGGGACGTTGTAGACGACGATCTTGCCGCGCACCTCATCGCCTAACTTATCGAGCTCAGCGAAACTGCGAACCACAATGGCTGCGGCGGTTATGCCTTCGGGTGGTGTGCCGACGCTATTGCCAAGTCCCAGCATCGTCAGCTCGCGAGCGACGGGACTGGTTAGTTCGAGACTCTCTAGCCCGCGCACCCAGTGCGGCACCATTACTTTCTCACCGCGCACATTTTCCAAACCATCGCGCCTCATTTCGGCGAGCGCCCAGGCGATTGCCTGTTCCAGACTTTTCGAACCGCTAAGTCGATTGCCGATGTGATCCGTCAGGTGTGCCAGGCGCTCGTAAGCCTTATCACTTGTCAGGGCAGCACCAATAATGCGAGCCGCCGGCGCGCGATAATTGTCGATTTTGACTGTTGGCGGCGGCAACGGCACTGGCGTTGGTGACGGCGCGGGAGATGGTGACTGAATGGCTTGAGGATTAGTGCGCGAGGATTGAGGGGATTGCTCGGCCAAAGAAGATCGTTGCTGTAGGGCGAATGTCAAAATTAGTAATGCAATGATCAGAGTGCTTGATTGTATTGGACGCACGATTGAGCTGTTCTCCGGATTGGATGTTGAAAAGAAAAACTATTTTGCCGAGGAGTACCTCGAATCGTTGGGGACGTTGTTTGGAGCTAAGTCAGTTTAGCCGATGATTTACGACGGCGGTAGTGGCTAGAGCTTTCCGCGCGTTAGCGTCGCCTAATTTAGTTCAGTTGTTCGGCGTCGGCGAGTGCATCGAACTAGTCGCGTGGCTACAAATAGGACTTCAAAGACTCTTGCATGAGTTCCGGCGCAGTCATTTCAGATTTCGGTTCGTCGCTATGAACCGAGGAGGTAACCTATGCACCTGAATAAACTGAGAACGATGATCGGGGCCGCGTAGCGACCCCTTGAGTTTAGCCCGGCTTTTCAAAGCCGGGTTACAGTCTTGTGATGGCCCGGCCAACAATTGCCGTTTTCGAGATTGCCAAGTTTCTCAAAGGCGACTCCTCGAAGTGGATTCATGAAGAGTTTTCAAACATGGCAACCTTTGCCTGGCAAGACTGTTATGGCGGTTTTTCGGTGAGCAAGACTGATGTCCCCGATGTCATCAGGTACATCAAAAATCAGCGGGAGCATCATCGGCGAAAGACATT
>DASSCX010000179.1:0-8068 GCA_035697425.1 Pyrinomonadaceae bacterium | reverse complement strand
AGGAAGGCGAAGTGGTGATCACGGGACAGACCATTAGCAGCAGTTCGGCGCAAACGAATCAGACTACGGCGCCGGGCTTTGGTGGTACGCAGCGGGGCGGCGGCCGGAGATAAAAACGTTTCGAGTTTCGAGTTCGAAGTTTCGAGTTCCAGGTTTCGAGAGAGATAGACACAACCTAATTACAGGTGGTTTGGAACTTGAACTCGGAACTCGAAACTCGGAACTCGAAACTAAACCAGGGAAGCCGATGCAATCAACTTTAGAAATCAGACAACCCCAGCCGACCACTGGCCCGTTGCTCATCACGCCGGAGGCCGAGGCAGCGCCCGTGATTCAGTTGGATCACATTCACAAGACGTACACGATGGGTGACGTCGCCGTTCACGCTTTGCGCGGAGTCTCGCTAACGATTCGTGAAGGTGAATTCGTGGCTATCATGGGAGCCTCAGGTTCAGGAAAGTCGACCACGATGAACATCATCGGTTGCCTCGATCGTCCGACGCGCGGCATCTACATTCTCGGCGGTCAGGACGTATCCGAAATGTCGAAAGACGAGCGCGCAGACATTCGCTGTCAAAAAATTGGGTTTGTGTTCCAGGGTTTTAATCTACTCTCGCGCACCTCGGCTTTGGAGAATGTCGAACTACCGATGCTTTATGCCGGTGTAGGCGGCGCCGAACGCGACCGGCGCGCGAAAGATGCGCTCGCGGCGGTGGGATTAGCAGGACGTGAACTTAATCATCCCAATCAACTCTCCGGTGGACAGCAACAACGTGTCGCTGTGGCCCGGGCCCTCGTAAACGATCCAGCACTGATTCTTGCCGACGAGCCCACGGGTAATCTCGATTCACGCACTTCCGTGGAGGTGATGGAAATTTTCCAACGACTTAATCGCGAACGCGGGATCACGCTTGTACTAATCACGCATGAACACGACATCGCGCAATACGCGCAGCGAGTCGTGGTTTTCAAAGATGGAAAGATTCGTAAAGACTATCAGATTGAAGACCAGCGAGATGCGGCCGAGGAACTGAGAAACTTGCCTCCCGTGATCGAGGACGAAGATGACGACTAAAAAATCGTTAGCGGCAGAGCCGCGAAAAATATGAACCTGGCAATGATCATTCGCGTGGCTTTTCGTGCTCTCGTGCGCAATAAGATGCGCGCCAGCCTTACCATGCTCGGCATCATCATCGGCGTGGCAGCCGTGATCGCTATGGTGAGCATTGGCCAGGGCGCACAGGCATCCGTGCAAGCTCAAATTGAGAGCATCGGCACCAATCTGCTCTTTATCAGCGCTGGCGCACAGAATGTGGGCGGTGTTCGCAGCGGCACCGGCGACAGCGGCACGAATAGTTTGACCGCGGAAGATCTCGACGCGATTCGTCGCGAGGTGCCCAGCGTCTCGATGGTTACGCCTACTGTTAACTCGCGGTCCCAACTCGTCGCCGGCAACATGAACTGGAATACACAGATTCAGGGAGTCAGCGAGCAGTATCCGGAAGTGCGCAAGTGGACAGTGCAGAGCGGCGAATTTTTTGGCGACACGGACGTGCGCACGGCTGCGCGCGTGATCGTGATCGGGCAAACTATTGCTGACAACCTTTTTCCGGGAACCGATCCGGTGGGACAGACGCTCCGCGTTGCGAACCTTCCTTTTAGAGTAGCTGGGGTGATGGCGCGCAAAGGTCAGGATCAGCAGGGCCGTGATCAGGACGACACTGCGTTTGCGCCGTACACGACAGTGCAGAAGAAAATCCTCGGTAGCACGGTTCTGCGCATTGCTTATGTTTCTGCCGTTTCTCAGGACGCAACATATACGGCTCAGCAGCAAATAACCGAGTTACTGCGCCAGCGTCATAAACTTTCAGCGAACGAACCGAACGATTTTACCGTAAGAAATATGACGGACATCGCCGAAGCGGCGAACGAAACGAATAACACGATGACGATCTTGCTGGCGTGTATCGCAAGCGTTTCGTTGCTCGTCGGCGGCATCGGGATCATGAACATCATGTTGGTATCCGTGACTGAGCGAACGCGTGAAATTGGAATCCGCATGGCGATCGGGGCGCGGTCCTCGGCAGTGCGGAGCCAGTTTCTGATTGAATCGATTGTGTTGAGTTTGACCGGGGGCCTAATCGGGATCGCCTTAGGAATAGCGCTGTCCCTGCTCATCCCCATGCTCTTAGGTTGGCAGACGTTAATTTCGAGTTTGGCGATAATCGGCTCGGTGCTTTTCTCGGTTGCGGTGGGAGTATTTTTCGGTTACTACCCGGCGCGGAAAGCCGCATCGCTGGATCCAATCGAGGCCTTGAGATACGAGTAAGAAGGGCATGGTATGAAGCAAAAACCAAGAAGAGAATGGTCTCGCTTAAGAAGAGTACGATTGCGGAGACGTCTCCGTCGCCGGAGTTGGCTACGTGGCGGTAGTTTTACCGCGCCATTCGCCGTGATTTGAATCCCGTAGGGCCCACCTCACACGCACTGAAAAAGCTTTTAAGAATCAGCGCAGTATTTTCGCTAATTCTCCTGATTGGAATAGCGACTGGGACAGTCAGCCTCCTCTTCAACACGGCGTTGTTCTACGTCAAGGTCGCCCGCCTTTACGCGGCAGACCCACCAGCAAAAATTTTTATGCCCGTGGCTGGAGTCACGAGGAGGCAAGTTGCTAATACCTGGCACGCGCCGCGTAGCAGTGGCAGACGCCACGAGGGTCAGGACATCTTTGCGAAACGTGGAACTCCGATCTATTCAGCGACTCGCGGCTACGTCTACAACATTGGCGATAACAATTTGGGTGGCCAAACGGTTTCAGTGATTGGCGCGGGGGGACGCGTTTATTACTACGCGCATCTCGATTCTTATGCGGAGGGACTCGCTGAAGGCGACTATGTTACGCCGCAGACTAAGTTGGGGTCGGTCGGCACGACGGGGAACGCGCAAGGCACGCCACCACATCTTCACTTCGGCGTCTACACAACTTCAGGCGCAATCGATCCATTGCCCTTATTCGAAAGTCCAAATGCAAAGCTCCCAATTCCATATCCAAAGGCCAAAGTCCGCGACTCAACATTGATCGTTAACCGTCTGCGCGGTTCTGCCGGTTCCGTGCGGTGAGGTTTACCTTAGCGGTGCGTCTTTTTCTTCCAGCGCGAGGCTCAGCCTCGCGCAATTCAAATAGAGCGACCTGCGGTAAGGCGAGCCTTACCGCACGGAAAGCGGCAAGCCGCGCTGGTACCGCGCCGCTTGCCGCTTCCTCCTACCGCCCGTTTGCCGCCTACTGCCTACCTTCTGCTACTACTGCTTCTGACTGCTGCTCGCCTGCTTCACCTTAGCAGCCGCCCGATCAAAGTTCGTTTTGTATAGCTGAGTGTTGGGATCTTTGATCTTTTGACCATTTTGATAGGCCTTCTCGTAGAGCGGTGCTGCCAGGTCGGCCCGTCCGCCCCGCTCATAAGCCTCCGCCAAACTGTCGTATACATTCGCCGATTCCGGATAGCGCTCGACATTAGCCTTAAACGTAGCGATGGCATCGTCAGGTCGGTCTGCAAACAGTAACTGATACCCAATCTGATTGATCAGGAGCTCCGGAACCGGGAGGCTGAAACCAAACTTATCGGACAGTTTCTTGTAGTGCTCGTCAGCGCCCTTTAGGTCAACTGCGACCTGACCCGTGTCTGGATCCTGGGGAATGCGCCAGTCGGAATAAATCTTCCGCAGGGCAGCGTAATGACTCCGTAGCACGACCGAGCCGTGATCTTCGTCATTAAACTCTTGCGCTTCCCAGTCAAGACCTTTGCTCTGTTGCCGCGTCAGCACTTGCTTGAACTGATGATAGGCATCTTCAAGCCCGGGTTCATTACCGAGCGAAAAGTATAGGGTCTTGGCTCCCTCCTTGCGCGTCTTGAAAAAATCTTCCGCGCGCTTTACCACAACCTGATTGTCCCATCCGAGCGCGGGACTCACAGCAATGTAGGCATTGAACAACTCTGGGCGCGAAATCATCGCATGTACCACAAAGAGTCCACCCAAAGAATGACCGGCAAGAACGCGGTATGGGTGCACGCGATAATTCTTTTCGATTTGTGGCATTAACTCCGTCTCAATGAACTTGAGAAACTTATCGCCGCCACCGCTGGTGGGAAACTGCGGCGCCCCCGTTGCGCCAGTCGTTGTGATATGGGTGGGCGACAGATCGCGAGTGCGATCGGTGTTGGGTATCCCGACGACGATCAGCTCGGACATACGGCCATTGCGGGCCAGAAATTCGACCGTCGCCGAGGTGTGTGCGATGTGTGCGTCACCATCGAGCAGGTACAGCACCGGATAGCGTTGGTTGCCTGCTTCGTAGCCCTGCGGTGTGCGGACGAGAATTCGTCGCTCTTCGCCCAGCACGTCTGACTTCACACTCAGTGAAGTGACGCCGGGAATGTTCGGGGCTTGAGCGAACACTGAAAGCGACAGCAACAAGAGCGCGAAAAAAGCGCCGAGCAAACTCTTAACAAGAGTTGGCTGACGATGTTTCGTAGAAATAAACGGAGCTTCGTAGTGATTCCCGAGGGAGGGAACAAATGCAGGGATTGGCATTGTCAGGACTCCTTAAAATGGATGGTTGAAGTGAAACGAACCGTGCTTTTTTGAGATGCAGTGCCGTGAATCACGGTTGCGCACCGCAGAGCTACTTGAATTCAAATGATTGCAGGTACGCGTTGAAGGCTTTGTCCCAACGGCTTACGGTCTTCGACGGACCGACTAGTTTTACGTAATGAGTACCCTTCGGAGTTTCAATTACCGCCGCGCGCAAACGAAAATCAGGCTTGTTGTGCCGGACGCTGCTACCGGGCGCGGTTTCAGCAATGTACGTTCCCGTCAGATCGATTGTTGCTATCTTTAATTGATTGACTGTGAGTGTCTCCTGCTTTGCTTTGGCTTCGGATGAGCTGCCGTCAGGTTGTTCCATTTGACTGATCCAGCGCTCCACGTTTGCTTGCACTGAACCGCCCTGGTTAGTTCCGAAGAAATAGAGCACGAGCGAGGCGTCTTCGCCGTCGCCGTCGACCTTCGGCAATTTGTATTGGGCGAGGCGCATGGTTGAGGAAGGCTTTTCCACCACCCATTCGGGCGGCGCTTTAAAACGCAACTCAGCGGGAGTTTGATTAATCGAATCGCTTGACTGCGAAATTACTACTCCGGCCCAGCCTATTATCGTTAGAACTACGAACAAGATAGGGAGTTTGAAAGATTTCATTTGTACCCTCTCGGCAGTTTGTTAATTGCCAACACAATCCGACTGACGATTATCGTCTCATTCTCACCGGGCTTAAGCCCGGCGTTCCGAGCCGACCGACGCCGAAACCGTTTAAACGGTTTCCCACAATAAATGATGAGCCGCCCGACACCGGGCTGAAGCCCGGTGTGAATGAAAGCGAAGCCCATAACGGTAGCGACCATTTAACCCTCCCGCGTCTTGAGCGCACCTCTAATATTCATAATTGCGAGCGCCAGTTGCAGCAGAATCAAAGCGTAGGCTCGGTCGTGTAATCCCCACACCACCCACAACACATTGCTTAAGAGGAAAAGCCAGAACGCCCAATTGCGTTTGAACTTTTTTCGCGACGCTATCATCCAGGCGGCAACTACTGTTACAGCCATCGCCGGCCATTGAATCCAATCAAGCAAACCCTTTCCCCCGTTACCCTTTTCCCCCGTTACCCTTTCCCACGGGATCGATCAGCGCCTTCAGCACTGCGCCTGATGCAACCGCCGCGAGTGCTTCGTTAGCGTGCGCTAGATCGTAGCGGTCCAGTTTCAAAATTGACCAGCGTTGCGCGTGCAGCCGATCCGCAACCAACTGCGCTCCACGATAAAAATGAGAGAAGTCTGAACCCCAGCAACCCCGCACATCGAGATGTTTCTGATTCAAGTCAAGATGAGGATTAAACGCAGCCTCGGCCGGAATCGATCCGTGATCGGTGTACTGGCCGACGATGACGACCCGTCCAGCATCGCGGGTGAAACGCATTGCCTGGACAACAGCCACGGGCGCGCCAGTCGCTTCGATGGTAACGTCGGCGCCTCGCCCTTCAGTTTGTTCGCGGACCCATTGCAGTCTTTCGCTTTCATTTGCCGCCTCAATGTTGAGTACGCTCGCGGCCCCGGCGGAAAGTGCGCTTTGCAGTCGATGTTCGGGCGCGCCGATACAAAGTACGCGCAACGCGCCTCGTAATAACGCGAGGATGATCGCGTTCAGGCCGACCGGTCCTGATCCCAGCACGAGCACTGTGTCGCCGATATTTACTTCGCCGCGTTCGATGGCATGCAAAGCAGTAGGGAGAGCACAGCCCCCGGCCATGAAGAGCTCCGGTTCAGCGTCGAGCCGGATGCAACGGACGCCAGGCTTCAGATAAATCTCCTGCGCCCAGCCACCACAGAGTCCGTCAGCGAGGCCGTAAGTTATTCCATACACTTTTCGTTGCGGGCAACGTGTTGCAGCCTTTGCGACGAGACAATACCAGCAGGCGTTGCAGGTGCGATGCACGTCGAGAAAAGTGATGCGGTCGCCTTCGCGAAAAGGGTTGCCGTGAACGTCAAGTAGTTGTCCGCGAATCTTACTCAACCGGCCGACTGAAACGTGACCAGGGATTAGCGGGTAGGGAACTCCCTTTAGGCGGCCCTGTTGCAGATAGACGTCAGTGCCGCAAACTTCCGAGAGCTCGACTTCTAATAGAGCTGAGTCCGGCTCAAGCTCGGGACGAGGAATCTCGCGAAGCTCAACGGGTGCGTTCGGTTTGGGAATAAGCGCGACGAGCGGCATTTACAAAGTTTCAAGTTTCAAGTTTTAAGTCCAAAGTCCAAAGTCCAAAGTCCAAAGTCCAAAGTCCAAAGTCCAAAGTAATATGTGTAATTCTGAACGATACACTAGGGGGTAAAGCGAGCGAAAGTACTGGAACTACAAAGCTGAGGCAAGTGGTAACAGAAGGGTGAAACAAGGAGCGTGAGTGTCTTGCTGTTGGGTTTTGCAAGAAACGTCCCGAATACAATGCCACGAAGCGGACGACTGAAATTCTTCGACAATTCAGCCGTCCGTTTCACGGACTGCAACTTCTCGGCTCGCTTCTCCCAGCACTGAAGTGCCGGGCTATTATCAGGTGACGGCTTCGCCCACTTAAAAGCCGGCCTTTGTATTTAAAGCTTCCGCAAATAAGCCAGCAGCGCGGGTTTTTCGTCGGCAGTCAAAAATCCCCGATCGACTACGAGGCCGTTCGACGAAAGTATGGGTGGTAGGTTGGGCGGGGGAACCCCTTGAGCCACACGTCGGAAGAAAGCGTCGTAGTGGTCGATCATCTCCTCAAGCGTTGCCGCGGAGTTGTTGTGAAAGTACGGAGCAGTCTTACTGATTCCGCGCAGTTGGGTGACATCCATCACGCCGAGATCCGCGGGTTGGCCCGTGAGCAGCAGTCGACCTGGATCCGAAGTGGTAACGAACTGGAAGGTGCCGTCGGCGCGTGTGATGCGATATCTACGGGCATTACGCTCCAGCCGCTGCGGACATGGTGCATAGCCATGTGTGGTCGGGCGCGGGCAGGCCGTCTGAATATTGTGATAGCGCACAATGGGGCGCACGATCGTGGCCTCAGGTGTCGACCCGCTCGGATGCAAGGTGCCCCCGTGGCATTGGGCGCAGGCGCGGTTGAAGACTACCTTGCCCTGCTGCTCGAGTTCGTCAAGTTCGGGATCCGGGTCCGGGAATGACGTTGAGCCTGAGAGGATCGTGTTGGCCAGTAATTCAACGCTGGGCGAAGAGAAGAGTGTCTCCTGGAAAGCCGCGAGGTCGTCGAGCATGCGTGCCGGTGGTTCCAGAGAAACTTCGGCATGCGCGAAGAGTGCGCCACGGGCTTGTTCCTGAAGCGTGCCAAAGCGCGCATCGTGCTGGTAGCCGCCCTGCCGGTTGGGGCCGTTAGGGTCCTGGCCCATGATCGGAGGGCGGGGAGCGCCGGGCGGCCAGACTGGCAAGACGCCATCCGGCCCGGTGATTCCGACATTGAAGACGGGCATGACCGCGCGC
>DASSCX010000178.1:0-2441 GCA_035697425.1 Pyrinomonadaceae bacterium | reverse complement strand
TCAACGCTGCCCTCTTCCAAAAACATCGACGCGATATTGGTGGGCGTGCCGCCGAACATGTCCGTCATCAACAGAACTCCCGCGCCTTGAGAAACTCTCGTCATCGCCCGCTGCACTTCATCGCGAGCAGCGTCAACGTCGTCGTGCCAACCGATCGAGACCGCAGTAATGTGGGAAATGGGGCCAATGATCATCTCGGCTGCCGCTAGTAGCTCACCCGAAAGGTGGCCGTGCGTCACGATAACGCCCGCAACTTTCTTTGTTTCCTCGGCAGCGTTAGCTTGCTCGGGATTGTTGGACATCAGCTCCCCTCCTTTCTAAATGGCAGTAGCACGATGAGTTTTAGGATCCCTTTACTTATGCCGATTTGCCTGGCGCACGTCGCGATGAACTGCGTGGGCGTCGAAGCCGCCGCGGCGCAACCGGCGCGCAAGGGCGTTAGCAATCATCACCGAACGATGCCGGCCCCCAGTGCAACCGATTCCAACGGTCACGTAAGACTTTCCTTCGCGTTTGTATAAAGGAAGCAGGTAATCGAGGAGATCGCTAAAGCGGCTCAGCGTTTCTTCGACTTCCGGCTGAGCGCGGAGATATTTGACGACGCGCGGATCATGCCCGGATAGCCGTTTCAGCTCGGGAATGAAATGCGGATTTGGCAGATGCCGAACGTCAAATAGCAACTCGAGATCACCTGGGTTGCCATACTTATGTCCAAAGCTCAATACCTGCACCCGCATCGGTCCGCCTTTACGTCCCGGACTAAATCTCTCAAGTAACAAGGCGCGGAGTGTGTGGACCGTATGGTCAGAGGTATCGATAATTTGATCGGCCAAACTGCGAATCCGAGCCATGGCGTGGCGTTCAGCGCGAATGGCGGCGAGCAGTCCTTGTCCACTCTCGGCGGGATGCGGGCGGCGAGTTTCACTGAAACGCTGCTTTAAAACTTCATCCCTTGCTTCCAAAAAAACTACGTGAACATTCAACCCGGTTTCCCGCAGCGCGGTCAGTTGCTTAGCAAAGCCAGCCAGGAAGGAGCCCTCGCGAATATCAATGACAAGAGCCGCGCGCTCAATCCCTTTCCCATCTTCGCCTCCGGTAACGAGTCGCGCGAACGTCTGCAACATCGTCACCGGGAGATTGTCGACTGAAAAGTAGCCCAGGTCTTCAAATGCATTCGTAGCTGAGGACATACCTGAGCCGCTGAGGCCCGTGATGATCACGACCTCAGGCGCTGCTCGCAATTTTTCCGCTGCCTCTGTTTTCTTTCGCGGCATGGCTGTTTTGATGAAGAGTCGCCCTCAGTCTACTACGAACGATGACTGGCTTTGCGCCGTTTTAAAGTTTTTCTTAGTTTGAGTTGGATGGCGCACATAAAAAAGGGCAGGTGCCATGCCTGCCCTGCTACTGCTCTGTGGACCAGACAGACCATTCTACGGTTCTATCAGTCCAAAGTTTCCATCCTTACGTTTATAGAGTACGCCCAGGCGGTCCGTATCCGCATCGCGGAACACAACGAACTGATCTTGCTCGCCGGAAAGACGAAGTGAGGCCTCTTCCGCGGTCATGGGCTTCACCGAATACCGCCGGGCGGCGATTATCCGTGGCGGCCGCGGCGTAGCTTCGAGCCGGCCACCCGGCTCCGGCGCCACCGCGGCGGTTCGTCGAGCACCTTGTTTGCGGTCGATCATTTTCTGCTTCAGTTTCAGCGCCTGGGTTTCGATCTTCCCGATCGCCCTGGTCAGCGCCATGTACATATCGGCATTAATGTCTTTAGCGGTTAACGTGTGATCTCGCCAGTGCACAATCACTTCGGCGATTTGCCGGTTCTTTTCCACGGCGATAATCACGTGTGTCCAGGCAGTCGTATCGTTGAAGACGTGGGCGAGCTTCTTAAAATGCGCTTCTACGTGCTTGCGAATCGCAGGCGTAACGTCGAGGTGTCGCCCGGTATATTCGAATCTCATAAGACTCCATTCTATGAAGGAAGTAGGTAAAGCGCAGCTCGCCAGACTATCGGGTGGTCCAGCAAAAAACTTTAGGGGTAGATCAGAAACTGAACCTGGCGTTGCGCCGCTCGGGGGGGCTCTATGTTACTGCACGGCGTTCACGCGATCCGGGTATATGCATTTGGTCCCGGTACTTTGCGACGGTCCGCCGCGATAACTTCATTCCATCCTTTGCCAAAATCTTCACCACTTGATCATCGGTGATCGGATTGTGTGAATCTTCTTCTTCGATAAGCTTTTTAATCTGAAGTTTAATAATCCGCGTGGAAACCTCTTCGCCGTCTTCATTCATCATGCCTTCGGTAAAGAAGCGCCGCAACTCAATAACCCCCTGCGGGGTGTGGGCATATTTGCGGTTAACCACGCGCGACACCGTTGAGAGGTGCATGCCGATGTCCTCGGCGATATCTTTCAACATCATGGGCTTGATGTACT
>DASSCX010000177.1:0-10706 GCA_035697425.1 Pyrinomonadaceae bacterium | reverse complement strand
ACAGCTGCTGTCCGCGAGTTCTTTGGTTCCAGTCAGCTTTCGCAGTTTATGGATCAGACGAATCCGCTTTCCGAAATCACGCACAAGCGACGTTTGTCGGCGCTCGGACCGGGGGGCCTTTCTCGTGAGCGAGCAGGATTCGAAGTTCGCGACGTGCATCCGACACACTATGGCCGCATTTGCCCGATCGAGACGCCTGAAGGTCCGAACATCGGCTTGATTTCCAGTCTCTCTTGTTTCGCGCGCATTAATGAATTTGGTTTCATTGAGGCACCCTACCGAAAGGTGATTGACGGCCGTGTTCTCGAATACGTTCGCGTTATCAACGGCGGTGAGACCAAGCTGAAACCGGGCGAGCATATTCCGCTCGAGGACGTTGAGAAGGCCAACAAGAAAATTGGTGCCGCAGGCCGCAAGGCCGAGTTTGAACCGTGGCCGTTCTATCTGACCGCGTGGGAGGAAGATAAACACGTCGTCGGTCAGGCAAACATCCAGTTGGACGCCGGTGGCAACATCGTTAACGAACGTAATGCCTCGCGCAAGGCCGGAGAGTTTGTGCTGGCGCTGCGTAAGGACATCGAGTACGTGGACGTTTCGCCGAAACAGCTTGTTTCGGTTGCGGCTTCGCTGATTCCCTTTTTGGAGAACGACGACGCCAACCGAGCCTTGATGGGTTCGAACATGCAACGCCAATCAGTGCCCTTACTGCGAGCGGAAGCTCCGTACATTGGCACAGGTATGGAGAAGACAACTGCGCGCGATTCTGGCGCTGTTGTCGTTGCCAAGCGCGACGGAGTGGTCGACTACGTAGATTCCGAACGTTGCATCGTGAAAGCCGATCACAACGTCGACGGCACGATCTCGCGCGAGGTGACGGCCGACATCTACACGCTGATTAAGTTCAAGCGTTCAAACCAAAATACCTGCATCAACCAGCGACCGATCGTCCACGTGGGTGAGCGGGTCTCGAAGGGGCAGGTAATTGCTGACGGTCCTTGCACGGATCGCGGTGAGCTCGCGCTGGGTCGCAACGTGTTGGTGGCTTTCATGCCCTGGCGCGGTTACAACTTTGAAGACGCAATCCTTGTTTCCGAGCGTCTTGTGAAAGAAGACTATTACACTTCGATTCACATTGAAGAGCTGGAAATTGAAGCGCGCGATACAAAACTGGGGCCCGAAGAAATCACGCGCGACATTCCCAACGTGGGCGAGAACATGCTCCGTGATCTGGACGACAGCGGCATCATTCGTATCGGCGCCCAGGTTAAGCCGGGTTCGATTCTGGTGGGCAAGGTAACACCTAAAGGCGAAACCCAGCTTACTGCTGAAGAGAAACTGCTGCGGGCAATCTTTGGCGAAAAAGCAGGCGATGTAAAAGACGCTTCGCTCGTTTCACCTCCGGGAATCGACGGCACCGTGGTGGATGTTCAGGTCTTTACCCGCAAGGGTCAGGAAAAAGACGCACGTTCGCTGGCGATCGAGCAGGAAGAAGAAGATCGTTTGCGGCGCGACTTGGAAGACGAGATTCGCATTCTGCGTGAACAGCGCGATCAGCGCATTTACGAGCTGCTTGATGGACGAAAGCTTTCGGCCGACTTGACGGTTAATCGCGACGTCGTGATCGAAAAAGGGACGGTGATCACGCGCGAGATGCTCGTCGACATCGAGCCCAAGGTCTTGCGCAAGGTGCAGCTCACAGCCTCGCGAATTGACGTTGGCGCCGAGATTAAAGAATACGAAGATCGCACCGAGCGTCAGATCAAGATCCTCTCGGACATTTACGAAGAGAAGATTGCCAAACTACGCCAAGGCGATGAGTTGGCGCCGGGTGTGATCAAAATGGTGAAGGTCTTCATCGCCATGAAGCGCAAGCTTTCAGTCGGCGACAAGATGGCTGGACGCCATGGAAACAAGGGTGTGATTGCACGCATTCTTCCGGAAGAAGACATGCCGTACTTGCCCGACGGAACGCCGGTGGAGATTGTGCTCAATCCGCTCGGTGTGCCTTCGCGTATGAACGTCGGCCAAATTCTGGAGACGCACCTTGGCTGGGCAGCGCGAGTTCTTGGGGTTCACTTTGCGACTCCGGTGTTTGATGGCGCCACGGAAGCAGAGATTAAGGAGAAGCTTGCGCTCGCCGGCCAACGCGCAACCGAATTGGGGCTACCGGAAATTATCAACGAGTCTGGTAAGGCAATTCTTTACGATGGACTTTCCGGAGAACCGTTCGAGCAAAAGGTGACGGTAGGTTACATCTACATGCTGAAGCTGTCGCACCTTGTGGACGACAAGATCCACGCTCGCTCGATTGGACCGTACAGTTTGATCACGCAGCAGCCGCTCGGTGGTAAGGCGCAGTTCGGTGGCCAGCGCTTTGGAGAAATGGAAGTTTGGGCGCTTGAGGCCTACGGCGCTGCTCATATTCTGCAGGAGTTGCTGACGGCGAAGTCTGACGACGTGGCGGGGCGGTCGAAGATTTACGAAGCCATCGTCAAAGGGGAAGCAGACTTTGATCCGGGGCTCCCAGAGTCGTTTAACGTGCTCGTACGCGAGCTGCAATCGCTCTGTCTTGACGTGGAACTGATCAATCGCAAGGCGGCCGGCAATGGTGGCGCAGCAGAAGACGGTGTCGGCGAAGCGCTCATCACCAGCGCGGTCGAAGCCTAAAACATTTTCGATGCCAATTGCCAATTGCCGATTGGCATTTGGTTGTCGAACTTGGGGATGGGATTGGTTTCAGCGTGACCGGCGCGAGGGATCAATCGGAAATTGGCTATCGGCAATTGGCAATGGAGAGACATGTTTCGATTCCAACAAGAAAAGCAGCAATTAGCTCCTGACTTTGAAGCTATTCGTATTTCGCTGGCGTCCCCGGAAAAGATCCGGCAGTGGTCGCATGGAGAGGTAACGAAACCGGAGACGATTAACTATCGCACCTTTAAGCCGGAGCGTGATGGACTCTTCTGCGCGCGTATTTTTGGTCCCGTAGCTGACTGGGAATGTCTCTGCGGTAAGTACAAGCGCATGAAGCATCGCGGCGTAATTTGCGATAAGTGCGGTGTCGAAGTGACGCAGGCCAAGGTTCGGCGCGAGCGTCTCGGTCATATTGATCTGGCCAGCCCCTGTTCGCACGTTTGGTTTTTTAAAGGCTTGCCGAGTCGTATCGGTCACCTTCTGGATATACCGCTCCGCGAGTTGGAGAAGGTTCTCTATTTCGAATCCTACATAGTTATTGATGCGGGCGATGTGCCTGGGATCAAAGAGCGCGAGTTGCTTTCCGACGAGCGCTATCGCGAGCTGGTGCGTGATTATCCCGCGCAGTTTGTTGCAAAGATGGGCGCGGAAGCGATCAAAGAACTGCTGGCGATGGTCAACGTCGAAGAGCTTGCCGTCGAGCTGCGCAAGCGCATGAAAGAGGAGACTTCGCAGCAAAAGAAACTCAAGTTTTCCAAGCGTCTGAAAGTTACGACCAGCTTTCTTAAATCCGGCAATCATCCAGAGTGGATGATTCTGGATGTAATTCCCGTGATTCCGCCTGAGTTGCGCCCACTCGTGCCGCTCGATGGCGGCAGATTTGCCACCTCGGATCTCAACGATCTGTACCGCCGCGTAATCAATCGCAACAACCGCTTGAAGAAGCTGATGGAGTTGCGAGCGCCCGAAGTCATCGTCCGCAACGAAAAGCGGATGCTCCAGGAAGCTGTTGATGCGCTCTTCGACAACGGTCGGCGTGGGCGCGTCCTTAGGGGCGTGAACAACCGTCCGCTGAAATCTCTGAGTGGCACACTCAAGGGCAAGCAGGGACGCTTCCGGCAAAACTTGCTGGGCAAACGCGTGGACTACTCGGGCCGTTCAGTGATCGTCGTTGGTCCCGAGTTGAAACTGCATCAGTGTGGTTTGCCCAAGAAGATGGCGTTGGAATTATTCAAGCCGTTCATTTACAACCAGCTTGAAAAGCAGGGCCATGCAGCCACCATCAAACAAGCCCGCGAAATGGTAGAGCGGCAGGAGCCGGTGGTCTGGGACATTCTGGAGGAAGTTATTCGCGAACATCCGGTGCTGCTCAACCGCGCACCGACTTTGCACCGCCTCGGCATTCAGGCTTTTGAGCCAGTCCTGGTTGAAGGCAAAGCTATCAAGATTCATCCCCTTGTCTGTACCGCCTTCAACGCTGACTTCGACGGCGACCAGATGGCTGTGCACATTCCGCTAAGTCCGGAAGCGCAAATTGAGGCGGCGGTGTTGATGCTTTCGAGCAATAACATCTTAAGTCCCGCCAGCGGTCAGCCAATCGCGGTTCCTTCACAGGATATCGTTTTGGGCTGCTACTACCTGACGCGCGACAAGCCCGGCGCCAAAGGGGAAGGACGAGTTTTTGCGTCAACGGATGAGGTCCTATTGGCGCTCGATTCGAAAGAAGTGACTACGCAGACTCCGATCAAGTTGCGGATTACCGGCGATCTGATCGATCTGACACAGGAACACGATCCGCAAGACATCCTGCGTGCGGCTGTTCAGGAGAATGTGAAGCGAGTGGTCAGCACCACCGTCGGTCGTGTCATTTTCAATGATTCTATTCCTGCCGGTTTGCCCTTCTTCAACGGGACAATGAAGAAGAAGGGTCTGCAATCGCTCGTGAACTATTCCCACATTCGTTTGGGACACGAGATGACTGTCAAGATGCTTGACGACCTTAAGACGCTTGGCTTCCTTTATGCGACTCGTGCCGGCATCTCAATTGGAATTGACGATCTGGTAACTCCGCCGGCCAAGAAGGGGCTAGTCGATAAGGCCGAAAAGGATGTGATTTCCGTCGAACAGCAGTATCTCGACGGCGTCATCACAAACGGCGAACGCTACAACAAGGTCATCGCGATCTGGTCGGAAGTGACAGACAAAGTCGCCAAGGAAATGTTCAAGGCGATGGACGATCGCGAGAAGGCCACCGGCGAATTGAATCCCATCCTCGTGATGAGTGATTCCGGAGCGCGTGGCAGCGCGCAACAGATTCGCCAGCTCGCGGGTATGCGCGGTCTGATGGCTCGGCCTTCGGGTGAAATCATCGAGACTCCGATTCAGGCCAACTTCCGTGAAGGCTTGAACGTGTTGCAGTACTTCATCTCCACCCACGGCGCGCGCAAGGGCCTCGCGGACACGGCCTTGAAGACGGCTGACTCGGGCTACTTGACGCGACGTCTCGTTGACGTGGCTCAGGACGTGATTATCAGCGAACCGGACTGCGGTACGCTGCGCGGTATTTCTGCCAGTGCCATCGTCGAGGGCGGCGAGGAAATCGAATCGTTGCGCGATCGTATTGTGGGTCGCACAGCACTCGAGGACGTTATCGATCTGGTCGAAGGCCGCGTCATCGTCGAAGCCAATCAGGAGATCGACGAAGACCTGTCTTCTGAGATTCAACGTTCCGGCGTGCAGCGGGTGCGAATTCGCTCCGTGCTTACCTGTGAATCCCGTCGCGGCTGCTGCATCAAGTGTTATGGACGTAACCTCGCTACCGGCCGTCCGGTCGAGATTGGCGAGGCGGTAGGTGTGATTGCCGCGCAGTCGATTGGGGAGCCCGGCACTCAGTTAACGATGCGCACATTCCACATCGGTGGTACCGCTCGTCTGGAAGAATCGTCTAAACACGAAGCTCGTCAGGACGGCACCATCAAGTACATGGAACTGCAAACGGTGAAGAGCCGCAAGGGCGAACGCATTGCAATGAATCGCAACGGTTCGCTGACGATTATCGACGATCGGGGACGCGAAGTTGCGCGCCACCAGATTGTTTACGGCGCGCACATCCTCGTTGAAGACGACCAGCGCGTTACGCAGGATCAACTGCTGGCAACCTGGGATCCGTTTACGTTTGCCATCCTTACGGAAGTTGCCGGTCACGTGAAGTTCCAGGACCTGAAGGAAGGCGTGACGTTTGATGAGGAAGTGGACGAAGTTACTGGTCAGTCGCGGATGGTAGTTAAGGATTCGCCTGACGAGAAAAAGCAACCTCGCATGGAGATTCGCAACCCCAGCAATAAGGCCTTGAAGACTTACCAGATGCCGGTGCGGGCAAACCTGATGGTGACCGATGGCGAAGTAGTTGAGCCTGGGGACATCATCGCTAAAATTCCGCGCGAAACGACTAAGACCAAAGACATCACGGGCGGTTTGCCACGCGTTGTCGAGCTCTTTGAAGCACGCCGGCCGGCGGAAACGGCCGTGATGTCGGAAATCGACGGTGTCGTAAAGTTTGGTCCCATTGCTAAGGGCAAACGCAAACTGATCATTACCGGCGACGATCTGGAGGAGCGCGAGTACGATATCCCGCGCGGTACGCACATTAACGTTCAGGAAGGCGATCGCGTACGCGCTGGCGAGGCATTGATGGACGGCCCGCTCAATCCACACGACATTTTGCGCGTGTTGGGCGCCAATCGTTTACAGGAGTACCTCGTAAACGAAATCCAGGAAGTCTATCGACTTCAGGGCGTGAACATTAACGATAAACATATCGAAGTGATCGTTCGCCAAATGCTGCGCTGGGTCAAAATCAAAGAGGTCGGAGATACAGACTTCCTGCTCGAGGAGCAGGTGGATCGCTTCCGCTTCACTGATGAGAACGAACGCGTCAATGGCGAGAACGGCGAGGTTTCGCAAGCAGAGCCTTTACTTCTTGGAATCACGAAGGCATCGCTTTCCACCGATTCGTTTATCTCGGCGGCATCGTTCCAGGAAACGACCCGCGTGCTTACTGAGGCGGCCATCTCGGGACGCATCGACTATTTACGCGGTCTCAAAGAAAACGTGATCATGGGACGGTTGATTCCTGCGGGAACAGGCATGGAGTACTACCGTAATGTCGATGTCGAACGTGATGAAACAATCGATCAGGCGCGCGAGCGTGAGCTTGATGAGTTTCCTGACATCGTCGGCGGTCACGAGATTTCCTTGCCGCAACGGCCGCCCCTTGTCACTGCCGGGGCTGACGGTGATGGTGACGGCGAAATTGAAAGCTAAGAAATAGGCAGTCCAGAAACCTTAAACCAGACCGGCAAGGCTTGTCCTCGCCGGTCTTTTTATTAGGTTTGTACGCTTGCATACACATTGCTTAGTGAAGAGATAGAACGCTGATATGTTTTTCAATTTCTGTCGGTTGCCAACGCGGAAACTTTTCGCTATAGTCGGTGACAATCAGACGGTTGGTGAATCCTTCCGTCCAAGTGGTTGCTGGGGTGAGGACAGTGACCACACTTAGAAAAGGCGTGACAGCCCAAAAACTGTCGCGCCTTTTCGCTTTTGATTTGCTTTCTTGCCAGCGCCACAGCTTTGGATTGAACCAAATCCGCACAATATTATTCACCTCTCAGCCTCTGTGGCGATCCGTTTTCATGCAATCGTTGGTTTGCCATCATCAGCGCGGGCATTATATTTGCAGAAATCGCCGTTAATTTGCAGGAGAATCTGATCTTTAACCCCCATGCAAGTTGGCATAATCGTTGCTCTACTTGTCCCCGTTCGACGGGACTCTAAATCAACGTTAAGGAGGTATGGCAGCATGTTGTTTGGAAACAAGCGACACGTTCAAAACAGTAAACCCTCTGACATGCCGAAGGCAGAAACAATGTACGTTGATAGTCAGTTGCGCTCGGCAGTTGCACGGGAATTCTTGCGAATGGATCGGCAGCACGACCGCATCCGTGAAGAGGCGCTGGCTGCTTCAGGTGTCGAATCGAATCAGGCGGAACTTATGGGTGATCAGGAACTCTCCTAGTCACTGGTTTTTTGTTATCTACAAAGAAGGAATTGTTTGCATAACACCATGGCGTCTCTTTGGAAGCTGCATGGGTTGTCGCTCGCTGCTTTGATCAAACGCGTCTTGGCAGAGATACAGCAAGACGATGTTCTCGGTCGTGCGGCACAACTCTCTTATTACTTTCTCTTAGCACTCTTTCCCTTACTAATCTTTCTTACCTCAATCATCGGCATTGTTCTCGGGAAGGGAAGTGGTCTGCGGCAGAGTTTGTTTAGCTATCTAGCCGAAGTGATGCCACCATCAGCTTTCCAATTGATCGAATCGACAATGCTGGAAATCAGTAAAACGAGTACTGGCGGAAAGTTGTCCTTCGGCCTGCTGGCGGCGCTCTGGGCGGCCTCAAACGGGATGGGTGCGATTACTGAAGCGCTGAACACCGCCTACGATGTAAAGGAGTCGAGGCCCTGGTGGAAGAATCGTTTACAAGCTATCGCATTAACTGCCTCGTTGTCGGTCCTCATCATCACTGCACTCTTGCTAGTGCTTTACGGAGGCAGAATCGTCGAGACTCTAGCTGCTAATTTCGACTTTGGGTCGGCCTTCGTAATGACGTGGAAGATTGCACAGTGGCCAATTGCGTTGGCGTTTATGTTACTGGCCTTCGCCTTGATTTATTACTTCGCCCCAGACCTGCGTGAGCAAAAGTGGACCTTGGTTACGCCAGGGGCGGTGTTAGGCGTCACGCTGTGGCTGCTCGCTTCGTTTGGGTTTCGAACATATCTGCATTTCTTTGACTCCTACAGTGCCACCTATGGGTCGCTTGGCGCCGTGATCATTCTAATGCTGTGGCTTTATTTGACCGGGGTGGCCGTTTTGGTTGGAGGGGAACTAAATGCCGAGCTCGAACATGTGGCCGCTACACTAGGTGTTACCGGCGCAAAAGCAAAAGGCGAAAAAGAGCCAAACGAAGGAGTGTCTGCCCAAGCATCAACCTCAGGACAAGCCGAGCTCAGCCAACCTAAGTCTCTATCTGCCTCGTCCTCGAAGCGGAGTTAGAACTTCCCCAACGCCTACTAGGGCGCAGTAGCGATCGATGCGGAGACATCATTTAGTGCATTTATGCGATTCTTCACCGCGTGAAAAAGTGTTTCCACTTCCTCCGGCGAATAATTTGCAGCGCGAAATGCATCCCTGATCTGGTTATCACTCAATCGCGCCAACAGACCACCAATCCACTTCGCGTCCTTAACCGTGATGTTTGAGAAGAGCGACTTACTCTTCCCTCCATAGTTGAAGTCGATAACATTGCCCTTCACGGATTCAATGAAATCGGACTTTACGAAGTCGCTGGGTTTGTTGCGACTACGAGAAAAGAAGCCACCAGTCTTTCCCAAAGAGCCGCCCAGATCGCTAATGATGTAGCGCAGTTCATTTTTACCCGTTCTCTCGTTCCGAACTGCGAGAATCACATTATTGGAGTCCTTGATGTCCCAGTTGTTGAGCAGCAACATCATCACCTTCAGGCCTTGCAGCTCAGGTGTGTTGCTAAACGGGTTCTGGTCCCAGGCCCAGTTGTCTCCACGATCGATATTTGTAGGCCGCGCCTCGAGCCGGACATTTTCAAAAGTTCCCTTACCCTCAATCGTTAGTTTGGGAACGAGGTAGGCAATTTCCGATTCATAGCCTACTGCCCAGACGAGCCGGTTTGAAGCAGTGTCAGGTTGCGCTTCCTTGCCAAGTTTTGCTACCCATTCATTTCCGGAGGCGTCTTTTACGCGATACTTGGTTGAATAACCTCCAGATTTCTTTTCGATGAAAGTAATGCGACGCAGGTCGGGTTTCATTCGCTCTCCACCAGCGCCGAGCAGCAAGTCTCGAGCTTCGAGATCGACTGGTTCGCGCCAGAGAATGGCGGTTCCAGTTGGCGCCTCTTTCTTGCTCTTTTTCTTCTTTTCGCCTTGTGCGAGCGCTGCGAAAGCGAAGGCCACAATCAATAGTGAACTAATAACTAAGCGTACTGATTTCTGGTGCAACATTTTCTCTCCTCGTGTGATGCCTGGGAGATGGGCGGTTTTTAAAGGGTTCGCTCTGTAATTTTCCCGTACGGCAGGGGCAGACAAATGTCCCATTCCTGATCGCATTGCGACGTTTTCTCGGAGCGCTGTGAAACTGGGCAAACAGAGTGCCCATCTTCCTACCCAGAGACAAAAAAAGACCGGCAAGCTTAGTAGCTCGCCGGTCGCCAAATGACTAGTTTGTTGCTTAAGGGGTCGGTGCGGGTGCCCCTTGCGGAGAGACCCACAACTGAACCATTAGTTCGTCGCGTTGCGGTCCAACTAACGTGACAATACGTCTGGAGTCGATCCCACGCGAGTTCACGACATAGTCGATGATACCAGTCGAATGGGTTTGCACTGTGCTTGGGCGACTGCGCGTTCCGGGATAAATAATGACATATCCGGTCGCTGTTGGATCGTTCTGTAATTCGATTGCGAAGTTATCAAGACGAGCCTTCTCATCGTTACGGGCAATGTCGGGAAACTCGTCGAACTTGCGAGAGGTTAGGGGAATCGGAAACGCGATTGTGCAAGTCGCCGAGCAAGCTTCGTCGTACCCAGACATCAACAATGAAGCGTTCAGTGTCTGGCCCTCCAGACCAGAGGTGTCAACGGTGATGGAACTTGTGCCTTGGCCGGAAACTATTTTTCCTGACGATATCGTCCAGTTGTAGATCGCGGGCACGTTGCCGGTCCCACCGGAGAGCGTTGATGTAAAAGTGATTGGCTGACCAGCCTTAACCTGCTCGGGACAAGCTATCCCCACAGTTGGGCAAGTTGGTCTTAGAGCAACAGGCTTCACCGTCACCACCGTGTGAGCCGTAGCCTCACACAACTCGTTCCCGTTGCTCGTATTGATAACCAGGTAGGCTTTGTGCTGACCGGGTGTAACACCG
>DASSCX010000176.1:0-11014 GCA_035697425.1 Pyrinomonadaceae bacterium | reverse complement strand
CGAGAGATTTCACCGAACAGGCGCACACAGATGAACCGCGAAAGACGTCGCGGCAGGCAATCTGGCGCGTGATCTCGCATTCGAGTGAGCCGGCATCGCGTTTGATCTGGATCTATGCGATTGCTATCGGCGCCTTTCAGGGCAGCTTTTCCGTGCTCGCACTTTTTCTGAATGCTCGCTTCCAGGTCACTGAACAAACGATTGGTTATTTCTTCATGTACGTCGGCTCGATTTCCGTCTTTACGCGCGTGCTGTTGCTGGGACGAATGGTCGACTGGTTGGGCGAAGCGAAACTATCGCGGCTGGGTTTGGTGTTGCTCGCTGCGGGAGTATTGGGCATGCCCCTCTCGCGCAACCTGCTGATGCTGGCGATTGCCGTGGCACTGATTCCGTTAGGAACAGCGTTTACATTTCCGTGTGTGACTTCATTGCTGTCGCGAGTCATCGCGCCGCGCGAACGCGGGCTGTACATGGGAATGCAGCAGACTTACGGAGGCGTGGCGCGCATCATCGCGCCGTTGTTCTTTGGCTGGTCTTTTGATTCGCTTGGCGTTTCTTCACCTTACTTCTTCTCTTCGACATTTATTCTGGCGACGTTGCTGCTGGGATTTGGTTTAGATCGTTATGCGAAGGGAGAAATTGCGGCAAGAGAACCAGTTAGTGAGTCGGACGCCGAAAATAAGGGCGCCGCTGATAAGGCAACGAAACCCGCGCGCGAGCAGGAAGCCTGAAGCTGTGGGCGGAGACGCTCTGAGGCGGAGGCTGGGAGATGGGGAGAAATGAAGTGCCCGCGTTAACGCTCAGTCCGGAAGGGTGATTTACCCCCGCTGACTGAGCGGCATTCAACCTTAGCGGCGGCAAGCGAGCCTTCCTGACTGAGCATAAATCAATGGCATTCCTCACTCATCACCCTCGCCGCGTCTCCGTGTCACCGCGTCTCCATGTCTCGGCGCTCCGTGTCCCCCCATCTCTAATCTCTTCCAACACCTAATGCATCAGCCACGCGATTGATGTAATTAAACCAAGAGGCGATCAAAGTTATCTGCAGAATGCCCCGATCGTCGAAACCCACCGACCGCAATCCTTCGTGATCCTGCCTACTGACGCCAGTCGCGTCCTTCGTAAGTTGCACGACGTAGTCCAGCATCACGCGATCCTGTTCAGAAATTGGTGCAGTCTTGTAATCCTCCTGGAGAGCCTTCACCAAAGCTTCGTCTAGTGTCACGCGACGCAGAAACTCTGCGTGAGATTCGATTCAATAATGACAACGGTTGGCAACCGAAACGACGGTGGTAATCATCTCGTGTTGCCGGCGAGTCAGCGGTAAATCGGGAGACATCAAGGCGCCGAAAGTGGCGAACGCATGGTGCAGCGCGTCGGGAATCAGGCTGTGCGAGGCGACAATATCGGAAGTTTGCTTATCAGGCGTGGGGTGAACAGGAGTCGCATATTCAATTGGATATAGTTCGCGCTGCGCTTCGATCGCTTTGCGCAACTTCTCATCGTCGTTCGGTGAAACAGTCTTAATCCAGGTCATTCTAACCTATCCCGCCTTCAGTTGATCTTGATCGTTCGCGCGCTGCCATCGTCCGCAATTGTGACGGGTCTTCCAATACGCGCCGCTGACTTCAAAATGAATGCAAGTTTACGGGGGCTTGGTTGATATTTGCCGACGGGTGCGCCGATGGTTACATCATAAACCGCTCCGATCCGTTTCGCGCTTATAGTCGTACGACGAAAGCCGTCCTGTTTGTACGCCGGACTCACGCCATCGTCCTCGTACAACGTTGCCGACGCCGAACCTTTGTCGTCCGGATAGATGTTGAACGTGATCGGGTCGACAGGCTTTTCGCCCACATACTTCAGCTCCGGTCCGGTCGGAATAATCGCTCCACCCCTCACGAACATCGGCACCGTCTCCAGGGGCGCTTCTACAGAAATCATAGTTCCGCCTTGATACTTCTTGTTAGTCCAATAGTCATACCAAGTGCCCTTCGGCAAATAAACCATCCGCCGCGTCACATCAGGCTTAACCACAGGCGCCACCAGCAGATCGTCACCAACCATGAATTGGTCATCGAGGTTGTAGGTGTTGTGATCATCCGGGTAGTTCAGCACCAGGGGACGAAACACCGGCACCCCGGTGCGATGAGCTTCTTCCAATGCGGTGTAGAGGAAAGGCAGCAACTGATAGCGCAACTTCAGATACTTGCGAATGATGTCTTCGTAATAAGTTCCAAAGCGCCAGGGCTCCTGATCATAGCCGTCGATCACTTTATGGTTGCGACAAAACGGGGCCAAAAAACTTACTTGATAGGCCCGCACCAGTAGCTCGCCAGTACCTCGGCCAATGAACCCTCCCACATCACTGCCTACGAACGGCTCACCCGACATTCCGAGAGTAGTAAACATGGGAATGTTTAGTTGTAGTGCTTCCCAGGTGCTGTTGGTATCGCCCGTCCACATAGTCGAATAGCGTTGGATACCCGCGTATCCAGCGCGTGTGATCACATATGGCCTTTGGTTGGGACGCAGCCGCTCGAGTCCTTCGTAGGTGGCACGAGCCATCAGGAGGGCAAACGTATTGCGATTTTTGGCGTGTGTTGATTTTTCGCCTTCGTCGTAACTGACAACGTCGAGTTGGTTCTTACCGGTCTGATCGATGAAGTCTGCCGGCTCATTCATGTCGGTCCAGATGCCGGCGACACCGTTGTCGGTATAAGCGCGGTGCAGGTTACCCCACCACTCGCGGGCGGCAGGAAGAGTGTAATCAACAAAAACACTTTCGCCGGGCCAGACCTTGGGAACGAACAGGTCACCGTTCTGACGCCGCTGAAAATAGCTTTTTTCCAAGCCGGTGTCGTAAACGTAATATCGTTGTTGTTGCGATTCGAGCTCCGGAGATGCGGAAGTGATTTGCCCGGCGCTTTTCGCCACTGGTTGATATTTGACCCCCGGATCCACAATCGCGACGAGTTTGACACCCTGCCGCGCCAGCTTCTCAGTCAGCGCTTTGGGATTAGGAAACCGTTCCCGGTCCCAGGAGAAAACGCGGTAGCCCTGCATGTAATCAATATCAAGGTGCAGCACGTCAAGCGGCAAATCTCGCTTGCGATACTCCGACACCACTTCCTCCACCATCGTGTCAGGGTAGTAGCTCCAGCGGCTCTGTTGGTTGCCGAGGGCCCAGAGGGGCGGCAATGGCATGTGACCGGTGAGATCGGCATAGCGTCCAAGGATCTTCTTCAGTGAGGGGCCGTAGAAAAAGTAATAGTTAAGCTCGCCGCCCTCAGCACCAAACCACACCCGCTGCTGCGACGACTTGCCGAAATCAAAATAGCTGCGATAGCTGTTGTCGAAAAAAATGCCGTAGGCGATTCCGTTTTGCAGACCGGTGTAGAAAGGGATGGTTTGATAAATCGGATCTCTCCCTTCGAGATATCCCGGGGTATCTGAATTCCAGTTTACGAATGAACTGCGACGTTTATCGAGGCGCGCCGCTTTTTCTCCCAGTCCGTAAAAATGTTCAGCGAACCCTAAGCGCTTGGCTGCCGCGACAAAAGTGCCGGCTTTCGAGTCAAACATCATCTCTTTGAGCAGACCTTTAGCGTCGTATGCCATTGGCTGCTCATCAGCATTGATGAGTGAATGAGTCTTGGCGTCGCGAAATTGAATCAGGAGTGGCGAGCGACGAATTACAACTTCGAGTTCGTCAGTGGTGATTAGAATTGAAGTTGGATCTTCGGTAAGAGTCCAGCGTGGTGTGACCCAGTCCGTTTTTGCAATCGCCCACGAGTGATCTTTTGCGGGCAGCGACTTTGCAAATGATGTCCGTACGCGAACTAGATCGGGGGCGAGAATTATTAGTTGAACCTGAGACTTGTCTGCGCAGCTAAGTAAGACTGCCTTGTCAGTCTTCGTAAGGCTTACGACCGGGCCTATCTTTTCGAGCCGCGTAATGTCCTGGGCATGAACGGTGATGGTGAAAACAAGAAGGAGAGCAAAGACCCATGATCTGCGCGCGATTCTACAGTGACGAAGCAACCTGAATTGCCGGTGGTAGCCTACCAGTTGATTAAACATTTCTTGCATCTATGTTCGCCAGTATTCGACGTGACATAAGATCTATCTGATTCTCACCGGGCTTCAGCCCGGTGCAGCGTGCGATAGCACTTACGGAAACCGTTTAAACGGTTTCTTGTTCGTTCCCCCTTGGAACACCGGGCTGAAGCCCGGCGAGAATGAGAGCGATCGTTGGACTCGGCGGTTCACGATTGAAATCGATGTTGAATCAAGAGATGTTTTTTGCGCAGCACTCCTGGAGATATCACATTTAGTTCAATCTAAACACATGCGCGAAGCCCAGCTTTGCGGCGCCAAGCAAGCCGGCGTCGTCACCACATTCTGCGCGCACAATTTTCACCCGCGCCGCGAGTAGCGGGAAGGCGCGTTCCGCCACTTGCTGATGCATGTACTTCTCAAAGAGCTGCCACCCATTCGCAACGCCACCGCCGATCACGATCATTTCCGGATTGATAATGTTGATTAGGTTCGCCAACCCGATTCCGAGATACACGCCCATGCGACGGAAGACTTCAAGGGCCAGCTCATCACCGGCGACGCCCGCTCCGTAAATTTTCTCGGCAGTTAGTTCCTCACCAATACGTAAGCTCGAATCGGGATAGCGAGGGCTCGCCTCCCGAGTCATGCGCACGATGGCAGTCGCTGAGGCGTAAACCTCCAGGCAGCCGCGACTGCCACAGCCGCAGGCAACGCCTCCGAACGGATCAACACCCATATGCCCGATTTCTGCCGCTGCCCCGTCGACGCCGCGCCATAATTTCCCATCCAGAATGATTCCGCCGCCGACGCCAGTGCCCAGCGTCACACAAACTATCGTTGAGTGCCCGCGTCCCGCTCCGTACCACATCTCGCCGACTGCTGCAGCGTTGGCATCGTTTTCCAAAATAGCCGGTCGCTTAAGTTCATCTGTTAATGCCGCAGTGAGGGCAAAACCATCCAGGCAACGAAGATTCGGCGCGGTTACTACGATGCCTTTATCTACATTGACCGTTCCCGGAACTACTACTGAGATTGCTTTGAAGTCACAAGCGCGACCTGCCTGCGCAGTTGTTTGCTTCGCGCATTCGCGAGCTGCCGAAACCAACGAACGAACGATCTCAGCAGCGCTATCGGCCCGCGGGGTGTCCTGCTTCAGACGAAAATGAATTCGTCCCATTTCGTCAACGGTCGCGGCGCGAAGATGCGTGCCGCCGAGATCCGCAGCAAATACGAAAACAGTTGCAGGCGAAGTCGAGTTGTCTTTAATTGGATCGCTCATTTTGTTCTAGCCTGCTTCAGGTAACGATCGGCAACGACCAGCGGAGTTTCGCTGTTTTGCCCGTTCTTAATGTTCATGGCGAGACGAATAAATTGCGCCATCGACCAGGCGAGCGGTGTCGCCGAGCCGCTTCCTACGCCAAAGCGTAATTCTTTGCGAGGACTTTCGGCACGATCCCAAACCTGTTCCGGAATCATCATCCCCTCGTTGGCAAACGACAACATCGCATCTAATCGCGTTTTCGCGGCCGGGGTATTTCCGAGCGCCAGTTCATATTCGCCACGCTCACCCGTCAAGAGCGCCCACAGTCGCCCCACGCCCGTGCGACCATCATAGTTACCGCCGTCAGCTCGTTCGCCATAGGCATCATGATTGTATCGATACCAGCCTGAGCCTCCGGGTGTTTCTACTTTGATCAATTTGTCGACGACTGCGAGCGTTCGGACGATGAGCGGATCATTAGCAGCTTTGATTCCCAGCCTGACCAACTCCAAAAACCCGGCATCGACAATCTCGCGCTCATCGTAAACTCCGCCCCCGCTGTTTATCTCGATCCTGTCTCCGTCATTAGGATCTGAATCTTCCGTAACTCGCAGAAAGTAATTGCTGCTTGTGAGGGAGCCGTTTGACGTTGCTGTCCATCTTTCCAATTGCTGCACCCATTCATCTGCCTGCTTCAAATAGCGATCGCCAGATGGTCTGTCATTATTGATAGCGGCGATATGAGCGGCGCACACCAGGCCAGCAATTTCCGCGGCAATAGTCGCAGGAGAGTAGCCTGGTTTTTCTTCCCAGCGATCCTGTTCGGTCAAGGGGCCCTTGCTGAGAATAAAATCTGCCGCCGGCTTGATATGTTTGAGCCACGTCCGGCGATCGGTTCGCTGTAACTGATAGGCAAGGATGAGTGGTAATCCAACTTGATCCATCTGTAAGCCGCCGCTGGTCGGGCGACCATCTACCCAGGAGTTCCGCGGAAAGCTGCCATCCGGTTTTTGCTGCACCTTAAAAAGATAATCAAGCGCTCGATTGGCGCTGGCCCGATCACCAAGTGCCATGAAGGCAGTAGCGACCTGATACAAATCACGAGACCAGACAGCATGGTAGCCGCTGGTCGTAGATTCATTCGCATTCGCTCCGCCGCCCCAGGGAGTCGATGGCGAGGCGATCATTGCCCCGCGATAGGTTTTATCCTCAAGTCCTTTTAGCACCATCGCTGCCATGTTGAATTGAGGTTGATATTTTTCACCTACGCGCGGAAGAGTCTTAACGTATTCATGCCAACCGCGAGAATACTCAGCCTTAGCCACTTCAAAATCTTTTCTCACCGATGCCTGGCCGTTAGAGATCGCCTCTCTTTGATTGCGCCCGAAGCTAAGGACAACCGTAAACCTCTCAGAAGAGCGTGGAAGTCCCAACGGAAATCGAAGCCGTGCCATTTGCACGACGTTACCTTTATCGGCTCGATTGTAGGGATTGACGCTGCCGCTACGACGCAACTGCGTTAGGCCATCACTCGTGCCGAGATATCCACTAGTTGCATCGTCGAGCCCGTACTTGGTTATAGTCAGCACGGAGGTTTTATCGGCGTCAGAGGCAACTAGCCAGTCGCCGTCTTTCCATCCGGAATCGTGCATGCCACTGTTATTTAGCGATGGATCATAGTAGAGGTAGAGTCGGCAAAAGCAGAGGGGCTTCGCTACCGAGTGAAACTGAACATCAATCAGGATTGAGCTCCGCTCCGGATCGGTCACATAGGTCTTAGTAATGCTGTAATCACTCCTCCTTGCCTTACTGATTTGACGGAAGGTGAGTGCAGCCGGATCCAGAACCTCAAGCTCATGTTCCATGTCTTCGGCTTCAGTCTCCACGCGTTTACCGTCGGCACTGACGAAAACGAATTGCAACATCTGAACATTTGGCACATCAAGAGTTGGATAAAACACCTCCGTCAACACACCGTTGTTAAGGGTGAACCAAACTTTCGAAGCGAGGGTGTTTGAAGTTCCAAATCCATTCTTGGCCGCGCTCGGCCAATGCGCATCGAGACCGGGGGCACCTGGGGCGTTGTCCTGTGCGAACAATGCTGCGCAACCAAGCAAGCAGACGATCAAGGTTAAGGTCGGGCGAAGCATTTAGCGTCAGCCTCAGGTTATCGTGGTTCGAGTCCGCGAAGCGGACGGATGACAATAGCCCAGCACTTCAGTGCTGGGGAACACGACGTCCAGAGATTGAAGTCCGTGTAACGGACGACTGAAAAGTAGGTTTCGCCGAGATGGTTCATTTCAGCCGTCCGCTTCACGGACTGAAATACGCGTATGCGCCGTTTCCCAGCACTGAAGTGCTGGGCTATTGTCAGTCGTCAGCTTCGCCGACTTCTAACCCGCCTTTTTGCCAAGTTACCTATCACTTCAACGCTCTGCGGAATATCCGATAGCCCCAGGCATCGAGCGAAAGTGCGGGCAAGCCAACAGCTCGCTTTCTTGCCGCTCGTTCCGGCGCTGGGGCGTCGGGCGGCAAAGGTGCGCCTGCGTCGGGAGTGATATCAACATACGCCGTGGCGTTTCCTGCCTCAGTGGAGCCAAAGAACGGACGATTCGATAGGTTGATCGCGACGAGCACTTCCTCATCAGGCGTGCGGCGCAGGTAGGTCAATACGCGCGACTCGTCGGAATTGGGCAACCACTCAAGCGTGCCGCGCCGCAAAGCGTAACTTGTGCGTCGCAATGCCATCATCTGCTTATAGAAGCGCGGGAACTCCGGTCGTCTTTCAGCGATGGGCCAGAAGATTGGCAGCTTTTCAAAGAGTGCAGGCGCGCCCGATTCGGTAGTGTCACCAACCTCCATCCCGTTATACAAAAGCGGCACGCCGTCGAGCGTAAACATCAGCGCCGAAGCAGCGAGCGCGGCAGGTTCTCCAAAGCGCGCGATTGCGCGACGCTCGTCGTGATTGTCAGAGAAGCGGAGATGGAGCGATCCACGGGGCCACTCTTTTGTTTCTTTTTCCCACTCAGAGCGCAAATCAGAAGCGCGACTTTGTCCCTGCAAAACACGAGTCATGGAGCTGTGAATTGGCCACGAATAATCAAAGTCAAAAGCCTTAACTAGCAGTTCCGCTTTATGTCCCTCAGCGAGCATCACTATGTCAGGCTTTATTTTGTCTAACTCCTCACGGGCGTTTTCCCAGAAGTCGGTGGGCACTTCTTCGGCAACGTCACAGCGAAAGCCATCCAGATCAAATTCCCGTATCCAGTACTTCAACATATCGGTCATGTACTGGCGTAGCTGTGGATTTTTGTAGTTCAGTTCGGCGACATCGCTCCAATCATGCGGGTAAGTGATCTGTCCTGCGGCATTACGCTCATAAAAGCCGGGATTCTTCATCATCACATTGTCCCACGACGTATGGTTTGCCACGATGTCAATGATCACTTTCATTCCGCGACGGTGCGCTTCAGTAATTAGCCTTTTGAAATCCTCCTTAGTGCCGTAGTCGGGGTTAATCCCGTAGTAGTCGCGGACAGCGTAAGGGCTGCCAATGGTTCCTTTCTTCCTTTCCTGTCCGATGGGATGGATCGGCATCAGCCAAAGAATGTTCACTCCCAGCTCCTTGAGTCGATCAAGTCGAACTGTAATGCCATTAAAGTTCCCTGACTCCGAGAACGCACGCGGATAGACTTCGTAAACGACACCATCGCGTACCCAGTCGTGCGTTGAGCGAGCCGGCAGCTTCGAGACATTGCGGGCCACTTCCTGGGGCGAGATTTCCTGGCAGCAGGCTGCAATCAGAATGGAGGCGAGGAGGAAAGCTTTTATCGTATGACCCAAATCCTCTCTGACCATCAGGTTAATCCTTTCATTCTCACCGCGCTTCAGCGCGGTGTTCGGGTGCCGTTCGAACTAGAAACCGTTTAAACGGTTTCCATATCTATCAGTCGCAGGTCACCGGGCTGAAGCCCGGTGTGAATGAGAGCGAACATACAGTACAGGAGCGGTAGCTACCGCACTCAAGTAGCGTTGCCACTCGGTACAGTACGGGAGCGTTAGCGACCGCATTCAAGCAACTACTCGATCAAGTTTAGGACCCATCAAGTACCTCTTCCCAAGTTACGCCAAGGTCTGAATCCGGATTCCATTGTTACTTGAATGCGGTCGCTACCGCTCCCGTACTGTACCGAGTGGCTTCCGTATGCGAATGGGTAGCTACCGCTCCGGTCTGTGACGGTTTTCCTTTCTTCACTGTCACTACTCGTCTATCAGTCCCGTACTCGGAACAGGTTGCACCGACTCCGGAACAGAAAGCAGCTCATGCTCATCCGCCTCAATAACCGCAGCTTCCGGAACATTCTTATCGGCGACGTCTTGAACCAATAAGACGCTGATCGCGGCGAGCGCCAAAAAAAATCCTCCCGCCATGACTACGTACATCGGCGCATTTGGATTGTCGCGCCCAAACACAATGCGAATGACAGGGCCAAAACAAAAGGAGGCGATGATCTCGGGTATCACTATGAAGAAATTAAAAATTCCCATATACACACCCATCCGCGCCGCCGGCAGAGCTCCGGAAAGAATGGCGTAGGGCATCGAAAGGATCGAAGCCCAGGCGATGCCGACGCCGATCATGCTGAGCAACAGGATGCCTTTGTCGTGAATGAAGTAAACCGAGAGCAGCCCTATAGCGCCACACAACAGTGAAACAGCATGCACCGTCTTCCTGGATGTGGCGCGGGCGAGCGGTGGCAGGAGAAAGGCCACCAGGAAACAAGTGATCGAATAGATCGCAAAGGCATTACCGCCCCACGCTTGTCCGTCAGTAAAGCGCGGATCATGTTCGTTGGTCGCGCCGAAGACGTGATAAGAAGTCATTAACCCAAAAAACATCCACATACAGAACAGGCCCAGCCAGGTAAAGAACTGCACAACGGCTAGCTGCTTCATCGTCTTTGGCATTTCGCGAAAGGCTTCGGCAACTTCTGCGAGCGCCGCACCAATACCTTTACGCTCGCGTTTCTTGCGCTCAAATTCCGCCATGTTTTCCGGAGGAAATTCTTTGGTGGTGATAACGGTCCAGAGCACGCACATAAGGAAAGCCACAGCCCCGATCTTGAACGAGTAGCTGACGCTGGCCGGAATGACACTGACTGCGCGATCGGCGGTGTCAACGGTGCGGTCATCAACACCGAGGCGGCGGAATATGTACGGGAGAGCGTTGGCGAGCGTGGCCCCAATACCAATAAAGAAACTCTGCATGGCAAATCCGGCTGTTCGTTGGTCGACATTCAACTTGTCGGCAACAAAAGCGCGAAACGGTTCCATGCTCACGTTGATACTGGCATCCAGAATCCAAAGCAGACCTGCAGCCATCCATAACGTCCCCGAATCGGGCATGAAGAACAAAGCAATGCTCGCGAGGATTGCACCAGTCAGAAAATAAGGGCGGCGGCGGCCGAGTCGATTCCAGGTGCGGTCGCTCATCGACCCGACGATGGGCTGCACCAACAAACCCGTTACAGGTCCGGCAAGCCACAGGATCGGCACATCCTCGGGTTTCGCGCCCAAGTAGGTATAGATACCGCTCATGTTGGCGAGTTGGAGGCCCCAACCGAACTGGATACCCAGGAACCCGAAACTCATGTTCCAGATCCCCCAGAAACTTAGTCGTGGTTTGTTCAT
>DASSCX010000175.1:0-7082 GCA_035697425.1 Pyrinomonadaceae bacterium | reverse complement strand
GATCGTTACGGGGGGCACGAAGGGCATTGGGCGTGCGATCGCTGAAGCTCTTGTGGCAGCAGACGCCAATGTATTTGTCACGGCGCGCAAACGCGGCGAGATTGACGAGACAGTCAAACTCCTCAACGGATCGAAGCAGGGACGATCGTCAGGCATTGTTTGCGACGTGAGGGAACATTCGCAGGTAAAGGCCTTGTTCGAGCGCACTGTTTCCGAGTTCGGCGGCGTGGACATTCTTATCAACAACGCCGGCATTGGGACGTTCGCTAAGGTTGAAGATATGTCGCCTGAGGATTTCCGGGCTGTGCTGGAAACGAATCTCTTCGGTGTTTACTACTGCTGTCACGAAGCGATTCCCATTATGAAGAAGCGCGGTGGCGGCTACATCATCAACATCTCTTCACTCGCAGGCACCAACGCCCATCCGCAAATGGCTGCTTACAACGCGTCAAAGTTTGGCCTGAACGGTTTCAGTGAGGCTTTGATGCAGGAGGTCAGGCACGACGGAATCAAGGTAAGTTACATTATGCCTGGTTCGGTTAATACAGAGTTTGGTGGCGATTCACCGAGTGCGGAAAAGAGTTGGCAGTTGCAGCCGGCAGACGTGGCGCAGGTGGTGATTGACCTGCTGCATCACGACGAACGAAGTTTACCGAGTCGCGTGGAGATCAGACCAAGCAAGCCGCCGAAGAAATGAATTGGTGAGAGAAAATGAAATACCAACGCCTTCTTCTGATTTCAGGCGCAACACTAATCGTTCTTCCGGGCCTAAGTGCTTTGGGCAACGGGACCAGGGGCGCCGCGCGTACAAGCCAGGAGTCGGTGACTTCGAGAGAAGCAGACGAGCTAAGCAACTCTGCCGTGAAACTCTATCAGCAGGGGAAGTACAAAGAGGCGTTAGGTCCTGCCAAGCGGGCTTTGGAGATCAGAGAAAGAACGCTGGCAGCAGACGATAACCTCGTGCTTGAAGCTGTCGGTAATCTCGCAGCCATCAACGTTGCATTGCGTAAGTACAAAGAAGCCGAAGAATTGTACAAAAGGGTTCTCGCGGGGCGGGAGAAGCGGGGCGGTGCCGAAAGCATTGAAGTGGCCGAGACGCTAAGTATTATAGCTCGGTTGCACCGGGCCAAGGGCAGTGTCATTCAGGCTGAAGCGGAGTTAATCCGAGCGCTGGCTATTAAGGAGAAGGTAATCGGAGCGAACAGTCCCCACGTGGCGCAGACACTTTTTCAGCTCGCGGAGCTATACCAGTCACAGGGAAATCTTGAAAAGGCGCACCCTCTATATCAACGGTTGATGTCGTTTGATGACAAGCTCGTAGTAGAAGCTGATACAACGGTCGAGGATGCGCGATACCGATTCCAATGTCTCCTTCAAAAAATGAAGAAACATGATGAAGCCCGGGAGTTATTCCATCGAAGTAAACCCGACGTTGAGCCGGAAGGTCCGGTGAGGATCAACGAAGGAGGAATTCTGAACGGCCGAGCGATCAGGCTACAAAGACCCCAGCTTTCCGAGCAGGCGTGGGCCGCGGGTGCCTCGGGAACGGTGGTTGTAGTCGTGACCATCACCGATGAAGGGAAAGTAATTCGAGCTTGTGCAATGAACGGCAATCCTTTGTTGTGGGATGCGGCCGAGCGTGCAGCGCGCGCTTCAGAGTTCGCTCCCACGATCCTTAGAGGCAAGCCCGTCAAGGTAACTGGCGTGATCAGTTACAACTTTGTTCGTTGACCAAGCGTGGTTAGACTTTAAATGCGAGCAGTCGTGCAGCGCGTTACCCGCGCCAAGGTGAGTGTAGATTCCGAAACAGTCGGCGAGATCCAAAAAGGTCTCGTCGTTTTGTTAGGTGTTGCTGTTGATGATACGGCTCGCGACGCTGACTACCTCGCGGAGAAGATAGTTGCCCTGCGCATCTGCGAAGACGACGAAGGCAAGATGAATTTATCCATCAAAGAAACCGGCGGTAGCTTGCTGGTGGTGTCGCAGTTTACTCTGTATGGGGATGTGCGACGCGGTCTGCGGCCTTCGTGGAGTGATGCGGCGCCGCCGGACGTAGCTGAACCGCTTTATGAGTTATTCGTACAGAATGCCAGGCGACAACTACCAAATGTCGCCACCGGCAGTTTTCGCCGCATGATGCAGCTAGAACTCGTTAATGATGGCCCCGTCACTATCCTGATTGATAGCAGAAAAGCCTTTTGAAGATGCAACTCAAATTCGCGGCAGTTATCCTAGCCTTCGTCTCAGCAATAACGTTTTCTGCTTGTGGTGAGGCAAACCCTCCCATAACAGACAACGATGTCGATATCAGGACGGGCGTCAAGCCGATCGCGGATGCACAGGTCGCGGTGATTGAGACGGAGAACTTCGGCGAGATTGTGATTGAGCTTTACCCGAATGTGGCGCCGCAGATGGTGGAGCGCTTCAAGAAACTGGTTCATGAAGAGTTTTATGATGGCACCACGTTTCATCGCATCAATGCAGACTCCGCCTTGATTCAGGGAGGGGACCCGCTTTCGCGTGACAATGTTCCGGGGAACGATGGGAATGGAGATTCACCCTACCCCAACGTTCCCGCTGAATTCAGTGACTTACCCTTCGAGCGTGGCAGTGTCGGGGCGGCGCGCAGGGAAGCGAGCCCTCCGGGCGCTGCCGGACCTGGTCTAACGGAAGTGACCGCGCGCAACTCGGCAAACTGCCAGTTCTTCATTACGCTCAGGCGCGAGCCGGATTACGACGAAGACTACACCTTGTTTGGTCGGGTCATCGTGGGGTTGGGCAATGCGGAGATAATAATGCGGGCGCCGGTCGAGCCTGAGACCGAAACGCCCGCGGAAAAAATAACCATCAAGCGGATTACCTTACAGGATCGCGCAAAATATCCTCCCACTGCTCAATAGTTGCCTCAGATCGACTCCTCGTTCGCTTTCGAACGCGGATCCAACTCAAAGCGTTCGCGATCTCTCCGCTCGATCTTATCGATGAATTCCAATTCTTCGTTGTCCTCATAGCTAACGCCGATTGCATGCGCATTCTCCTCGACGTCTGATTGATCGGGAGTCGGATTGTGTCCGGCCACCGATTCTGAGCCACTGTCATTTACGTCTTCCCATGAGGCGTCCAGATCGCCTCCAGAGTCACTGGGCGACGCAGCGGTGTTGTCTCGCAGCCGGTGCGCCAGATGTTCGGGATCCTTTGGCGCGCGCGAAATCTCTCCCTCCATAAATTCTTCAATCTCCGGATCAGGCACGTAATCAGGATTGTTCGCCAGGTAATCGAAATCTTTAGCGGGTTTGTTATTCATAGGTACCGTCCTTGATCGTGCCGCCGGGAAATGTTGCGGCAAAGCTTTCCGGGTAACGACCCAAAAGTTTTCAAAGTAGAGTTGAGGGGGATTTCGATGTGACTATAACAAAGCGCGGGAGAAACGAGCAATCTTTATGGAGTACGCCAGCAGAGCGAAGCGACGACGGCGCTTTGGGTTTCTAAGAGACTGGTAACAAGAATCCAAAGCGGTGTCGTGCTTGCTCATGCACTTCCCAGAAACATCAATCGAGCACATGAAGCCCCTGCTTGACGATTAGTGACCGCGCCTCTAAACTTAACTACATCAAAACAATGAAAATTCCGAACAATTTGTCACAGACGCGTTAGGAGACGCGTCAAGTTTTTCTCCGCTTGGCCAAGCTTCGTATGCCTAACAGTCCCTTTAATTCGCTTCAGCAGTTCACTCCCGGCCCTGGGTTATCCGGTCAGTTTTATTCACTTCCACAGCTAGAAAAAGAGAATGTAGGTCCCATCTCCAAGCTACCCGTCAGTATCCGCATAGTTCTCGAGTCGTTGCTGCGGAATTTGGATGGCAAACGAATTACCGAAGAAGACGTTCACGGTCTAGCCAATTGGCAACCGAACGCTGCCCGCACAGAAGAGATCCCCTTCGTGGTTGCGCGCGTGCTCCTGCAGGATTTCACGGGAGTGCCCCTTCTTGTTGATCTCGCGGCGATGCGTTCCGCAGTCGCGCGTCTGCGCAAGAACACGGGGGTAATAGAACCGCTGGTGCCGGTTGATCTGGTAATTGACCACTCCGTTCAGGTTGATTTCTCAAGCACTTCCGATGCGCTTGAGAAGAACATGCTGATGGAGTTCAAGCGCAACAACTCGCGCTATCAGTTTCTGAAGTGGGGCACGCAAGCCTTCGACGGCTTCAGCGTGATCCCACCGGGAATTGGCATATGTCATCAGGTGAATCTTGAATACTTAGCGAAGAGCGTGTGGGAGAAGCACACCGTTTATTTTCCAGACACGCTCGTGGGTACAGATTCTCATACGACCATGATCAACGGCTTGGGAATCGTTGGTTGGGGCGTCGGGGGCATTGAAGCAGAAGCCGCGATGTTGGGCCAGCCCGTTTATATCCTTACGCCTGATGTTGTCGGCGTCTGTCTGAGTGGCAGTTTGAATGAGGGTGTAACAGCTACGGACCTGGTGCTGCGAGTTACGGAGATGCTCCGCCAAGCCAAGGTGGTGGGTAAGTTTGTCGAGTTTCATGGCGAAGGAGCCGCGAGTCTTTCAGTTACCGATCGCGCGACAATTGCAAACATGGCGCCGGAGTATGGCGCGACGATGGGCTTTTTCCCGATCGACGAGGAAACGTGCATCTACCTGAAGGCAACGGGTCGCGACGATGCTCATGTCGAGGCTGTGCGCAGTTACTACACCGCACAGGGAATGTTCGGTATTCCGCGCAAAGGGGACTGCACTTACAGTTTATTGCTGGAACTTGATCTTGGCGACATTCGCCCGAGTGTGGCCGGGCCGAAACGTCCGCAGGACCGAATCGAGTTGCCGAACCTGAAGAATCAATTTGCGGCGCTCTTGCAGAAGCCGGCAACCGAAGGCGGTTACGGAAAGTCAGCCGAAGAGATTGCTTCAAGATATTTCACGCGGATTGGCACCATCGATATCGCCAAAGCACCGCTCGGCGGCGGTGGCGAACAACGCCCGGAATCAGTGCCTGTTGCCGCCGGCGGCGTTGTGACGCCAAGCAACACCAGCGTCTGGACCGAAACAGAAATGGTGAACAATCGGCCGACTCCGGATCGCCTGGTTGAAGTTCACCCGGAAGAGTTTCCACATGCTGATGTCGATCTGGGGCACGGCGACGTACTTATCGCCGCGATCACTTCCTGCACTAATACCTCGAACCCTAGTGTGATGCTCGCTGCTGGATTGCTGGCGAAGAAAGCTGTCGAGCGGGGTTTGAAGGTTAGGCCGGCCGTTAAGAATTCCCTGGCGCCAGGCTCGCGGGTTGTTACGGATTATCTGGCCCGTACCGGCCTTCAGCCATATCTCGATAAACTCGGCTTCAACATCGTCGGCTACGGATGCACGACGTGCATCGGTAATTCCGGCCCGCTCGACCCTGCAGTGGAGCAACTCGTGGTTGATCACGATCTGATCGCTGCGAGCGTACTATCTGGTAATCGGAACTTCGAAGCGCGAGTCCATCAAAGCATCAAGGCAAATTTCCTGATGAGCCCGCCCCTTGTCGTCGCTTTTGCTTTGGCCGGGCGCGTAGATGTCGATCTAACCAAAGATCCGCTTGGTAAAGGCAAGGATGGTGAGCCCGTTTACCTGCATGATGTTTGGCCTACCATGAACGAAATCAACAGTCTTCTGCGTTCTGCCTTTGAGCCGGCAACCTACCGCGAGCTCTACGGAAACTTTGCGGATCAGAATCCGCATTGGAATGCGATTCCAACCACGACTGGCAACGTCTACGATTGGGACGCGGAATCGACCTATATTCGCGAGCCGCCGTACTTTGAAAACTTCAGTAACGAAGTAGGTACCTGGCAAGATGTGCACGGTGCTCGCCCGCTGGCAATCTTCGGCGACTCCGTTACGACCGATCACATCAGTCCGGCAGGCGCGATCAAAGCTTCTTCTCCGGCGGGTCTATACCTTCAAGAAAAAGGTGTCACCATTGAAGACTTCAACAGCTACGGCGCCCGGCGCGGTAATCATGAAGTGATGGTGCGCGGAACTTTCGCGAATGTACGTATCAGAAATCTCATGGTGCCGGGGGTAGAAGGTGGCGTTACTATTCATCATCCGAGCGGCGATCGCATCAGCATTTACGATGCAGCGATGAGATATCAAAGTGAAGGCGTCACGCTAATCGTGATTGCCGGACAGGAGTATGGAACTGGAAGTTCCCGGGATTGGGCCGCGAAGGGAACTCGACTGCTTGGCGTCAAAGCAGTCGTGGCCCAAAGTTTCGAGCGAATTCACCGCAGCAACTTAGTGGGTATGGGGGTTCTACCCTGCCAGTTCAAAGAAAGTGTGAATGCTGCTTCCCTGCGCTTGGACGGCACCGAGCAGTTTGAATTGACTGGTCTGGAAAAGGGAGTGAAACCGCTACAGGATCTGACGCTGGTCATCAATCGTGCGAATGGAGCAACGGATGAGGTTCCAGTAACACTCCGCATCGATACCCCGATCGAAATTGACTACTACCAGCACGGCGGAATTCTTCCCTTCGTGCTGCGCCAGTTACTTGCAGGTACGACCGATTTTTAAGGTGGCTTGAAAGACAAACTACCGTTTGTCGTTCCCCGTTAACTAAACGACGCCACATGAAATTAGCTCTACGGTAGTAGAAAGATAGAGGAGCAAAACAATGTCATCCGTACAACCAGCCGAAACGAAAACGCCGCGCAAGTATCAACTTCTCATTGACGGAAAATGGGTTGATGCCGAATCCGGCAAAACATTCCTGACGCCGAATCCTGCCACCGGAGAAACGTTGGCCGAGGTGGCGGAAGCTGACAAAGCAGATATCGATAAAGCAGTAGTGGCGGCTCGTCGCGCATTCGAGGGCAAGTGGTCGAAGATTAGTGCGCGTGATCGTGGCCGGATGCTGTACAAGCTGTCGCAGTTGATCGAAGAAAACAGCAAAGAACTCGCTGCGCTTGAGACGGCGGACAATGGCAAACCTATTAACGAGTCTTCCTTTGTCGATCTACCGCAGGTAGCCGAAAACTTTGAATATTTTGCCGGCTGGACCACGAAAATTGAAG
>DASSCX010000174.1:0-22254 GCA_035697425.1 Pyrinomonadaceae bacterium | reverse complement strand
TCGATCACTGTTTAGTGTCGCCACGACAGAGGGAGGCAAATTGGGCAGTTCATCGGTGCCAATTACCGCGCCGGGAGTGATTCGAAACAGCTTCACGTAAAGTCGATCGCTCTTCTTTACCTTGTTCATTGCCCGCACTAGCTGGCCCAGATCCTGCGGCACGAAAGCCTTGGCCGCCGAACCTTCCTGCAAGGCACTGCCGTCGCCCACAAACACCAGTAATTGCCCGGGCGTGGCATCTTCAGGGATCTGCACCGGGATCCGTTGCACGAATTGTTTGCCGGCTTCAGTTCTAACGTAGGCCTGAATCTCAATCTTTTCTCCCCGGCGAACTTCAGTGCGGTCGAGGGCGATGCGATCGAGGGTACCGGCGTATTTCGTATCGGTGGAAGAGATGTCGAGAGTGACGCCATCGATTTGCACATCGTCAAAGCCACTGTTCAAGAGCGCACCTATCGGCGCCGCGACTGAGCCGGCAGCCATCATCGCTGAATTAGCAGCCGAGAACCGTCGATCGACACTGACGTCTTCCTGACCGTTGACCTTGATTTGGCCCTTGATGCTAATCGTCGAATCGCCAAGCACGCGTTCGCTCGATGTGATCGTGTTGAAGACTGTGATGTTCAGGAGAATTGGAGTGAGGAAAGAATCGTTGGCAATCTCGTAAGCAAACGTTTCAGTACGATCGCGACTTGTGTGCAAATTGATCTTAACTGGGATCATCTTTGGCGCACGTCCCAGTTGACCAAACACTCCCGAAGCGCGGTCTTGTGAGATTGCGCCCATCATCTGCCCCGGTACCGAGAGTTTGAAAGAGTTGTTAACGTTGGCAATCACCGTGACGACCGAAGTTTCGGTCAAAGGCATATCGGCGGCGCCGAGGCTTAGGAACGGATGGCCAAATGCGTAGATTCGATCACCATCGCGAAACGTTACCGTGCCTGAGGCCGCGATCGAGTAATCGCCGCGAACGAGTTGTACGCTCAAAGAAGTTCCCGGTGTAAGAGTCTTTTCATTAGGCACCCCGAGCTTCGTAATTGCGGCCGAACCACCAACGCCAGAAACCGGAAGTAAGCCATTCGCCAGCAACTGCGGCGCAAACAACGCCAGCGTCTCCTGACTGATTCCCCCAAAAACCATTGGCGTGGCGATGGGCGCGATTTGCTGACCCAGCAACGCCAGCAACGGCGAACCTTCGGAGACACTTGCCATCAAAGGCCCGCCAGTGACTGCCGGCTTAGGGTAAGTCGGTTTCCACTCAGTGGCTGCCAACTGTGCGAATGAAACCGGACGAGGCTCTTTGAGCTTCTTCGTTTCGTTGACCGAACCCTTTTCGAAGATATCGATCATCTGCTTAATCGGAGTGATCCCGGCGATCGGTTCTTTGGCAAAAGGAAAACTAAAAGCGATCGCCCCGACGAGCCGGCCATCGATATAAACCGGCGAGCCAGACATGCCGGCAAACACTGCGGTTTTTTCGACGTTGGCTCCAGTTAACTTTCCGATAATTGCCGACTGTCGAGGTGCGGGAAACCCAGGCAAGACTCCGAGAATCTCGACTCCAAACTCCTGGGGCTCGGTACCCGAAAAAACAGTGTAAGCCAGGCCCTTCATTCCCGGTCGCAGTTCTTCGAGAGGGAAAAGGAGAGCATCACGCGGTGCACCCGCAGGTTGGGGCTGGGCAGCCGGTTGGGCCACTGGTTTTTGGGCCGCCGCAAGAACACAGCAAACTGCGACACAAATCGCAATGTGAGAAGCTCGGGTAACTCTTTTCATTAATGCAAACCTCGTAAATCTGGCCGGTGCCGGCGGGTCAGGGGTGACGAGCCTTAGATGCAAGTTATGCGACCCAAGGCGCACTCGAAATATAACTTCCGACTGACAGGGGGTCAAGGTTGGCATTTACGTTCAGCTAGAGCTCGATTAACCTGCCGACACCATGGATTCAGTTGCAGGCTTTATTCTGATCGGCGGAGCCGCAAGCCGGATGGGGCGCGACAAATCACGGCTCCTGATCGAGGACGAAACTTTTGTCCAGCGGATCGCTCGTGAACTGGCGCAGGTGACGTCCGAAGTCTCCGTAGTCGGCAGGCCAGAACAGTTGGATCCGGGTCTGAAGATCGTCCACGACGTTCATCCAAAGTGGGGGGCATTGGGAGGCGTGCATGGCGCCCTCGCGAATTGTGCTTCCGCTTGGGCGCTGATCGTGGCTTGTGACCTTCCGCAAGTTAAGGCTTCGCTTTTTGAACGTCTGCTGAGCTTGCGTGAGGGATTTGACGTCGTGGCGCCCCTTCAGCCAGATGGGCGGCGACAGCCACTTTGTGCCGTGTATCGGGTGGCTGAGTGCCTTCCCCGCGCAGCGGCGCTGATCGAAAGGGGGGAACGAAAACCAGTGGCTCTGCTACAATCGGTAACGACGCGCTGGGTGCAGTTTACGGAACTCGCCGACTTGCCCGGCGCCGAAGATTTCTTTGATAACATCAATACGCCCCAAGACTACCTTCGCATCAGCCAGGAAGCGGATCGGCTTGACTGAAGCGGTGGACTTATTGCCTCAACGTTCTGCATCCTCCCCTCGTGACTATGGCCCGACGAAGACGGTTAGGTAAGAAGTTCTTGAAGTCGCTGCTACCTATCTTGCTTTTGCTGGTGGTGGCGCTTGTCGTCGCCCTGGCGTTCATTGTTTACGGCGTCACGCGACCGCCGCGTGCCCCTTATCTTGTCACTCCAGCAGCGTTCGCAGAATTCAGCGGGCCCGCGCTTAAAGTCTCCGATCAAACCTGGCGCAATCGCGACAACACTACGGCCCGCGGCTGGTTACTAAAGGGCGGCGCCGGAGCTCCCGCGGTGATTCTCGCTCACCGCTATGGCGTCGACCGTTCGTGGTTCTTCAATCTCGGCATAAAGATCAATGAAGCTACCGGCGCCACCATTCTTTGGCCCGATCTTCGTGGACACGGACTGAATCCCAGCGTTTCCTGGACCTCATTCGGGTCTATAGAGAGCGACGACCTTCAAGCAGCGCTTGATTACCTTCGTACTCTGAAAAGTGTGGACGGACAGACACTCGTTGGCGACAAGGTGGGTCTCTACGGAGTCGAGATGGGTGGCTACGCAGCGCTTCGGGCGGCTGCTAACGATGCCGGCGTACGTGTGCTCGTTTTGGATTCGCTGCCGCAGAATCCGGAGGAAGTTTTACGGGCTGCGGTGCGCGACGATTTAGAGATAGACAATAGCCCGGTACGTTTTCTTACGCGCACTGCAATCCAGGCCTACTTCCTTGGTCGATTTGACAATACTGCGACCTGCGAACTTGCGGAGAGACTGAAGGAACAAAAAGTTCTGTTGCTCTCCGGGGTCGACGCTGGTTATCTACGCGATTCAACGATTGCTCTCGCTGGTTGCTTCCCTAACAAAGCTAGTCTCGAAATGAAGACTGACTTGCCGCTGACTGGCTTTAAGCTTCCATCCGCAACGGGTGAGCAAGGCGAAGGCTACGACAGAGTGGTGATCGATTTTTTAGACCGCAACTTCCGCTAGTTCTCCGAAATCAGCGCTTTCTCACTGCAATCAGAACAAACTTTCCATTGTCGCCAACCACTTCCGCGCCCAGCGTCTTCAACCTCAGCAGTTGATCATATTCCCTGGGCACAAGAACCAAAATGGTTCCCTTACGAGTTGCTTCCTCCGTAACCTGATCAGCGTTTTCAAACACTACCGGTTCGCCATCGCTGCCATAAGCAACACGCCCTGCTGCATAAAACTCCGCCGTTCGATCAGTCTCGCCAAGACCATAGAGCGGAGCCGCGTCGAAGCCGCGCGCGTCGGCTGCTGCAACCAAATCACGCACAGACTCGGGAACTGTCAGTCTCAACAGATCGCTGTTCAGAACCAGGAGGGGTAACAAGAGCAGCGCGCAAACTACCGACATGGCGGCGAGCGTTCGCTTCTCCGAAAACAATAGATTGATAAAGCCAGCGATGATCAGGGGAGCAACGACTAGCGCGGTACCACCCACAGAAAGATAGCCGGCTCGAATAGAAACCACCGCGCCAAAGATTGCGCCTAGTATCAGTAGAGCGCCCGTCGCTCGTAAAGCGAGAGACCGTCCAGATCCCTGAGATGTAAGTCGCGCCACCCGAAGACCCGCCAATAATCCTGTCGCCGGTAACACTGGCAGGATGTAACCAGCAAGCTTTGAACCCGAGAATGAAAAGAGTGCGAGTGGCAGGAGCAACCACGCAAGGCTGAAGACTCTCAACTTGTCCAACGCATCCGTACCCCGCCACTTCCAGGATCTAATCTGCGAGAGTGAATCAACAATTAGCACGGTCCACGGCAGCGTCAGTGGAATCAGAACGAGAAGATAGAAATAGACTGGGCCGGGATGGCGATACTTATTAGAGAAGTAGCGCGCGAAGTGATGTTGCACAATGAATTCGTCAATGAACGGCCAGCCATGACGGGCGATTACGGGTCCATACCAGATGGCCGCGACGACGCTGGCGAGTGGTATCCCCCACAGCAGCGACCGCAAGAACCAGCGCGACAGATGGGCCCGGCGCATCAGTTGGTACATGGCTATAACGCCGAAAGGGATCGCAATCCCAACCAGCCCCTTGGCCAAAAGGGATAGGCCAACGAACACGTAGAATCCCACCAGGAGAAGTCGCCGCCGGCGTTCGTCGATTTCTAGTTCATGAACAAAGAAAAAGCTTAACGCCCAGGTAATCGTCATGGTCACGATAATGTCGAAGCTGGCAGCGCGGGAAAAAACCATAATGCCCATCATCGAAGCAGTAACCAGGGCGCTCCAGGGGCCGGCTGCGCACAATTCGCTATCGCTGCTTGCTCGGGCGACGCTGCGACCTACCCAGTACACTGCGATCACTGTTAGTAAACCAAAAAGCACTGGTCCTACTCGTGCGGCCGTTTCAGAAGTGCCGCCCAAACTAAAAGCGGCCATCATGATCCAGTAAAGGAGTGCTGGCTTTTCAAACCAGGTGTGACCACCGAGGGTGGGAGTGATTAAGTCAGCCCGCTGATACATCTCGCGTGCCACCTGCGCATAGCGCGGCTCATCCGGTCCGAGGAGGGGAAAGTCACCAAGGCCGTAGAAATAGATGACGATGACGGCGAAAAAGAGTAAAAGCCAGACTCGCTTGGCAAGGTTTGGAAGTTGCAAGTATAGTCGCTCCGCTCAAGCCAGTAGGCAGTGAGCACTAAGCAGAAGGCAGGAAAGATAAGCTCGCTTTCGTTCTAACTACAAAACGCACCTAACCTAAAGCAAAAAGAGAAAACAGTAAAATCGTGTCCTTGCGCACCGCTGTCATCGGAGTCGGCCACTTAGGACGACAACATGCTCGCCTTCACGCGGCGCTAGCCGCCGAGGGTTTGACCCAGTTTGTTTCCGTCTGCGACCAAGACGCAGAAACCGCGCGTGCGATCGCTGAAGAGCGAAATGTTGCCTGGAACACCGACTGGCGCGAGCTGCTGGGAAAAGTAGAGGCCGTCAGTTTAGCTGTCCCCACAGTCTCTCACTGTGAAATCGCTTGCGGCTTGCTGGAAAAAGGCATTCACGTCTTAGTTGAAAAACCGATTGCGCGCACGCTTGCTGAAGCCGACCAGATGATTGCCGCCGCCGAAAAAGGAAAGGCGCTATTACAAGTCGGTCATCTCGAGCGGTTCAATCCCGCCCTGATTGCGTTGCGACCTCACGTGCGGAATCCGGTCTACTTCGAGATCCATCGCGTCGGCGAATTTACGGCACGTTCGCTGGATATCGATGTCGTGTTAGACCTGATGATTCACGATCTGGATATCGTGCAGTGGCTCGTTGGTGAAGATGTAGAGGTAACAGAACTTCACGCTGTGGGGATTCCGATCCTGACAAACAAAGTAGACGCCGCTAACGCGCGTCTCGAATTTTCATCCGGAGCGGTCGCCAACATTACCGCATCCCGCGTCGGCACTGAGAAGATTCGCAAGATGCGATTCTTTCAGCCGCACGACTATGTCGCCGTTGACTACACTACCAAGCGGGCGTCAATCAGCGGTCTCGCGCCGCCAACGGCCGAGGGTTTGTGGCCGGGCGTGCACGTGCAAAATCTCGATGTGCTTGATGTGGAACCACTGCGCACGGAGTTAGCTGAATTCTTCGCAGCCGCAAGAGATGGACTGCCGTCCCCCGTATCCGGCCTGGAAGGTCGAAATGCTCTTTCACTCGCGCTGCGGGTTCTGGAACGAATTCACGACCATGGTAGCCGCACAAATCTGAGTGCCCTCAGCGCGAAACCTCAGCCGCGCAACTGAGTGTGGACTTTTCACCGATTGCCAAGTATTTTAGCCCTCGGGTTGCTGACCTACTCACCGAAACCGTAATTAGTCGTTACCAAACAGAAGCAGTTCTCCAACGATTTATCCCGATCTCTTCTCCTCAGGAATTCATCATGAAGTTTCTCTCCAAGTCCCCTCGTCTCCAAGCCAGCGTATTATTGCTCTGCTTGGTTGCTCTGTTCTGTGCTTCAGCGCCGCCCATTGCCGCACAGCAAGAGTGCATGCCTCCGGGTCTCAGCCAGGCATCGAGCCAGAACATCTTTACCGAAAGGCAGGAGATGGATCTGGGCGATGCAGTCGCCGAGCATCTACAGCGCGACTACCGTGTCATCGACGATGAAGAAGTAACCGGAAGGCTGCGACAAATTGGCGCCCGCCTCGTCAAGAATCTGCCGCCGACGGAGCTTAAGTTTCAGTTTTTTCTGTTTGACATCAACGACGTCAACGCCTTCACCCTACCGGGCGGTCGCATTTACATTTCGCGGAAGCTGGTGGCTTTTGCACAGAGTGAAGACGAACTGGCGGGCGTGGTCGCGCACGAACTGGGTCATATCATTGCGCGACATGCGACTGTCGATATGACAACTTTGTTCCGCGAGATCCTGGGCGTCACCCAGGTAACAGACCGCCGCGACATCTTCGAAAAGTACAATCGTCTCATCGAAAGCACCGCGCTAAAACCCAGGGTCTTTGAGAAGCTGGAAAACCATGAGGAGGGCAACCAGAACTCTGCCGATCTGATCGGTTTATTTGCAATGGCCCGCGCCGGCTATAACCCGCAAGCACAAGCTGCCTTGTGGGAACGCCATCATCAGCTCAAGGGTAAAAAGAGTGGGTTCTTCGCAGACCTCTTCGGAAGATCTCGACCTGGCGAAAAGCGTTTACGCGAGATGTTAAAGAGCCTCGCTGCTTTGCCACCAACGTGCATTGCGCCTGCCGCCCCGGTTGCAAGTGGAGACTTTCAACAGTGGCAGACAACTGTAATAAGCTACAACGGGCTCGGTCGTAAAGAGTCAGTAGCGGGAATCATCAGCAAGAAGTCGCTCACTCCCGCATTGCGCAGCGACCTGAGTCACGCGCGCTTCAGTCTCGACGGCAAGTACATCCTGGCCCAGGATGATTCAGGCGTCATCGTGCTCACGCGGGATCCTCTAGCAACGTTGTTTCGCATCGACGCTCCTGACGCGAAACCGGCGCATTTCTCTCCCGACTCCAAATCGATAGTGCTCTATACGCCAAACCTGCGCGTAGAAATTTGGGACATTGCCGAACAGAAACTACAAACCGCCTACGAAGTTGTCTTAAGAAAATCGTGCGTGCAAACAACTATTTCACCTGATGGCAAGACCCTGGCTTGTTTAGATAATGACCTCAATTTGACTCTCGCCGACGTCGCTACCGGAACTGTCATCTTCGAGAAGAAGTCGTTTACTCAGGTCGGATTTTCTGACTTATTTACGATGTTGCTGTCAGCCCTGCTTTCGGATTCCGATTTTGATATTGGCACCACCGAATTCATCACAATGTCCTTCTCGCCTGACGCCCACTATTTCGTGGCAGGCGATCGGTCGCTGTTGTTCACTGCTTTTGGAGGCCTGGCCAGCGAGTCACAATCACTGGCTTACGATCTAATGACCCGTGCGACGGTGCCCCTCAAAGGTGACATCAAGAAAGTGGTAGCAGGTGGCTTTGCCTTCGTGGGTCTCGACAAGTTAGTGGGAAAGAACGCCGAGAATCCCAAAAAGTCCGGCCTCTATAGTTTTCCCAGCGGCGAACCTGTCGAAAACTTCGAGATGTATGGCGAGTCTTTCTTGCAAGCTGCATCCGGTCCCTATGTGCTCGTGCGCACTGGATCAAAACGAGGCTTGCTTGAGCTCAGCTCGCGAAAGGTCTTCACCCTGCAACGTCCCATTTTCGACGTCCATGGCGACTCGGTTCTGTCCGAGCAACGCAATGCTGAGCTGGGTGTCTTCAATTTGAAAGGCGGGCCAACGCAGACAGTCGCATTGCCGCAGAGTTCGCTCGGACGTCTTTACGCTGCGGACGTCAGCCCCGACTTTAATTGGCTTGCCGTCTCAGGTTATTCGCGCGGCGCTGTGTGGAATCTCCGAGAAAACAAGATGTCGTTCTACGTCCGGGGTTTTCGGGGAGCCTTCATCGATCAGGACAAGATGCTTTACGCCGACTTTCCCAAGCAAAATGATCAGGAACGCAACATCGCTCACCTGAACCTGACAAACAAAACATCGGAAGCTGGCCCACCGCTGGAGGGTAATTCGCAACAGTCTGGGGCCTACGTAACAGAAATTCAGCCTACCAAAAAGGGCAATTGGGAGAACGTCGTTCTGAACGTGAAGGACGCGCGCACGATGTCAGTCCTGTGGTCCACTCCGTTTCCTAAGGAGCGACCGAGACACTGGTTGAACTCCCGCAGTGGCACCATGGCCTTGCTCTGGCCCGTCTCAACGAAAGCGGCCGCCGCCGAGATCAAAAGTTTGCCGGCGCTTAGCGCGCAGATGAGTACGTTGAAAGAGAAAGAGGGCGACTATTTGCTCAAGGTGCTCGACCTTCACAACGGCAAACCGCTGGGACAGTTATTAATTGAAACGGGAAAGGGTTCGTTTCGCATCCGCGAAGTCATCGTCCATGGAGATTTGATTGTTATCTCTGACAACCAGAACCGCACGCTTGTCTACTCCTTAAGCACCGGTCGTCAAAAAGGAAAGATTTTCGGCGGGCGCGCGGATGTGTCGACCGCCAGTAATTTGCTGGCCGCAGAGAACGGCGACGGCCTGATGACGCTCTACGATCTAGAGTCGATTGATAAGCGCGAGCAATTCACCTTTACCAGCCGCATCTCTTTGCTACGGTTCAGCGACGACGGGAAACGATTATTCATCCTGACGGCCAATCAGACTGCCTACGTCGTGGACGCAACCCTCTTCACCGCTGCGAAGCAATCCTCGAGGCAATCCCAATAGGAACTGGCTTTTGTTAGACTCTGAAGCATGCAGGCCAGCTTGACGACCCGGGATAATCACATTTCCGCCATGCTTGCCGAGCGCATCTCGGCCGCCGACTTTCCTTCCGCCGTTTACCTAATCGCTGAAAAGGGCCGCACGGTGTTTGCCGACGCGCTCGGTCATGCGGTGGTGGATCCGTACCTCATCACCGCATCACTCAACACCATCTACGACCTCGCCTCGCTTACCAAGCCTTTGGTCACCGGAATGCTCTGCTCCCAGCTTGTCGAAAAGGGCGAGCTCACGCTCGACAGCGCCGTCGCTCACTACCTTCCGGAGTTTGAACGCACCGACCGGCAGATGATCACGGTGCGCGAGCTCCTGACACATACCTCCGGCCTGCCGGCGTGGCGGCCCCTTTACATCCTTGCCGAAGGTGAACGTGAACGCGCGCTCGGCGTGATTGCCAACGAAGCTCTGGAATGCAAACCGGGAACGCGAGTGATTTACAGCGATCTTGGCTTCATCGTGTTGGGGTTTCTGCTGGAGAGGCTGATGGGGAAAGGACTCGACGAGCTGGCGCGAACTGAAATCATCGAGCCGCTGAAGCTCCAGCACACTTTTTTTAATCCAGAAATGGCTTTGCAGACGGGAATCGCTGCGTGTGAAACCGGCAACATGTACGAGCGCGAGACCGCACTTGCCTTAGGCGCGGAGCACTATGCCGAGTGGCGCGAGCAAGTAATCTGGGGCGAGGTGCACGACGGTAATTCTTATTTTTTAGGTGGAGTGGCGGGACACGCGGGACTCTTCTCAACCGCGAATGAAACACTGAGGCTGGCTACGCAATTTCTGCCCCAGCAAAGCGAACTGCTAAGCGCCGAAGCTTGCACCGAACTGTTCACTCGCAACATGACGAAGGGCTTAGAGGAAGCGCGCTCGATTTCGTGGCAACTGGCACAATCGCCACAGTCGGCAGCAGGGCCATCTTTACCGACTGACAGTTTCGGTCACTCCGGATTCACGGGCACCAGTTGCTGGATCGATCCTCATCATGAGCGCGTTTTCATCCTGCTTACTAATCGCACGCACGCTCGTTCTCTTCCCTTCGTAAACATCAATAGCGTGCGCCGTGAATTCCACAGCCTGGCAACTGCGGCTTTGACGCTGGGTCAGACCTGAAATGGGCCTTAGGATTTCTTTGCCGTTGCCTTTTGGCCCCGGGGCGGAACGTCCGGTAGCACGGTAAATGAGGTGAGGTTAACGGCAACGCGGTCGCCTTGTTTCAGTTTCACTGCGGTGGCTTCGGGCTTGGGACGCGTGGCAATGATCGGTTTGGAAGTCTGACTCTCCGGGGTTTGAGTTGTGAGATAGAAGGGAGTCTCATCAATCTCGCTAGTGCCTGACTCAGAGAGATCGATTTGCACACTCACTCGTTCGTAAGCGCCAACAAAGTTCGTAACCTCAACGATGCCGCGCGCAACGCAGGGTTGCTGCGGCGGCGCGTCGTTGCACTTCGTCAAGGAAACATCTTCCGGCCGAAACACCAGCTTGACTTTCTGACCCTCCGAAAAGTTGTGCGTCTCGCGGAACGGAATGAGCGCCGCGCCTACTTCAATATTTTCACCCTTAACTTCGCCCGGCAGGATATTAGCGGCGCCGAGAAATGTCGCCACATATTCATTGGCGGGATTGCTGTACACCTCAAGCGGTGTTCCGATCTGTTCGATGTGTCCCAGGTTAATTACCGCGATGCGGTCGCCCAGTTCGAGGGCCTCCTCCTGATCGTGTGTGATAAAGATCGCGGGAACGTTAACCTTGCGCAGCAACGCGCGGATTTCACGACGCAAATGTTTCCGCGTCTGCGCATCGAGCGCTCCGAACGGTTCATCAAAGAGCAAAACCTCAGGTTTGTAGGCAAGCGTGCGCGCAATTGCCACTCGCTGTTGCTGGCCGCCGGAAAGTTGTGAAGGATATTTTTTCCGGTGTTCTTCAAGCTGCACCAGCGCGAGCAGCTCGTTCACAGTTTCGCGAATCTCCTTCCGTTTGCGATGTCTGATTCGCAAACCGTAGCCAATATTTTTCTCCACCGTCATCTTCGGAAAGAGCGCGTACGACTGAAAGATGACGCCGACACCTCGCTCGCGGGCCGGCAACTCGGTGACGTCTTTTCCGTGCAGCATTACCTTCCCGGTATACGGCTGCTCCAGGCCGGCAATGATCCGCAGGATCGTAGTCTTGCCACTGCCGGACGCACCCAACAACACGAGCGCTTCACCTTCGGCAACGTCGAAATTGATATTCTCGAGGACCGCGGTCTTTCCAAAACGTTTACTAATACCAACGACACTAGTCGCCACCGGCGCCGCGTGTCGCGTGGCGTCAGACCTGGTTGACTGCTCGGTGACCATTGCCTGTTTCGCTTTCATGAGGTTTCTTTAATCAACGTCCAACCAATCACGCGCGAAGAAGAGGACGCTGAAGATCAAAAATGAGAACAGCGCCAGCACAATTGCGATGGCATTTGCCGCTTCAATCTGACCCTCGTTGAACTTGGCAAAGATGTACAGCGGCGCCGTCTGCGTTCTACCTGCAAGATTACCCGAAACCAGTATCGTTGAGCCAAACTCGCCGACCGCGCGCGCAAAAGTGAGCAGGGCTCCGGAAACTATGGCGCCGCGTAACGAAGGTAAAGTCACATGCCAGAAAGTTTGCACGCGCGTCGCGCCGATGGTAGCTGAGGCCTCTTCGAGGGAGCGGCTCATCGTGTCAAACACTGGCTTGATCACGCCAAAAGCCAGGGGAAAAGTGACGAAGATGTTTGCCAAAATTATGGCGCCTGCCGTGAACATCGTCTGGATTCCCTGCGGCGCCAGGAAGCGACCAAGTATCCCGTAAGGTCCCCACAGCAAGAGCAGCGCGAAGCCGGCGACCGCAGTCGGGATCGCCGTCGGTAAGGAGATGGTGACGATGAGGGCGTTGCGGCCCCAGAAGTTGTAACGCGAGAGAACGTAAGCGGCGAACAAACCGAACAAGACATTGAACACGGTAGCCCAGAAACTTGTAGCCATGGAAAGTTTCAGCGCAAAGATTGCTTCCGGCGCCATCAGCGCTGCCCAAAAACTGGTCAACCCCTTGCTCGTGCCAAAGATAAAAATTGACGCCAGCGGTAAGAACACAAGCGGCAACATCATGATCACCAGCACGCCAATGCTAAGCGGCCGGGCAACATCGAAGCCGCGAACGTGACGCATGGTGGGAACTATGGAGCTCATAGCGGGTCAATGATGAATTATGAACGATGAATGATGAGTAAGATCAATTCTTGCTGGTTTATTCTGAAGAACAGTCGGTTACTCCAGTGTTCATCGTTCATCGTTCATCGTTCATAATTAGCGTTTCTGTACCTGATCGCGAAAAACCTTCTCGATAATATCCGGATAGGCGCGCTGCCAACCACCAAAATAGTCGATGCGGAAAGGCAACTCGATCCGCGCGAATTTCGGGTTCGCTTCATTCAGCGATTCGTCGGTCACCGAACGGAAATGATATTGCACAAACGCTCGTTGCGCGTCTTCACTCCAGAGGTACCGGAGGAATGCGTCTACCACTGGGCGCCGCGCGGCATCTACATTCCGGTCGATCACGACCGCGGGATGTTCGCTGAAGATTGTCGCCCGCGGCACCACGATTTCAGCGTTTGCTCCGGCCTGCTTCATCAAAAGGCCTTCCAATTCATAAGTGACGAGAGCATCGCCGTAACCCAGTTCGAATTGTGTACGAGCCTCGCGCGCCGAACCGGGTGTGGATTTCACGTTGCGCCAAATTGCCCGCAACGTTTGTAACGCACGCGCTGTGTCTTGACCGCCACTCTCTTTTTCCGATTTCACCAGTTCCGAACCGTAGATCGCCAGGATTGACCACTGGGCACCGCCCGAACTTATCGGATCGGGATGGATCACGCGCACGCCCGGTTTCGCCAGATCAGGAAAGTCCTGAATGCTCTTGGGGTTGCCACGTGCCACGAGAATCACGAAAGGAGTTTGATTGATGATTCCTTTGTGCGGCAGCGTCTGCCAATCAGAAACAACAAAGCCTCCTTCTTTGAGCCGGGTCACATCGCGTTCGATCGAAAGGATCGCGACGTCGGCCTTAACGCCCTGCAGGATCTGGTTGGTAACCGTTTCCGACCCGGCAAAAGAGGACGTGAAATGAAGGTCTTGTCCGTGCTCTGCTTTCCACTTTGCCGCGAAGCTGGGATAAACGGATTCCTCCAGCGCCTCTTTCATGATCGAAAATCCGTAAACGGTGATATTGACGCCACCGCTTTCCGAGGGAGGAGTGGGCAAGCAACTACTGAACAGGAGCGACAGCGACGCTAACGTGATGAGGCAAAGCCCGGCTGCGGTTTTCGATGCACCCTTCCTCACGAGGATAAGTCCTCCTATGCGAAAGAAGTTCCAGCCGGCACACCTAAAAGCGGGGGTATTCTTGGTCTATACCACAAGCCCGCACCTTGTGGGAAGAAATAAATGCTTTAACAATTGCCGCAAAGCTAAACCTAAATCGGGCTAATCATTCAATCGGATGTTCAGCTGACATTCAGTTTAAGTTCAGATGGACAATCCCTGATTGCTCGTCTATATTGCCGATTCTTCCGAAGCATCGGTACAAAGCGAGGGGGCAAAAACCGAAATGGGTTTGCTGAATCTGTTGCCGCGAGAGGAGCAATACTTTTCTCTCTTCATCCAGATGACTGTCTACATCTCTGACGCCGCGCGCGAGTTGAAGGAGATGCTGGCGGACAAGAATCGCGACTTCGGTGAGTATGCTCAGCGAATTAAAGGCCTGGAGCACGCATGCGATGAGCTGACACACAGCGTCTCTACGCGCCTGAACAAGTCCTTTATTACTCCTTTCGATCGCGAAGACATCTACATGATGTCGACAGCGCTTGACGACATTGTTGACCTGATCGACGACGCTTCGAGAGCAATCATAATTTTCGATGTACGCGAGATTAAGGACTACGCGCATGATCTTGCTGATGTGATTGTGCGGATGGCCGCACAACTCCAGGAGATCGTTAAGACACTTCAAAAACCAAAAAACATCACGCAGCGTCTTGTGGAAATTCATCGACTTGAAAATGAAGGCGACGACACATTCCACGCAGCAATCGCCGAGCTGTTCCACGAGGAAAAAGATCCGCTAACGGTGCTGAAGTGGAAAGAGGTCTATGAAAAACTCGAAGCGGCAATCGATCGTTGCGAAAACGTCGCGAATATTATTGAGAGTGTGATCATTAAGCACACGTGAGGAAGTAGGCAGTACGAAGTAGGCAGTAGGCAGACTAAGATTTATTCATCATTCATCATTCATCATTCATCATTCATCATTTAAATGACCGTCACCTTCGCCTTCGTAGCGCTCCTGGTCACTTTCGCCCTCATTTTTGATTACATCAACGGCTTTCATGATGCGGCGAACTCGATCGCCACCGTCGTCTCCACGCGCGTCCTATCGCCGGGGATGGCGGTAGTCTGGGCAGCCTTCTTTAACTTTATTGCATTTGCCGTTTTCGGAACTCGAGTGGCGAAGGCCATCGGCGACGGCGTGCGCATGGATTTGATCACTCCCGAACTGCGTCTCTATGTCCTCCTCTGCGCCCTGCTCGGCGCGATCTGCTGGAACCTGATTACCTGGTATCTCGGTTTGCCAACCTCAAGTTCACACGCTCTGCTGGGCGGTTATGCAGGCGCAGGTATCGCTGCGTACGGCGGCATCCACGGTTTACTGAACACCGAGGTCTGGTTTCGCACCTTGAAGTTCATCGTCTTGTCGCCGCTTGTGGGCATGGTGCTGGGCTTTTCGCTCATGGTTGTTGTCCACTGGATCTTTCGGCGCGCAACACCCACGCGCGTAGATAAGGTTTTTCGCAAGGGTCAGCTTTTCTCGGCTGCCGCTTTTTCCCTCGGACACGGGGGCAACGATGCTCAAAAGACCATGGGAATCATTACCGCAGTGCTGACTGCGGGACACGTTGGCGGGCTCGCTTACGGACCAGATGGCACACTGCCACCAATCCCGTTGTGGGTGGTTTTGGGTGCACATGCAGCAATCGCTCTCGGCACTCTTTCCGGCGGTTGGCGCATCGTTCATACGATGGGCTCGAAGATCACCAAGCTAAAACCGGTGGGCGGGTTTTGCGCAGAATCGGGGGCGGCACTCACCCTCGCGTATGTGACGCTGACGGGAACTCCCGTTTCCACCACTCACACAATAACGGGCGCGATCGTTGGTGTCGGCGCGACACGGCGCTTGTCAGCAGTGAAGTGGGGAGTGGCGGGACGAATCGTCTGGGCCTGGGTGCTCACGATTCCGGCGGCGGCAACCATCGCCGCACTCTCGTTTTGGCTAATTCGCGCAATTCATAATTTCGCCACCTAGTGTTCGCCTGAGGCGCATTGTGTAGGGCGTCCCTCCCTTGGCGCCCCTACTTATCGAAATTCGGGGCGCCCACGGATTACGCTCCTACTACTTCACCTCTCCGCGATTGTTTTCAACCTACGCCACCTTGTAAGCTCCCCCTTCTCTTCATCTTCATAAGGTGTGGAACCACTCAGATGAATTTCAATTCCTACCCGCCAGACCTTTCTGCGCGGATAATTGTCTACCTGGCCTTGGTTCTAACCTTTTGCAGTCCCGCGTGCCGGGAAGCGCAAGAAAAAACTCAGCAAAGCGAGATCATCGTGGCCGCTGCGGCTAACCTCTCTGATTCCTTCCCGGAGCTCGCACAGGAATTCACCAAACAGAGCGGCGTTAAAGTCGTGCTTAGCTTTGGTGGTACCGCGGATCTCGCGAAACAGATCGAGAATGGCGCACCGTTCGACGTCTTCGCTGCAGCCGACGTCGTGCATGTTTCCGCTTTAGCAGCGAAAGGTCTGATCACGACAGGAACACAGAGATCGTATGCCCGTGGCAGTTTGGTGATTTGGGTGCCCGCGGGGAGCAAGATCAGTTTAGAACGCGTCGAAGACCTGGCAAACACAACGATCGAGCGGGTGGCGATAGCTAAACCTGACATCGCGCCATACGGTCAGGCCGCGGTCGAGACTCTCCGCGCCCTGAACGTTTGGCCGGCAATCGAGCCTAAAGTGGTTTATGGAATGAACGTATCGCAGGTGAAGCAATTCGTCTCGTCAGGAAATGCTGAGGTTGGCTTCCTGCCGCGCTCATTAGTGCAAGACGGCCAGGGAACCTATCTCGAAGTTGATGAAAAATTTCATCAACCACTCAATCAGGCCCTTGGCGTTGTGCACGGTTCCCCCAGACAGGCGCTCGCGCGCCGCTTTACGGATTTCGTTTTAGGACCTGAGGGACAGCAGATTCTGCAAAAGCACGGGTACAGGAAAGCACTAGGGCAGTAGGCAGTCTTTTCCGAGAATGACAACTGGCGCAACCACAACCAACAGCCGAAAGATCGCCAACTTTCTCAGCCTTGAGCGAAATGTTTCTTTGGCATCGGCGGCCGTTTTTCTGCTCGGTTTGGGCGAGGAACTTTGGAAAAAGTTCCTGCCAAAGTATCTCGAAGCGCTCGGCGCGACGGCGCCAATCATCGGCTTGTTTGGCACCGCAGAAAACTTCTTCGACGCCGTCTACCAGTACCCTGGCGGCTGGCTAGCCGATCGCATCGGTCGACGCCGCGCGTTTCTGAGCTTCGTGGTGCTGGCTGCGACTGGTTATCTCATCTACCTATCGAGCCGCAGTTGGCCCTTAGTTTTTCTGGGTCTCGCTTTTGCTATGGCGTGGCAGAGCATGGCGTCGCCTGCCATCTTCGCCATCATCGGCGATTCCCTGCCCCCGGAACGCCGGGCGATGGGCTTTACAGTTCAATCGATCCTTAAACGCGTGCCCATCGTCTTCGCGCCACTAATCGGTGGGCTATTGATTTCAAGACTGGGGCTGCTCGAAGGGATTCGTAGTGGACTCGCAATCACTCTGGGACTGGCAATCGTCACCGTCTTATTGCTCAGCCGGATCAATGTTGAAGTTCGTGGTCGAGACTCCATCAAAATTCGCGGTGTCTGGCGCAGTTTTGATGGCGCGCTCAAACGACTGTTGATTTCGGATATTATTGTGCGCATGTGCGAAGGCATGACCGGCGTTCTGACGATTCTCTACGTCACAAACGTTCAGGGTTTCAGCGCCAGGGGGTTTGGCACGCTGATCGCGATTCAAATGGTCACTTCCATCATTGTCTATATCCCCGCCGGAAGGATCGCCGATCGCGTCGGCCGCAAGCCCTTTGTGATCTTGACCTTCATTTGTTTCGCTCTCTTTCCACTCGCAATTGTGCTGGCCTCGAGTTTCACTTTGCTGGCGCTCGCATTTGTTGTAGGCGGTTTGCGGGAGATCGGCGAGCCGTCCCGCAAGGCGATGATTGTGGACTTCGCGCGTGCTGACCTGCGAGCGCGAACCGTTGGCCTTTATTATCTTGTTCGTAGCCTTTCAATCACTCCCGCGGCAGCGATCGGCGGCCTGCTCTGGAAGCTGTCACCGGAAGTACCTTTCGTGACGGCAACTATTATCGGCATTGTGGCGACAATCGTATTTGCGATTACGGTTGAAGAACGATTTGCGCGTTGAGTGGGGTAATGAATGCGAGGTGAGCCAAACGGCTTTTCACAAAAGTCTTGAATGACTTCTTATTTACACCTGGCTTCAGCCAGGTGGTGCGTAAGATTCGGCAGGTTAGGAAACCGTTTAAACGGTCGCACGCAAATGGCGGCCACCAACACCTGGCTTCAGCCAGGTGTGAATGAGAATATCCTTCGCATATCTGAAATGATTCTTTGTGCAAAGCTGAGCCAAACGAGATGCAGGCTGTGAATTCTGTCATGCGACTGCTCTTGATTAGTAATTCGACGCGCTATGGCAGCGGCTATCTTGACCACGCCGCAGCGGAGATTGTCGATTTTCTTGGAGCGGTGCGACGCGTTCTCTTCGTTCCGTTTGCTCTCGCCAACCGCGACGCCTACGCGGCGCAGGCGCGAGCTCGTTTTGCAACTATGGGGTGCGCCTTGGATTCGCTTCATGACGCAATCGATCAAGTACAAGCAGTCAACGACGCCGCGGCAATTTTTATCGGTGGTGGTAATACCTTTCGACTGCTGAAGACGCTTTATGATTTCGAGCTAGTGCAACCCATAAGAGAAAGGGTTGTGGCCGGTATGCCTTACATTGGATCGAGCGCCGGTTCCAATGTTGCGGCGCCAACAATTCGGACGACAAACGACATGCCGATTGTCGAACCACCGTCCTTCGCTGCGCTCGGTCTCGTGAACTTTCAAATCAACCCACACTATCTTGATCCCGATCCCGATTCGCGACACATGGGAGAGACGCGCGAAGAGCGACTGCTGCAATTTCTTGAAGAGAACGAGACGCCGGTGATTGGCTTGCGCGAGGGAGCGATGATTCGAGTTGAACGCGGTGCTGCCGTGCTCAAAGGCTCTTCAGGCGCGCGCCTATTTCGTCGCGGCCAACCGCCGCTCGAGGTGTTGTCGGGAGCATATCTCGATGACCTCTTGAACTTTGTGCCTTGAACTTGGTGCTTTGAACTTGGTGCTTTGAACTTTGTGCTTAGTACTTAGTACTTGGTGCTTTTTTCAGAAGCTCATCTGCTACATCTGCCGTTCAGATTTCATCAGCGAACAAAGTTCAAAGAACCAAGTTCAAAGCACGTTTTCTTCGGATTGGCGTACTCTGGGGTGCTTGGCGGCTTGGCGGTTTCAGCTTTTTAAATCTTCAAAGCCTGCTTGCTGTAGTAACATGCACTTATGCGCAGGCACCTCGCCAGTAAAGCCGTAACTTCGATCGTGCTCCTGGCGCAGTCTCTATCACTTCCAGTCATCAGTTTCTCCCAAGATAAACTCCGCGAAGAAAGTCGTCCGCGCCGAACGCAATCATCTTTACCTCAAACACAAAACGGTGACGCGGCGTGGAGCGTTCCCGCAACTGATTCTCCGGCTGCGGTAATTGAGCGCGCAGTCCTCGCTCCCGGCCCGGAGCCACAAATCCGAATTGGCCTTGCAAGCGATGTGCGTTCAGCCACCGTTTCGACAACTGGTCGCTTGCTACAGGCCACTGATCAGGGTGCGACCCTGGTGGCGCTCGATGTTGCGCGCGTGCGTCTGGAACCGCGGCTGCTGTCACCGTTACCACCGATTACGAGTGAGAATTCTTTTCGCCTGCAAGTTGCCGGCGCAGCCAGCCGTGAGGAAGCGGAACAAAAGGCGCGCGAGATTAAAGAACTCATCGATGAAGAATCACAAGTAACCTTCGACGCCGAAACTAAAGCCTGGGGCTTATTGGTGGGAGCGCGGCGTTCCCGTGCTGAAGCCGAGCAACTAAGCGAGCGCCTAAACGATGCAGGCTTTGACGCGAACGTCTTGCAATCCACCATAGCGGCGCCGGGCCAGAATACAAGCCAACCCGCAAGCACTCAGCTCGCGTCTGCACGGCCAAATTCCAATTTTCAACTAGCGGCGCGAACGAGCGTCCCTTCACGTGAAGTAGTGGCTTTTGCATCGGGTGCAGTTCGAAGTTTTAGTTCCAGCGCGCCCGTCGTCCTGGCTTCAGAAGACGAAACTAAAACTCCGGTCCGCTACAACGAGCGACCCTATCGCGGCCGCATTGAAGTATTCGCCAATCCGCGCGGCACATTAACTGTTGTCAACGTGCTGGGCCTCGAAGACTACGTGCGCGGCGTGGTTGCCAATGAATTGTCCCCGGGCGGTTATCCGGCTCTCGAAGCCCAAAAGGCCCAGGCGATTGCCGCGCGAACTTATGCTTTTCGTAATCGCGGCCAGTTCCGCGCCCAGGGTTTTGATCTTTTGCCAACCACACGCTCGCAGGTATATCGCGGCTTGTCGTCCGAGCATCCCTTGTCGACTCGCGCTGTCGATGAAACTCGGGGGCTGATTGCCACCTACAATGGCGAGCCGATCAACGCTCTCTACACCTCAACTTGCGGAGGCCGCACTGAAGCCTCGGAAAACATTTTCAATGACGCAATGCCTTACCTGCGGGGACGCGAATGTGGCGTGGAAGGCCATGGGGCTTTCGCCTCTTTCACCATCAAGTCTTCGCGCGAGCCGGCGGAGTTACGCGAAGAAAAGCACGTTGGCTTAGCTCGCGACCAGGCTTTGCTCGCAGTGCAGAACTTCGGAGCCCTGCCGTCGCGACTATCGGACGCCTGGCTGGCAGCACCGGCTACCCTAAGCGAAGTGCGAAACTGGATCGCGTCGGTCGCTAGACTCGCGCGCCAGCCGTCGCCCGCGGTGGGAGAAGATGTAAATCGTCCCGGACCGTTTGCCACCGCACTTAGCGCTGCGGTCTTCGGCGCCAATCGCGCTGATACGCTCCTGAACAATATCGATGTCGAATACTACTTGCCGCTTCGCGACGCCGCGGAAATCCCGGAGAGCAATCGCGCCGATGTAGCGATGCTGGTGCGTGATGGTTATTTGTCAGTCTTGCCCGACGCAACGTTACGACCTCGGGAAGCAATGTCGCGTGCTCACGTGCTACGCACCATCTCCCGCTTGCTTCAAGGACGCTCACTGTTACAGTTGCAGAAAGGGACAACGAAACCGGCAACCAACGGCACATTTATCTTGCGTTCGAATAAAGGAAAAGACCTGCCGATTCAGGTGCGCGCGGACGCTTACCTGTTTCGACAATTGGGAGGAGAAGTTTATCAAGTGAGTTCCGTTGCATTGGTTGGCGGAGAAGCGGTCACATTCCACGTCAACGGCGCCGGCGAACTCGATTACCTGGAAGTGCAACCAGCAGCAAACGGCGCCGCGGCGGAAAGAATCTCGCCGTTTACGAATTGGACTAGAGAATTGTCACTGGGCCAGATTCAAGCCCGCCTGGCCCGCTACGCTCGTGGCATCGGCGCGATCACCGACGTGCGCGTGGCGGCGCGTGGCACTTCGCGACGCGCGATTGATCTCGAGCTAGTCGGCACCGCAGGAACTGGTCACGTACGCGGCGGTCGCATCCGCTCGGTGCTCGGGTTGCGAGAACAATTGTTCGTCATCGATCAGAAACTGGACGCTGCTGGAAATGTCACCGGCTTCGTCTTTACCGGGCGAGGCTGGGGCCACGGGGTGGGACTCTGCCAGGTCGGAGCTTACGGATTAGCAAAGCAAGGCCTCACCTATGCGCAAATCCTTAAGGCGTACTACACGGGCATCGAACTCACCAAGCTTTATTGATGCAAAAGAACTGTCACTGAATTCTCAAGCCGCAGCCTTCCCACTTTGTGTATTACCCCCTTCAAGCCATGTTAGTTTCGGGACTTCATGAACGCTGAAAAAACCGGTCGAGTTTCTACTGACAAGCCGCTCCTCACAGTGGCTTACCTCGAGACTCTGCCGGACGACAATAATCGCTATGAGCTAATCGCAGGAGAACTCCTTGTGTCTTGCGCCCCCGGTTTACCTCACCAACTGGTGCTGCAAAGATTGCAAGTGACTTTAGGGAACTATTTGGAAGCTAACCCGATCGGAATTGTCGCGCCCGGCGCGGGTGCTGTGTTTAGCGATTACGATTCTGTGATCCCCGATCTCGTTTTCGTGCAGAACGAAAGATGGGACAAAATTGTCGCGAACGATCGCTTTGTCGCTGCCCCGAATCTTGTCATCGAAGTAGTCTCCCCAGGCCCGGAGAATCACAAGCGTGACTTCAAGGCAAAACGAGAGCTTTACGGGCGATTCGGCGTTCAGGAATATTGGATTGTCGATCGCGAAAATCGATCAATAAGTATTTATCGTTTGCAAGGCAAGACTCTAGAGGAAATTGCTACGCTAGCCGAAGTTGATAACTTGATCTCGCCGCTGCTTCCGGGTTTTGTCCTCAATGTAGGGTCACTGTTTGTTTTGCC
>DASSCX010000173.1:0-3778 GCA_035697425.1 Pyrinomonadaceae bacterium | reverse complement strand
GACCGCCAGGAACTCTCCCCCAAAGACCGATTTGTAGAAGTTGAATGCTTCTTCGGTGTTGCCGTTAAAGTTTAAGTACGGATTAATCGCTGCCATGATCTTTCTCCTCACGAATTGTTAGTAAGTGATTCCTCAATTTCAGCCGCCGGGACTTTCCGAGCGAAGCGGCGGCGCATTGGAGCAGGTTGTCAATCATCTGAAATTCTCAACCAAAGCGGTGTCGCGCTTCGCTTGCCACCACACTCCAAATTTTCTTGAAATAAGTTGCCACTTCTAACCCTTAGTCGAACGGGCGGAGCGCAAATCGACACTCTCGATGAATTTTTTAGGAGATGAAATTTATTTAGTGTAGGGGTGGGGCGCCCCTACAGATTTGTGGATTTTTGGATCCACCGGTGTCTTCAAATAGGAAAGGAAAAAAAGCACGCCTAAAATCAAATCGATAAGTGCCGGACCGAGCATAAATGAGGAGACTCGATTCCCGAGAAAGAGAACGACCACCGCAATCCCGAAGCCGGCCTTCTCGAGAACCGCCGGAATCATCATTGGGCGATAGCGTTGTGGATTTCTGGCCAGAATCAAAAAGAGAAATTGCCAAGCGACCGCTACACCAATGAAGCCGTAGTAATACTCCGGGTGATTGATGGGTGGGGGGAAATCGCGCCCGGTTTTGGCTTCCAGAAAAAACTGCGGCAAAAGCACGATCAAGCCGTAAATACCTGCAACCTGAAATACACGATTAGCAAACCGCATGAGTCTCACCTAGATTGCCGATTTTCGATTGCCGAATGCCAATTAGTCGATGTACCACCTCGCAAAAGCCGTTGCCCGAGAAAGCTAGTGGCGTCGCGATCCCGCTGGAGCCAGTAACACCAGGCGGTAGCCGGTGGGCGATGGGATTGCTGATTGGCGATTGACGATTGCCAATTGGCCCGTAGCGAAAGGAGCCAATCGAAGTCGGCAATTGGCAATCGGGCAATGTCGAGACCCGCTACCGCGTGGTGGTACTCACTCCACCGAACCCACACTAGAGGCGTGATGACCAATCGCCAATCGTCAATCAGCAATCCCATGGCCCACTACCCATTTTTTCTCGCTGCCGGTCTTAACAGGCGGAACAACGGATAACTAATCGCAAGCAGCAGAAGAGCATACAGGCTGTTACGGGTGTCGCTGGCAACAACGCCAACGAGAAAGAGAATCGATCCCAGCAATGCAATTCCGGTCGTTACCGGATATCCCCAGGCTCGATATGGTCTTTCTCGCTCAGGCTCCCGCCGGCGCAGCACAAACACTGAAAGGAAAGAGAGGGCGTAATTGGCGACGAAGAAAAATGCCAGAATCGTGATTACGGTTTCAAATTTCTTTCCGAAGAAGATGATCAGTACAGCTACCACCGTGCTCAGTAACAGAGCGACCTGAGGTGTGCCGCCTTTGCTGACCGCAGCAGCCAAATTTGCAAAAAGTCGATCCCGGCTCATCGCAAAGAGTACCCGTGTAGACATTAAATGATAGGCGTTGATGGCGCTAAGCATGGAGAGAATCGTCAGAGATCGAAAAACAGTGTCGCCATACTTGCCGAAGACAACGGTCGCCGCCGCGCCTGCCGCAAAGTCCTGGCCGGCGATTTTCCCGATGGGCAAAACGTAGAGCAGCGCGAGATTAACCAGCAGATAGATAGCAATGACAGAAAGCACGCCGCCGAAAAGCGCTCGCGGGACGTTGCGCGCTGGCGTTTCGACCTCTTCGGAAAAGTAGATCACGCCCGTCCAACCGTCGTAGGTGTAGATGACGGCCTGTAGGGAAAGTAAAAACGCCGCGAGGAGGGAAATGTCGGCCGCCCGGACGGGTGTGGCAGCTGTGTTTGAATTTCCACCCCAAACAAATGCAGCAACAATTAGTGCCAGGAACGCCAACGCCTTTAACAGGCTGGTTACGTTTTGGACGCTACTGCCCCAGACCACACCGCGCCATTGCAACACGGCGAAGAAGATCGCTACGAATGTAGCGATTACGACGGTCTTCCCGGCGAGTACCGGAAGTAAAGCCCCCGCGAATTCACCGACGACAAGAGAAACGGCTGCCGCGCTGCCGCAGGTCGAGATCCAATCGGACCAGCCCACAATGAAACCCGCGTATTCCCCGAGCGCATACCGCGCGAAAACATACTGTCCCCCTGAGCGCGGCAGCATCGTTCCCAGCTCGGCTATTTGTGTAGCGCCTAACAAGGCGTACAGACCGCCAACCAACCACACGCCGAGGAACAACCATTCGTTGGGAAGCAACTGAGCGATGTTTCCAGGTGTGCGAAAGATGCCGGCGCCGATCGTATTGCCGATGATGACGGCCAGACCAAAGCCCACGCCGAGCACGCGCAAGAGCCGGCCGCGAGGGTTTGTTGGAGTAGAAGAAGTTTCAGGCAAAGGGATGTGTTGGTTATGAACGGCGAAAGAGTACAACGAACTAGTCCGCGTAGCGGACGAATGAAAGTAGCCCAGCACTTCAGTGCCGGGTTCAGCAGGCCATTCAAGATCAGAGTCCGCGAAGCGGACGACTGAAGCGCCGCAAACCCCACCTTCAGCCGTCCGTTTCACGGACTAGGCCTCCGATCCACCGGATCCCCAGCACTGAAGTGCTGGGCTATTGTCAGTCGTCGGCTCCGCCGACTCAGATCGGCGATGGTGCTTGATTGGACGGAGTCGCTGCTAGATTAAAGCCGCTTCAATCCTGCCTTGAGGTCGGCATGAAGCAGCCGGTGAAATAGATGTTCCCCAGCCTCGCGTCGCACCGATAAGCGTCCCGCATCGTAAGCGCGCGAATTCAAACCGCGCTGCACGGACTTACAAATCGAAACATCTTCATCCTGGATCCGCTGGCCCACTTCAATGCTGGCACGATTGCGTTCGCGCGCTGCGGCAGAGACATCAGGAAAGTAGAAATCAAAGATGACTTCTGTCTTATCAACTCCGAGGGGCAGAACCAGGTTCGTGTCCATCACGCCGTCGTACCAGTTGATCATGAAGTTGGGATAGATCCAGTAATAGAGTGCGCGCTCGCCGCGACGAACAGCGCCAGTCGCCACTTCTGCGCCTTCGCTGACAAGCGGACTCGACTGCAAGCAATGCCGCGTGCCGTTTTCGATCGTGTAGTTGCTGTAGTCGAGCACGCTGTCCAAGCCCTTATGAAGATAGGGCACGTGATAACCGCCATCGAGATAGTTATCGACGAACACTTTCCAGTTGCAATCGAAGATGTAGTGTCGCCGTTCCAGCCAATGTAGCTTCTCAAGCTCAAGCGAACGAATTTGACCGATCAGTTCGGCGCTCAAAAATTCTGGCAAGGAGATCTGCCCTTCATCACTGCCGCTTCTGACAAACACCCAGTTCTCCCAACTTGCTGTTTGCACAGGCAGCAAACCATTTGCTGACTTATCGAAATTGCACACCTCGGAAAAGTCTGGGGCGCCTTTCAGCGCGCCTTCAAGTGAATAGGTCCAACCGTGATACGGACAACGAAGGTGTGGTGCGGTGCCTGAGGGGTCAGTCATCACGGCGGCAGCATGATGGCGACAAACGTTGAAGAAGCCTCGCAGTTGGCGATCGTTGCCGCGCACGAGGACGATGGGCTCGTTTCCGATTTCACACGTGACGTACTGACCTGGTTCGCGCAACTGATCCACGCGCGCGCCCAGGTGCCATGAGTTGCTGAATACAGTTTCTTGTTCGAGATCGTATAAGCGCTCGTCGGTGTACCAGGAGGCGGGAATTGTGTAGGCGTT
>DASSCX010000172.1:0-7281 GCA_035697425.1 Pyrinomonadaceae bacterium | reverse complement strand
AGTGCGAAATCAGCATCCAGTCGGAGCGCGGCGCGATAAGCCGCTGCCGCTTGCTCAAATTCTCCGGCGATCATGAGCGAGTTCCCATGCAGATGGTATGCGGATGGGTCTTGCGGATAGGTTTGCGTCAACAGTTCAGTGATTTCAATGCGCTTGTCGAGTTCGCCGGTAATATGTCGGAAATAGGTCGCAGAGATTTCGAGCCGTTCTCGTTCGCTCACCCTGTTGCGCAGTTGATAGGCTTGCTCCAGATACTTGTTGCCGAGCGCGAGATTGCGCAGATCGCGGTATGAAGTACCGAGTTGCGCATAAGCCAAAGCGAATTCACCGTCCCGTTCAATGGCCCGTTTGAGCGCCGGGACCGATTGAGCATATTGCCCCTTCCGCCATAGCTCAACGCCGACCGTGTAATCCTTGAAAGCCTCGAGCGAGGCGGTAGTCGCCTGTTCGATCGGCGCATCGAACTGGCGTATCGAGGCGAGAGATTCGCCAAGTTTCTCGCGCATGGAGATCGCCGCCCGTCCGAGCGCCTTGAGCACCTGCTCTTTACCTTCGGCTTCGGTTTGCTGTTGTGCAATTGCCTCACCGCTCTGGCTGTTGATTGCCTCGAGCGTGATCACATAATTGCGTCCCAGGCTTGCAATCGTTCCGACCAGTAACACCTTAATGCCACGTCGCAGGCAGATCTCGCGCCCAACCTCGCGAGTGATCTTCTCGTCGTGTGTCCGCTCCATCAGCGCAAGGGTTTCTCTGGCACGCGCTTCAGGAAAGATGTTGATGTAGGGCGACTGTCCGAGCTGCACCAACAAACCTTGTTTGAGCGGGCCGTCGAAGTCTGCATCGCCCGTGGTGTTGACGAAGTCTGCAAGGAGAATCGTATCTTTGTTCGTCAGTGTTGGTTGCTTAGTGTTGAATCCACTACGAAAGTAGAAAACCGCAGCGGCTGTTATGAGGATGATGATCGCTAGCGCAGCGACGAGGTTGCGCCGTTTGAGTCGCGCGGGGAGCAGGACCGCACCTTCTACTTTCTCTTTCGCGGCTTCATCCGTTGACTCCCGGTCAGAAGTAACTGTTGCTGCCTGCTCACCACTTTGAATCGCTTTTACGCGTTCGGCGCTGATCCGGTCAATGTGTGCGGTTGCCGCTAATTCCGATTGCAGCGTTTCGAGGTCGGTCAACAGTTCGCGCGCAGTTTGATAGCGCTCCTCACAGTTCTTGGCCAACACTCGGCTGATGATCTGCTGCAAGGCAGGAGGCGCGCCTTGCACATGCTGCGAGATGGGGGGCGGCTCGAGATCAGTAATCGCCACCATTGTGTGATGCCACGTCTCGCCAGCGAACGGCTGATGCCCAGTGATCAGTTCATATAGGACCACGCCAAGGCTGAAGAGATCGCTACGTCCATCTACCTGCTGACCACGCACTTGTTCTGGCGACATGTAATTTGCGGTGCCAATCAGTATTCCGGCGCGCGTCTCGAAGTCGGTCCGGACTCCCGCAGTGTCTCTTTTGGATCTGTTGTCGTCTGATTCTGGTTCGGTTAGCTTAGCGAGCCCAAAGTCAAGCACTTTGGCGTACCCGTCGGGCCGCAGCATAATATTTTCCGGCTTGATGTCGCGGTGTACGATGCCGGCTGCGTGCGCGGCTGCGAGCGCGCTGGCCACTTGAATTACCACGTCCAGTATTTGCTTGAGCGTCAAACTCTGGCTGCCGACAAAATTGCGCAGGGTGCGACCCTCAACAAATTCTGAAGCTATGTAGTCGCGACCGTTCTCCTTTCCAAAGTCGTAGATTGTGATGATGTTGGGGTGGTTTAGAGCACTGGCGGAGCGGGCTTCGCGTTGGAAACGGTATACGCGCTCCGGATTGTTGATTAAACGCGCCGGCAGAAGTTTCACCGCGGCATGGCGCCCGAGCCGCGTGTCATAAGCGAGATAAACCGTACCCATTCCACCGCGCCCCAGCTCTCTGGTTAGTTGGTAGACGCCAATTTTTTCCCCACTGAAACTCTGCGACTGATCGGGACCGAGCATCGATGGCAAGGGGGCGCTGAGGATTTGGAAAGCGGGCCGATCCATCAGCAGATCGTCACGCGCATCGGCAGCCAGCATAGCTTGCAAGCGCCGATGCATCTCCTCATCGCCGGCGCAGGCGTCTGCCAGGAATGCCGCACGCTCGTCGACTGGGCGCTCCAGGGCGGCCTCAAAAAGCTCGCTAATCTTTCGCCAGTTTCCGGGATTCATTTTTTGGACTGGGAGTCAGCCCAACTCTGTTTGCAACCAGGCGCGAGCACTTCTCCAGCCGCGCTCAACTGTGGGAGTGGAAATGCCCATAACCTGGGCTGTCTCCTCGATCGTTAAGCCGCCAAAGAAGCGCAACTCAACGATCCTACTCTTTTGTAGATCAACTTCCGCTAGAGTTTCGAGCGCCGCATTGAGAGCAAGCAGATCGGCGGCCTGTTCTTGCTCTCCCTCGACAGCGGTTAGCGAAATCTGCTGCCGATCGCCGCCGCGTTTGAGCCGTTGCCGGGAGCGCGCATAATCCACCAGTACCTGCCGCATCAACCGGGCGGCAATGCCAAAGAAGTGAGCGCGGCTCTGCCACGAGACCGACTGCTCGACCAATTTCAAATATGCCTCATTGATCAGCTCAGAGGTTTGCAGTGTGTGACCAGCACGTTCGCCACGCAGATGATGACGTGCGATGCGGCGCAGCTGATCGTATACAAGTGGGATCAACGCATCTCGGGCCGCTTCATCGCCGTGCCCCCACGCAATCAGCATCTCCGTCACATTTTGCGATGCGGGAATCGTCATAGTGATCACTCACCGTTCGGTGAGTTGCCGTTAGCCCTGGAGCAGAGGATCCTCAACCCTCAAATTTAGGCTTGGATCATACACCGGCTCATTAAAATCGAACTAACAAACATCCTTTACCAGCTCTTTTACGGCGGAAGGAAAAAAAGTCTTGGCTGGGTGATGGAATCTCTCCCGGGCTGACGCATATCAGAGTGACGGCGAAAAGCTGGCTTCAACGACCATGATCAGGAGGCCAGTAAGCGGTGGATCGTCGCGGCGTCTCACAGCAGACGGGCGACCCTTCCATTTATGGCGGACGACCGCTTAGAACACTTGATTGGAAACATAAGGAGATTTCCAGAAATGAACCACGGATATTCGTATCAATCGACTCTAAATGCATCTGATTCAGTTCATTGGCGAATTGAAGACATCATCGGCGGCGAACGGCGACTCGATTTTACGAAGCCATTTATGCCCGAATCATTTGCGAGGACGGAGTCACTCGCGTTCTTAACCTCTGAAGAGAAGCGAATTCTCAACCAGATCCGCGGCAACGCGTACCTGAGCATCTTCGAACTCGTTGAAGAGTTCATTCTTCCTTTCGTATTGGATCATGCACGTTCGCAACTTCAGGGAGACGACTACCGCGTACGTGCGTTGCTTCAGTTTGCCAGTGAAGAAGCAAAACACATCCAGCTCTTCAAGCGCTTCCGGCAGGACTTTGAGGACGGTTTCGGCACCAAGTGCCCGGTGATTGGTCCACCCGAAGCAATTGCCAGCGCAATACTGGGGCACGACCCGCTCGGCGTGGCGCTGACAACACTCCATATCGAGTGGATGGTTCAACGCCATTACGTGGACAGTATTAAGGACGATCAGGAACTCGATCCGCAGTTCAAGAGCTTATTGAAACATCACTGGCTTGAAGAAGTGCAACACGCCAAACTCGACACCTTAATGGTCGAGTCGCTGGCTGCGGGCCGCAGCGAGGCAGAGATCATGCGGGGTGTCGAGGAATACATTGAAATTGGCGGTTTCATAGATGGTGGACTTGCGCAACAAGTCGAATTCGACAGGGAAAGCTTTATCCGCGCCACCGGCCGCCAATTGACGGACGCTGAGAGTGAAGAGTTTCGCCGTGTTCAGCAACAGGCGAATCGCTGGACCTACCTCGGCACGGGAATGACGCACGAGAAAGTTCTCGAAACCCTCGAAAGTCTAACGCCAAAAGCCAGGCAACGAATCGAAAGCATTTCGCCGGCGTTTTGCTAACGCCAGAACGAGCCAGGAGTTACATTCGCTCTACTGAACGGCCACCTCTCGGATTGTCATGCGCGCCAAATGCAGTCGCGCCCTGATCCGGGGTGGCCGTTCCATTTGGGATTTCGGATCGCGGATTTTCGAATTGCTTCTTCCGTTAGGGACCAATCAGCAAACAGCAATCGGCAATCTGCAATGTTAATGATGGAGTTTTTGTTTAGAAGACGCATATCAGAGTGAGAACGGAAAGATGACTTCGCAAATAACAAACAACCAGATTCAAGCTAAAAGGAGAGAGTTGATGTACAACACGAAAATCAAAGGCGTCGTTCGGTTTCTTGTTTTGCTTACCATCGTTGGCCTCGCGCTGCAGCCCACCTCGATCGCGAGGGCTGTGGACAACAATAACGGACCGGAGTTGCCAGCCCAGTGTGGCAGTATCCAGGTAGAAGCGGGAAACAACTTGGCGTTTCACGTGTACGCGCGTGGCGTGCAAATTTACATATGGAACGGCACCTCATGGGTTTTTGATGCACCAAGGGCTGGACTATTCGCCGAAGCAAATTTCTTCGGCGAAGTCGGCAGTCACTACCGGGGACCCAATTGGGAAAGCAAGAGTGGCAGTCGAGTTAAGGCCGAGCGTGTTCCAGGAACAGGCTGCACGCCGGATTCGACCGCGATCGCCTGGTTGTTGCTTCAGTCGAAGGAGACGAGTGGCCCTGGGATTTTCGACGGTATCACCTTCGTTCAGCGAGTGAATACCGTAGGTGGGGTGCCTCCCAGTGATTCCGGCGCATCAGTCGGCGAGCTGAGAGAGGTGAATTACACGGCAGAATATTACTTCTATCGCGCGGCGAACTGACACGTTCGCGTAACAGGCCTTTGATGGTGAGCGGCATATGACAGCGGCGGGCAGCGAAAGGGTTGACGGCAACGTCAGCCCTTTTGCTTTTTCACTTCTTGCCTCGGTGCTTCATCTGGATTGACCGCTTTAAGGCACGGGGCGCGCGACGACTCTGAATCCAAGGTACGGCGTTTGGACCTCCGGCCGAAAATTCTCTCGATAAGGGATATAGAGAACCGCGATGCTCGCGGTGTACCAGGAACCTCCCCGCAGCACACGTTCTCCCGGCATCTCATCGTGGTTTCGATCGTCATCATCAACATATGGATGCTGGCGACTGTAGGTTCGATAAACGGATTGAGTCCACTCGGCCACGTTGCCGGTCATGTGATAGAGACCATAACGGTTGGGTTGGTACTTTGATTTGGTCTCACGAACACCAACCACTGTCACCTCGGCGCCCGGATTCTTTTTCCAGTTATACAACCTCGCCTCGTTATCACTTATGTTCATGCCAAGTGCGTAATCAAAATTATCCGGTCCTCGTGCTGCCTTTTCCCATTCGGCTTCTGTCGGCAAACCGAAGATCCATTTTCCGCCCCCCATGGTTTTTGTTAACCAATGGCAATAGGCATTGGCTTCAAACCAATTAACCTGTACGACCGGCTGATCAGGCTGACCAAAACGCTCGAACTCCGCGTCCGTCGGTGTCAACAGCGCCGTTACGTGTGAGAGGTTTGAGGCTTTCCATTTTCGTCCGGCCTCCGTCCAATTCGCATCGTTCGCGTATCCGCGAGAGTCGATCATAAATTTGCGGAATTCAGCATTGGTAACCTCAAACGGGCTAATAAAGAACCCACCCAGCCAAACATAATGCGGTTCCTGGACGCGCAAGTGGTCACCGAAAAGAAAGTGCCCCGAGGGAATGAAGACGAAGTCGGGTAAATCTGGCAGCAACCCGTGCGGATAGTCCGCCTGAGGCGAACGAATTGTCACCGTAAGTGTGCCTTCTTTGTCAGGACCGCCGCGAGAACTCACCATTGGAAGCGGGTAGAAAAAGGTCCGAGCACTGAGATCAACCTTCAAGAAGTAATTACCCGGCGACAGCCAGATTCTTTCGCGGTCAATAGGTGACAAGGCAACCGCGTCTTGAAGACTTGTTCCCGCTTTATACATGGTGAGGTCTGCCAGCGGTAGATTTGCAATTATCAGTTCGGTCTCTTCGCGTTCATAGTGCAAGCGCTCGTTTCGCTCGTCGGCGCGAAAGTAGAGCAGCGAGACGATAGCGATGATGATAATGATCGCGGCAACTCCAGCGACGTATAGTTTCTTCATATCGCATCATCGCCGAGAGGTTTGGAAATCAAATATCCTGATGTTTCAGCAATTTTTGGGCTACGAATAATGGCAGGGCTACCCAGCAGGAAAGTGCGACCAGTAAAAGCGCCACGCTCATGCTTTCACCACCCAGGAATTTCAGGAGTGCGGCGCCGCCGGCACCGAAAATATCCTTGCCGTTGAGTGTAATCAGACTCGCTATGCGCACCATATCCACGGGATTTCCGAACAGTGAACCGAAGATGAAAGCGTTGGCCGTGCGCTCCTGCAGCAGAAACGTCAGGCCGATCACCAGCAGGTCGTAGAAGAGAACAAAGAAAAACCAGACAAATAGTGCAACGCCAAAAGCTTTACTCTTGCGCTGGCAAAGTGCCGCAATGAGAGCTGACAAACTCAAAAAGATAAGGGCCAGAAGCAGCGAGAAACCGACAAATGCGGGATAACGCAACGAGCCTTCAGTTCCTGCTTTTGTTGCAATGATGACACCGGCGAGGCCGAAGCCGATCAACGTGGCAGTGAAAATCGAAGCAAACAGCCCCAGGAACTTGCCGAGCAGAATTTCCCCGCGACTTACAGGCTGCGAAAATAACAACTCGCTCGCGCTTTTTTCGCTGCTAAAACTGAGTGTGCCCATCGTTAGTGCCACCAGCGGAACAATGTAAAGCACCAGGTTCAGCAAGCTCGCCGAAGTGCGTGCGAAGCCTTGAAATCCCACGGTGCCGGCCGTAACTAAGCCAAAGTAAGAGATCGCCAGCACCAGAATTCCAAAGACGCCCGCAAACACGAGCGTCCACCGGTTGCGAATATTGATGACCAGTTCCTGTCGAGCAATGGTTGTGATCGCGTTTGTGTCCATGATGATGGTTACGGAGTAAAAACATCCTTGGAGCGAAGCTGCGTGCCATGATATTTGCCCACCGCTTCCTGCGCCTTCGATTGGTCAAGAAAAGCGATGATGCCTCCATTCATCGGCGTAGTCAGTTCTGAGGAACGCACATAATACGCATCATCAGCTTTAATCCATTGACGTGAATCGAA
>DASSCX010000171.1:0-38409 GCA_035697425.1 Pyrinomonadaceae bacterium | reverse complement strand
GCCACGCGTCGCCTTCTTCGCCATTAAAGGCGACAAGGCAATCGGCTGGCGTGCACGCGGCTTTGAAGGCAGCGTGGGCGACAACGCAGTGCAACAGATTTCGATCCCGCTCACTGGCAACAATCTGCTTTCTGAAGTTGCCATGACCCGCACGACCTGGAGCGGTGGTGCTCATACGCAGTCAGAGAATCACGTACTGCTTAACCGGCTGGGACAAGAGTCGCCGCCGGAACGAGTTGTCGCTATTCCGCTGAACGTGCGCAAGCGGGCAGTGGCTGTCCTCTACGCTGATTCGGGTTCACTTGATTCTGAAGCGATAAACCTCGAGGCGCTGGAAACACTAGTGCAGATGTCAGGGATGTCTGTCGATCTGTTAGCCGCACAAGCTCCAGCGAAAGCTCCCGCACCGCAACCCGAACCTCATGAAGCAACTCCCGAAGCGCCGGTAAGCAGTTACGCGCCCGAACGCGAGTATGCCGCAGAACCTGTTGCTGAAGCCGACACGGCAGTCGAAGAAGCGGCGGCTCAAGAGGTTGCTGCTGAAATTGTCGAGGAGCCAGTGCCGGCCGATGTCGTCAGTGACATCGTGGAAGCTGAGGCTGAACCCGTTCCCGAACAAGTTGAAGCCGAAGCGGTGCCGTCAATTGATGCGTCCGCGCCAGCCGCGCCGCGGCGGCGTTATGGGGCTGATGTCGAACTTCCGGTTGCCGTTTCCGGCGAGGAAGAACGGCGACTACATATAGATGCCCGGCGCTTCGCTCGGCTGCTCGTGTCCGAAATCAAACTTTACAACGAACAGAAAGTTCAGGAAGGCCGCTCCCAGAGCGACCTTTACGACCGTTTACGCGAATACATCGATCGCTCTCGCGACATGTATGACAAACGCGTGAAACCGGAGGTGGCCCAGAGTTATGACTACTTCCATCATGAGCTGGTGAACACTCTCGCTGAGGGTGACGCCGGGAAACTGGGCAACGCTTATCCCGGAGCAACTGTTTCCGCGTAAAATCCGTCTCAGGTTTTAGTCTCAAGTCTCAAGACCAAAGTCTTTTGCAAGCGGCCTTGAGACTTGGGACTCTTCTTTTTTAAACTTCAGGTCTGATAGCGAGACCCGAATTATTTGGGGGAAAACATGACCGGTCTACCTGGCAAGCAGCGTTTCATTCTCATCGTGCTGGGTGTAGCCGTCGTTGTCGGCGCTACGCTTCCTGCCTTCCTGACGGCTAGTTGTTTCACCCAGCAAAACACCCCCGCTGAGCTGAAAGCCCTCGAGATTCTACGTTCGCAAACTCGCCGCGGACAGCTACCGGCAGATGACGTGGTTGCGCGCATGGAGGCGGAATTTCCGCGCACCAAGGCCGCGGGCCTAGCGCGCCTGGTTCGGGCGCGGATCAAAGTGCGCGCAACCGATTATGCCGGTGCGGCGACCCTCCTCGATACGAATGTGATTGAGGAATACACCTCGCTTGGGGATCACGGCCTCTTCATGCGCGGTAATGCTCTGGAACAAACGGGGCAGAGCGCACTGGCACGCACGGTGTATGAACAACTGATCAGAAACTATCCCAGTTCAATCCGCGTTCGGGAGTCGACGTTACGGGTCGCGGATATCCTCTTAAAGTCCGGTCAGGGGGCCGCAGTTCCCGTCCTTCTGAAAGAGTTAACAAGCAAAGATGACGCGACAGCGCTTTTACTAGCGGCCAAGGCTTCCACACAAAGCGGCGACAACGCGCGCGCGTTAGCCTCCTATCGGCGGATCTATTTCTTCGCCCCCGCGTCATCCGAAAGTACGCAGGCCCAGTCTCTGATTCCGCAACTTTCGTCCACGCTTGCGCCTCTCAATGAAGCCGAAGCTATTGCGCGGGCTGAGAGATTGTTTGACGCGAGGCGTTACAACGACGCTTACCAGGCTTACACCGACGCACTCTTGAAGTTTCCCACCTTGGCAAACACCCCGAATCAGTTGCGTCGCGGCATCGCCGCGGCAAACGCGAAGCGTACTGAAGCCGCCTCAGTTCTCAGTAACATCCCTTCTTCCGCAGCTGAGACCCGGGCCGAGGCTCTTTTTTATCTGACTCAGACTTACGCACGCACGCGGCAATGGGAACAAGTGCGCAGTACGGTGGACGAGCTGCGTCGCGCATTTCCCAACAGCGTTTTTCTGCCACGCGCATTAGTGAGCGCTGGACAAATCGCTGCAGACGCTAAGAACGATGCCGATGCTACCTATTTCCTGCGGGCTGCGGTTAACGCTGCGCCTGGTTCGATTGAAGTGGTGCAAGCCCAGTTTGATCTGGCTTGGCGGGCCCACGAAGCACGGAATTTTTTGGAATCAGCAAAACTCCTCACTGAGCATCTCGCTTATTACGTCGACAAGAACAACGACAATCGCGGTCGTGCCGGTTATTGGGCTGCCCGTGATTCCGAGCGTGCCGGAAAACTTGCCGAAGCTCGCGCTCTTTACCAGGCGGTGCTTGGTCGATACGACGCGAATTGGTATGGCTACCTCGCCAAGCAGCGTTTGAGCGCGATGAAGGGCAACACGCAGCAGAGCTTCCCGCCGGATTCAGTTGTGGGACGCGCGATTGCAAACCTGCAAACGGTGACAGTAGCCGAGGAGACTGCCGGACCCGCGGAAGAGTCACGGATCGTGAAGGCGGCGCAATTGAACAACGTCGGGCTCGATGAATGGGCGTTTGAAGAATTAGCACAGGCGGCCGCGGCTGGCCCAAATAGTCCGAAGGTTAACCTCGCGATTGCGCAAATCTATCGTTACCAGGAAGACAATGTGCGCGCGCTAAACACGCTTAAGAAAAGTTTCCCTGACTATTCGCAGATGAAGCCGGAAGAGATGACGCGCGCCGAGTGGGATGTGTTTTATCCCCTCGCTTATTGGGACATCATCGTCCAGGAATCGCGTGCGCGTAATCTTGATCCTTATCAAGTCGCCGGCCTGATTCGCCAGGAGACCGTATTTGATCCACGAGCGAAGTCGGCGGCCCGAGCCTATGGCCTGATGCAAGTGTTGGTTCCGACAGCGACATTGACAGCGAAGAAGTATAGCGTCGATCGCAGCATCACGGTTGACTCGCTCTTTGAACCGCGACTGAATATCCAACTGGGCACGGCTTACCTGAGAGATCAAATCGACAAGTTTGGACGCATCGAGTACGTCGCCGCGGCTTACAACGCCGGACCGGGACGCGCGGTGAGCTGGCGCACATCATTACCGCTGGAGATTGATGAGTGGGCGGAAGCCGTGCCATTCAAGGAAACGCGCGGTTATGTGCAAGGCGTGGTGCGCAACCGCCTTCAGTATGAGCGGCTCTACGACATGAACGGGAACTTTCGGCCCGAAGTGGGAACGAAAGCAATCACAGCGCAGCCCTCCGGATCGCCGTCGGGTGATTCGAGTGTCCGCAAGCGCCGCGTGATTGGAGACGAAGAAGAAGAATAGACTCGGGGATTTATGAACGAGCACCGAGGATTAACTGCAGTCCGGAAGGCCGGCTTGCCGCCGCTCTTGAAATCAATTGCAGTCCGGAAGGCGGGCTTGCCCCCGCTCTTTTCTTCTTTCCTCATTACTCTCACGATACTGCTCAGTCTGGCTGTTATAAGCGCGACGACTTCAGCTCAAAGAACCAGCACTCCCGCCCTAACAATCACCACCGAACCCAACGCTATTATCTGGCTTGATGAAATCAGACGTGGCACTACCGACGCGTCCGGTAAACTGGCAATAACCAGGATTACTCCCGGCCGGCATACCCTGCGCGTGCGCGCGAACGGCTTCAAAGAAGTAACCGTCCCGCTCCTGCCGGGAAAACGCACCGCTGCAGTTAAGCTTGTGCGCTCAACTGATGCTGCCGAACTCGCTTTCCAACGCGCCGAAACTGCTCGCGAGCAGGCGAAAACTGAGGAAGCACAAAGGCACGCGGTGGAGCTCTATCGCGAAGCTTTACGATTGCGTCCGGCATATCCGGCCGCCCGTGTAGGATTAGCTCGGGTGCTGCTGGAGTTAAACGAATACCCGGAGGCGCTCGCTGAGATCGAAGCTGCTCGCCGTACTCGTCCAGCTTACGCGGAGGCGTCGGCAGTCGAGGGACGCATCCATCGTGAAGGCGCCTTTGATGATAAAGCGATGGCTTCATTTCGCCGGGCTATTCGCGAAGGGAAGGGTGTACAGCCGGAAGCTCACGTCGGACTCGCGCGCGTGCTCGAAGAAAAGGGCCAACTAGACGAGGCGGTGGCTGAATATCAAAAAGCGCTGGCGCAACTCTCGGATTCAGAGCCGGTGATCTATCAGTTGCTGGGCGCCGCTTACGAAAAACAACAGAAGTACAAGGAAGCACTTGCGGCCTATGAGAAGTATCTGGCCTTAGCTCCCAATGGCAGCCTCGCTCCTGCACTTCGGTCCATCGTTGAACAGTTGCGCCGCGACGCTGCCGGACAGGAGATTATTCCGTAGATTCCCCAGCGCAGTCCGGAAGGCGGGCTTGCCCCCGCTCCGCAATGTGAGCTTTCTTGAACACGCGCGGCATCTGTGCGAGCATCCGTTCGTCAACGAGTCTTTTGATTACAACAAGCGGCCGCAAGCGGGCCTTCCTGACTGCGCTTTGCTTCGAATGACTACACCCGCCCCTTCACAACATAGGCACGTTTCACACAAAGCCAGCCTGTTTACCGAATCAGTGATTCGAGAAATGACGCGCGAAGCGCTGAAGCATGGCGCGGTGAATCTTTCGCAAGGCTTTCCCGATTTCGCGGCGCCGGCAGACATAAAACAAGTCGCAATGCAGGCAATCGCCGACGACATCAATCAATATGCAATCACCTGGGGCGCGCGCGATTTTCGCGAGGCGATCGCGAAGAAGACAAAGTGGTATCTGGGACTTGACGTAGATCCGGAAACAGAGTTGACAGTAACCTGCGGTTCGACGGAAGGAATGATTGCCGCGATGATGGCCACGGTCGATCCGGGTGATGAGGTGGTGGTCTTTGAACCGTTCTACGAAAACTACGCCCCCGATGCGATCCTTTCCGATGCGCGCCCGCGATACGTTCCTTTGCGCGCTCCGGACTGGACGTTTGATCCGGACGAGTTGCGCGCAGCGTTCAATGCCAAAACCAAAGCAATCATCATCTGCAATCCCAACAATCCGACCGGCAAAGTTTTTACGCGTTCAGAAATGGAGTTCATTGCCAGCCTCTGCCAGGAATTTGATGCACTCTGCTTCACCGATGAAATTTACGAACACATCATCTATCCGCGCAGCGGCGCGGAGATTCAACACATCTCCATGGCGCAGCTCGACGGCATGCGCGACCGCACCGTGATCGTAAATTCCATGTCCAAGACCTATTCGGTCACCGGCTGGCGTGTGGGCTATTGCATCGCTGCTCCCGAGATCACAAGCGGCATCCGCAAGGTCCACGACTTTCTAACGGTAGGCGCCGCTGCTCCATTACAAGCCGCCGGCGCGTATGCACTATCACTGCTGCCCGCATACTACGAACGGTTGCAGGCGGAGTATCGCGCGCGACGCGACTTGCTGTTGCCGGTGTTGGACAAAGCCGGTTTCAAAACGTTTCGACCGGATGGCGCTTACTACATCATGACCGACATTTCCGCTTTCGGATTTGCCAATGATGTCGAGTTTACGCGGCACCTGATTCGCGAAGTTGGCGTTGCCTGCGTGCCGGGCTCCAGCTTCTACAGTGTTCCCGAGCGCGGCTCGCAACAGGTCAGATTTTGTTATTGCAAGAAAGATGAAACACTCGCGCTGGCGGCAGAAAGATTGGAAAAACTGCGCGCGCGCCTTTAACAAGGAACCGCTATGCAACTGATCTCGCGAATTGTCATTGTCTTCGTCGTTAACCTGCTCCTGGCGGCGCTGGCGAGCGCACAACAACGTCCCGATCCAACCTTCAACATTGCTGTTGAGCAGCCTGCTTATACAAAAAACTATCCCCGCGTGCTTTTCGATGAAGCACACAACAATTTCCACACGACCACCGGGCGCTACAAGCCATTCGCCGATCTGATTAACAACGACGGCTATCATGTGGTGGTCAATCGCAAACCGTTCACTCGACCTGCGCTGGACAGTTTCAAGGTGCTGGTGATCGCCAACGCTCTGGGGGCGGAGGAAATGGATGATGAGGGGGCTGACAAACCGGCCTTTACGGATCAAGAATGTGATGCCGTTCGTGATTGGGTAAAAGCCGGGGGCGCGTTGTTATTGATTGCCGATCATGCTCCGTTCGGCGGTGCCGCGGAAAATTTAGGCAAGCGTTTTCAGATCGACATGAGCAAAGGCTACACGCTCGACGCCGCAAATAGTTTTGTCCCGAACGGTCCTTCCTCATTGCTCTTTTCTCGAGAAAACAAACTGTTACTTGATCACCCGATTACGCGTGGACGAAACGACAGCGAGTTGATCAAACGCGTATACACTTTCACGGGTCAATCACTCAAGGGTCCAAAAGACAGCCTTGCTTTCATGATTCTCGCCGACACGGCGCAGGACAAGCCCGACAGAGATTCAACTACGCTCGTCTCGGCGGCGGGACGCGCGCAGGGTATTGCTTTGAAGTTTGGCAAAGGTCGGGTGGTAGTGATGGGGGAAGCCGCGATGCTCTCGGCGCAATTGGCAGGGCCGCAGGATCGGCCGATGGGCATGAACGTTCCCGGCAGCGATAACCGGCAGCTCGCCCTAAACATCATGCATTGGCTGTCGGGAATCTTAAGTAATTAAATAAATCACCGCCAAGTCGCCGAGAGCCGCCAAGCGCGCCAAGTATGAAAATGTCTTGCCGCACCGAGGGCATAGCCCAAAATGTAAAAGGTACGTCTACGGCGGGGCATAGCCACCGCCTCACACCGGGCGGCAAAGCCGAAGCCGCACGAACAAAGGACCTTAGGGCAAGGCAAGTTGATTCAGCATACATCCTGAGGCGCAGGGCGCGACTATGAAACGGTGCATGATCATGAAGGTCTCCGCGCTCTTGGCGTCTCGGCGCCTTGGCGGTTCCTCCCCAGCACGAAGTTATTCTTCATCCAACAATCGCGTGGTGTTTTCAGTGACACTGCCACGAGGAATCATTTCTCGTGTGTTTTTCCGCTGCGGGTAATCTGTCAAGGGGATGTCCTGCGGCGAAGGCAAAGCAGCGCGACCAGGATTTGCGGGAAAGGCAGGGGCGGCAGCACTAGCAGACCCGTCCTTCACAATAAGGAAAGCGTAAACAAACCTGAGCAATCCCATCACTCCCAGGAGAAAAAAGATCAGGGACCCAACCTTCGCGACTGATTCTAAGGAACCGCCCCAGTCCCACGCCAATGTGGTCAGCAGGGCCACCGCCCACGAGGCTAAGGTGACGATCCAGCTTTCCTTTATCATCTTTCCGCGTTGTCCGGGAGTTTCGGGAACCGCTAATTGCGATATGAGCCCATCATTTTCCAACAGCAAAGCAACGCCCGTAAGAGGAAACCCGCAGCGCGAGCAAAACCGCAGATCCTCGGCTAGTTGTTGTTGACTACACTTGGGACAATACATTGCGCGTTACCTGCCGCTTTGACTACGAGCGTGAGAGCGGCAAAGTTCATCATGTGGGATACAAAGCGTCAATTGATCTGGCTGGTGGCGGGGCTGACCCTGGGAACCCTCGTCGCCTATCAGGATTCGTTTGACGAGGACGGCACCTTTGTTCCGCGTTTTTTCATTTTCATGGAAACGCTGGTGCTAATCATTATTGGAGTTTTGTTTCTTGTGTACTCTCGCCGCAAAAAGTGAGGTCATTGCACTTTGTTCTTAGTCCTTTGTACTTGGTGCTTTGTACTTTGTTCGCTTTGGCAACTGGCTCGGTTTCACCAAACTGATTCAAGTGGGGTAACTCGAACAAAGTACAACGTTCAAAGCTCTAAGCTCGTTTTTAGTTAGGCTGTTGCATCGACTTCGAGCGAACGATGATTCCTTCGTCGCCGGCAACCAGTATCCGACGCGACTCACCAAAAGGAGCGCTGGAAGGAAGGTAAGACAAGACAAAGCGGTTCTTGCGCAGCTCATCACAAATTGTTTTCGCCGCTTCAGATGTTTCCTCGATCGGAAACACGAGACCACCGGTCGCTTCTACCAACTTATCGACTACCTGTCTTGGCTTCGGCACATCGCGCCGAATTGCACCGCGCGTGCGATCGGGGATTTGAATCATGTAAACGGTGATGTCGTTGGCTTGCAGGTCTGCGACCGTCTTATCAAAAGTGGTCTTGCTGCCACGATCGAGACCATCGCCAATAATCACGATTACGCGTTTCTGTCCCGGCAAGGCGCGCAACGCCTGATCTACTACCGCACTCAAGGCGTCGAAAAGATGCGGTTGCCCTTTCTTGCGAAAACCTTTGAGTGAGGCTTCGATTGACTTGGCGTCATCGGTCCAGTCAACAACTATCTCCGCCTCTTCGTCAAAACCTACAATCAAGAGTTGATCCCCTTCGTAGATTTCGTATGCAAACTCGCGTGCCGCTTGTTCCAGTTTCTCGACATCAGCACGGAGCGTAACTGAGTTGTCGACCAGCAAAACGATCCGCGCTGGAGAGGGATCAGGCGTGAAATTCCTGATCGTCTGCTCCACGCCGTTATCGTAAAGAGAAACGTTCTTGCTGGTAATGTTGGCGCTGGAATTGTCCGCGCGTTTGGCGGTGATGCCCAATAAAACTCCACCGGTAGTTGGTCGCTGGCGCCGTCCCGCTTGCCCCAGAATCAAACTGCACAACGCTGGCAACAGCAGCAGCGCTGCCAGGAAATAGAAAGGTATGCGCAAACCGCGGCCAGTTGTTTTCAGTTTGCTTGTGGGTCCGTCACCGAGTAACTGTGACATTAGTTTACGCTGGTTCGTGAGGCTTCAATCTTTACTGGGAGACTTGGTGGTTGAAGCTTTTTCGGAAGTTTTCTTAGCCGGGGAGCTTTCTTTTTTCTTGTCGCTCTTTTTGTCGACCTTAGCAGCATCGGATTCCGCTTTTTCGGCGGCCCGTTTGCCGTTATTTGCATAGTCTGTCACGTACCAACCCGATCCTTTGAACTGGATCGCGGGGGCCGAGATCCGTCGTTCTAAACGGCCACCGCACTTGCCGCACTTTGCCGGCGGCTTAGCGTCCATCTTCTGAAAAACCTCTGAGAGTGCGCCACATTTGCGACACTGATATTCGTAGATTGGCATTGTTCTTCAGCCCAAAAGACCCGGATGCAGGTTGGGCTGATTATGTGATCGTTTGCCAGCCTTTGCAATGTGGGCCTCTTTCGATTGCCGACTTCCGATCGGCGATTGCCGATTCGGCCCGGAGGGGCGTGAAGCCAGTAGCCCCAGCGACTTCGACATAGTCGATTTTACAATGCCGATTTCGATGCTTACCCCAGGTAGCACTAATCTCATTCCCAAAATGCATCCGTTCCCATGACGAGATGCGACTGACCGCAGCCAGCGTTGGCCGGTGGGTACCGGTCGTACCACTGCGCGCTAGCGGGCTTCGACATTGCAGATTTCCAAGCCGATTTTCGATTGTTCCCCTCACTACCGGCTAATCGACAAGCGGCAAGCGGCAATCGAATCACCTGCTTTGCATTTCATCCCCAGTTCGTTATGATCGACGACATGAACGGTGAGTGAGGCTGCACGAGTCTTATACACAGCCGTTTCCAGCGCGCCTTAAAGATGTCTGATACTGCACAATCCCTTTCGCTCGAACGCAAGATTAAAATGCACGAAGCGCGTGAATCGATTATCACGCGGCTGGCGCTTGCCTTTCCCACTACCATTAATCTGGATCGCTTTCTCAATGTGATCGTCTCCGAATTGGGTCGCATGATGAATGTGGATCGTTGCGATGTCATCCAACTGACATCAGCGAGTGAACTCAAAATCAGTCACGAATGGCGTGCCTCCGACGATGTGCCTTCGAGTTTGGGAATTGCCATTCCGCTCGAGCTCAACAGGCTTTCCGAGCATGTTGATCTAACTAAACCCATCAGGCTGGACGACACGTCAGCGCCCGGGCTCGATCAGAAGGTTCGCTTTCTCGCCGCCAGTCTCAGAACGCGATCGTTGCTCGTTGTGCCGGTTGTCCTTGGAGGCGATGTGCTCGGCCTCGTGGGCATGCATACCACGCGTTCGACGCGCGCCTGGCTTGATGATGAGGTTTCATTCCTGGAATCGATCGCCAGCCAGATCGCGGTCGGCTACCAGTACACAAGGCTTTTCACGGACAAGGAACGCGAGGGCGAAACAAAACGTGCCCTCCTGGAAATTGCCAATGCTTTGAACGCTCGTTCGGATTTCCGCGACGTCTCTTCACTCGTGCTCGAACGCGCAATCTCACTTGTAGGCGCCGACTATTCGGCTCTTGGCGTTCTCGATCGCAAGGGTGGGCGCATTAGCCTCGCAGCTTTCAAGGCCGCGCCGCATGCCACCACTGACACGGTTCAAGGATTGATTGCATCGCACGAACAATCTTTGGACATCACCGAGTTTCCGGCGGCTATGGCAGTGCTCGCCGAAGGTAAGACGCTGCGGTTGCTCGACAAAGACTTGCCGTTTCCCTTCCGGCTTATTTTTAACGCCACTCTCGGAGGCCGGGCCGCACTGGTGGCTCCCGTACGTGTTGCCGGTCATACGTTTGGATTGCTGGGACTCGTCTGGAGTGAAGCGCGCGAAGGATTTGACGATCACGAAGTGGCGCTTGTGGAAGGCATCGCGGATCAAATCGGCACGGCGCTGGAACGCGATCAACTTTCTGCGGAAGTGATGCACCTGCGCAGCGCCCTGCATGAGCGTTATGGCGAGGGACGCATCATCGGACAAACTGCTGCAATTCGTCATGCGATGGAATTAGCGCTCAGTGTCGCCAACACTCAGACCACGGTTTTGATCCACGGTGAATCAGGCACGGGTAAGGAGCTTTTAGCGAATCTAATCCACTACAACTCCGGGCGCGAGAACCATCCCTACGTGAAGCTCAATTGCGGCGCGATACCTGAGACGCTGCTCGAGTCGGAACTATTTGGACACGAGAAAGGTGCGTTCACCGACGCGCGCACGCGGCGACGTGGACGATTTGAAGAGGCAAATGGGGGCACGTTGTTCCTCGACGAAGTAGGTGAGATGAGTTTGTCGGCGCAGGTTCGCCTGCTGCGTGTGCTTCAGGACGGCGAGTTCACGCGCGTTGGTGGCAACGAAGTATTAAAGACGGATGTGCGTGTGATCGCCGCTTCTAATGTGGATCTCGAACGCGCCACTGAACAGGGAACATTTCGTCGCGATCTTTTTTATCGACTTTCCGTCTTTCCGATCGTGCTTCCGCCTTTGCGTGAGCGTCCCGAAGACATTCATCCGCTGGTAATCCATTTTCTGGAACACTACAAACAAAAGACAGGGCGGTTCATTTCCGGCATCTCTAAAGACGCGTTGCAGGCCCTCATGACTTATCACTGGCCCGGGAATGTTCGCGAACTGGAAAACTCCATTGAGCGCGCTGTGATCATTGCTTCGGGCCGGCAGATTGAACTCGAAGATTTGCCGGAGGCGATTAACAAGACTGTCCTGGAAGAACGCGATCGCATCAAGGTGGAACGCGCCAGTGCTGCCAGCGAGGGACGCACGACGACGTTTGCGGTCACCGTACCTTCATCGATGGAAGAAATCGAGCGCCAGGCGATTGAAGCCACGCTCGATTACACGCGCGGCGACAAGTCCCACGCTGCCCGCGCGCTCGGCATTGGGCGCAAGACCCTCTATCGCAAATTGGAGCAGTACAACGGGAAAGCGGAATAAGTATAAGTCTCAGGTCTCAAGTCTCAGGTCTCAGGTCTCAGGTCTCAGGTCTCAAGTCTCAAGTCTCAAATCATGTTCGTGCTGTTTCGTGTGGTTCCACGAAATAACAAGAAACGTCACCAAACAAATGTCCGAACTTGAGACCTGAGACCTGAGACTTGAGACATGAGTCTTGCGAGTGTTATATTCCAAGCTGGAACTTCACAAACAATTCTAATTAACCCGTGCAAGCCCCGCGGCTTGAGATTCTGGAGGTAATCCCTTATGGGAAGCGACGACTATCGACAAGATCGAGGTGACAGCGTCTCCACCCGTCTTACTTATCTACTAATTGGCGGCGGTATCGGAGCGGTGATCGCTCTGCTGTTTGCCCCTAAATCCGGACAGGAACTGCGCGAAGACATTGCCGATGCGACGCGGAAAGGTATTGACCGTTCACGCGAAGCTGCCCAACAACTCGGCGAGCGAGCCGGCGAGTATTACGAAACCGGCCGGGAACGCGCGGCTGAACTCTATTCGACTGCTTCTGAGCGCGTAGGCGATGCGGCGCGCACAGCCCGTGACACTGCTTCCGATCTCGCGCGCACCGCACGCGAAACTGCAGCGCGCCAAACCGGAACCGTGGCGGCCGCTATCGATGCCGGCAAGAAAGCCTATCAAGAAGAAAAGCGCAAGACTGAAATGTCCGGTCGCATCGAGGCTGCTCCGAAGTACGACGAGAAAGCGAACTGAGGAATTGCCGATTGTTGATTGCCGATTGACGATTGGAAGAAATCGGCAATTGGCAATTGGCAATCGGAAATTCTGCGGTAAGGACCGAAAACACCAACGCCCCATGACCTTAGCGCTTCAATTCAACACCCAAGATCCCATGTTCTGGGTAATGGTCGTTATTGCCCTGTCGTTTATCATCATGGCGATTGCGATGGTTTCGATCGCCGTGTTTGTCAGCCGTGCAGTCAAATCGGTGAACCGGTTGGAAGAAAAGCTCGAGCCGCTGATCGAGAAGGTTACTGTGGTCAGCGAACAGGGCAAACAGATCGCAGTCCAGGGCAAGCACATTGCCGAACAAATCACCGCGGTCTCAAGCCATCTTTCCACCGCAACAATGCATTTCTCTGAATCGCTGGCAATTTTGAAAGACGAAGTTGGCGAGTTGAAAGAGGTCGTCAGTCACGGCGCGCGGGAAGCGCGAGACAAAGTTGAACTGGTCAGCAATACTATCGACCGCACGCACCGGCAGGTTACGACAACGACGGATTTTATTCAGTCGAAAGTAATTGAGCCGGCGCGCGAGCTGGCTGCGATTATGGCGGGCTTTCGCCGCGGCCTCGAAGTACTCGTGGCTCCCGCGCCGAAGCCCGTTAATCAAATCTACGGAGAAGATGAGATGTTCATCGGCTGAATTCGGTCTCTATCGTTCACTTGAACCCGAACCATCAAGTCCTCCGGGAGCTGGTTCGGGTTTTTACTTGTTCGTGGTTTTGGCGCGCACACTTCCGGCATCTGAGATCTGACATCTCAAATTTGAGATCTCAGTGTTAGTATTAATAATTCCTACGCCCTGAACGCTTATGTCTACAGACACTCTTGACCTGAAAAAGACAGTCAATCTCCCCAAGACCGGCTTCGCGCAAAAGGCTAATTTGGCGCAAAACGAGCCGGCGCGTCTGAAGAAATGGACGGAACTCAAACTGTACGACCTCATCCGCAAGGATCGCGTCTGCGCCGAGAAGTTTATCCTCCATGACGGACCGCCTTACGCCAACGCCGACATCCATTTGGGCACCGCCCTGAACAAGATTCTGAAGGACTTCATCGTCAAGTCGCGCACGATGATGGGCTTTGATGCACCGTACGTTCCCGGTTACGACTGCCACGGTCTGCCGATTGAGCTCTACGTCGATCGCAAGCTGGGCGCAAAGAAAGCCAACATGCCGCCGGTTTCCATCCGGCGCGCCTGTCGCGAGCATGCTTCGGAAGCCCTGAAGCGACAGACCCGCGACTTTCAACGGCTCGGCATCTTCGGTGAATGGGACAATCCGTATCTCACGATGTCGAATCATTATGAGGCGGAGACTGCGCGTTTGTTCGGTAGGTTTGTCGAGCGCGGTTACGTCTACAAAGGCGCGCGGCCCGTCTACTGGTGCATCCACGATCAAACCGCCCTTGCAGAAGCCGAGGTCGAATACCAGCAACACTCCAGTCCTTCGGTATACGTTAAATTTCCTTTGCGCAGCGATCCGGCGTTGATCGATCCCGCGCTTGCCGGACGTAAAGTTTTTGTTTTGATCTGGACGACCACGCCCTGGACACTCCCGGCGAACCTGGGAATCGCAGTCCATCCAGATTTCGAGTACTCCGCGTTTGCGCATGGCAATGAGGTTTTTATCGTCGCCAGTGAACTGCTGGAATCGGTTGCAGAAAAATGTGGACTGGCGGCCACCGATGCCGAACCACTTCAAGTGCTGGCTCGCTTTCCCGGTGCCAAGCTGGACCGCCTCGAGTGTGGGCACGCGTGGCTGGACCGCCCTTCACTGCTAATGGTGGGAGATCACGTTACGCTCGGAGGCGAAGCCGATGCAGAGGTAGAACTCGACGTACGCGAGGCGCGCGATCCGAAGAAGACTGGCAAGTCAGGAACTGGTTGCGTACACACGGCGCCTGGTCACGGACACGACGACTTCGTAATTGGTAAGAGTTACGGCCTCGAAATCTATTGTCCCGTAGATAACTCGGGACACTTCACACCGGAAGTTGAACATTTCGCGGGGCAGAGTGTGTTTGATGCGAATCCGCGGATTGTCGAGTTCATGCGCGAACGCACCGTTTTGCTCTTTACCGAAACCTACGAACATCGCTACCCGCACTGCTGGCGCTGCAAGAATCCAGTTATCTTTCGCGCCACGCCGCAGTGGTTCATCTCTATGGACCGTGCCGGCGGGCCAGTCGTTGAACGCGATGAAGATGGCCGCGACAGTAGCAATTTCACCGAAAACTTTTCCGACGCGAGTTCTTCCGGAGCTAACTCATTGCGGGCTGCGGCGCTTGCAGAAATCGAGCGCGTGCAATGGCTGCCCGGCTGGGGCGTAGATCGCATGCGCAACATGTTCAAGGGCCGGCCGGATTGGTGCGTTTCCCGGCAGCGCATCTGGGGCGTCTCCATTCCTGTTTTCTATTGTGCGAAGTGTAATGAGGCTGTCGCCGATCCGCAGATCATTAGTCGGGTTGCAGACGTTTTCGAGAAAGAGTCGGCGGATGCCTGGTACACGCGCACCGCGAGCGAGTTGCTACCGGAAGGCTATAAATGTGGCAAGTGTGGTGGCCAGGAGTGGACAAAGGAGACAGATATTCTCGATGTCTGGTTTGACAGCGGCTCGTCTTCAATTGCTGTGTTGGAGTCTCGGCCTGAACTGCGCTGGCCCGCAGACGTCTACATCGAGGGCGGCGACCAGTTTCGCGGTTGGTTTAATTCATCGCTGATGATCGGGTTAGCGGTACATAATCGAGCGCCGTACAAGACAGTTCTGACACACGGTTGGACCGTTGATGCGCAAGGCAAGGCGATGCACAAGTCTGCCGGCAACGCAGTACCGCCTGATGAAGTGATCAAAGAATCCGGCGCCGAGATTCTGCGACTGTGGTGTGCTTCTTCAAACTACTTCGACGATATGCGCTGCTCGGCAGAAATCCTGCAACGTGTCACCGACGGTTATCGCAAGCTCCGCAACACTGCTCGTTTTGCGCTTGGCAATCTGCATGGGTTCGATCCGGAGCGCGATGCAGTGGCGGAAACGGACATGCTTGAGATCGATCGTTGGGCTTTAGCCGAACTTGATGCGGTAACTCGCAAAGTGCGGCAGGCCTATGACGCTTACGAGTTTCATGCTGTCTATCACGCGCTTTACAATTTTTGTACGGTGGCTCTCTCAGCGCGTTACTTCGACATCATCAAGGATCGTCTTTATACGTTTGCACCACGCAGCCAGGCTCGGCGCTCAGCACAAACCGCACTCTACAAAATCGCGGATGCTCTCGCCAGATTGCTGGCACCGATCCTGGCTTTCACCGCCGACGAGATTTGGGACAACTTGCCGGCTAGCGCCGAAGCGCGGCCGGTATCGGTCCATCTCGCGACCTTTCCGGACCCGCGTCAGGAGGCAGACGACGAGCGCTTTGCGAAATGGGAACGGATGTTTGAAATCCGCGAGGATGTACTGCGTGCTTTGGAAGAGGCCCGCATTGCCAAACACATTGGTAGTTCCCTCGAGGCGCGCGTGGAAATCTCGGCGCCCGGCGCCACATTTGATCTGCTTGAACAATACAGCGCCGACCTGCGTTACTTATTTATCGTCTCCCAGGTCGACGTCTTGCGCGCGGAACCCGGCACAAACGAAGTCAGTATCAAAATCCTTGCTGCAGAAGGCGACAAGTGTGAGCGCTGTTGGAATTATTCAACGCACGTTGGCGAGTCGGCGCAATATCCGACCGTCTGTGAACGTTGTGTGGCGGCATTGGAAGAGATTGAAGCACAGGCTTGATCGGAGCGCGGGCGTCTCGCTCGCATTGAACGTGCAGCACAAACATATGGACGTTGCAAAGGTGCGCGCCTGCGGCGCGTTGCGCGGCGGAACGCCCGCGATCCAGTAATGAGTGAAGCTCGAGTCACAGACACTACCGCCACGCGTGCCGGTTGGCGCGCCGGCTATTTGCTTGCTGCTTTCGGCATCTACATGGTCGATCAGGTTAGCAAGGCCTGGGCAGTCAAGTGGCTTCGGAGTGGGCAAGACATTCCGCTTATCCGTGGCTTCCTGGACTTCGTCTACACCGAGAATCGCGGCATCGCCTTTGGTCAATTGCAGGAGGGCGGCTCCCTTGGACGCTGGTTTTTCGTGGTGCTTGCCGTCGCAGCAGCCGTGGCCGTGCTCTTTTACTTCCTACGGACGGCGCGAGCTGACGATCGTCACTTGGGAGCATGCGCACTGCTTTTGGCTGGGATCACAGGGAATCTTACCGACCGCATCAGATTTGGTTATGTAATCGATTTCATCTCCGCCCATGTCGGAAGTTATCATTGGCCAGTATTTAATGTTGCGGACGCCAGCATTTGCGTGGGAGCCTTATTGCTTGCCTACGATTTGGTGGTTGACGGCAGGAAGAAGGAAGTAGTCAGTAGTCAGTAGTTGGTAATTGGTAGTAAGTAACGGGGTGTGGTTTTGTTTAATTTATCATTTGCCATTTTTCATTTGTCATTTTCCATTGCATACGATGACTACCAGTCACTACTGATTACTGACTACTGACAATCGGCAATCTGCAGTCGGCAATTTATCGGGAATGTATCCAGAACTTTTTCGCATCGGTAGTTTTCCCATCAACACGTACGGCGTGTTCCTGGCGCTCGCATTTCTCGGCGCCATCATGATCACGGTGCGACTGGGCGCGCGCGATGGTTTGCCCCGTGAACGCATTTACGATCTTAGCTTGTGGATGCTCCTTGCCGGACTGATCGGTTCCAAGATCCTGATGTTCTGGGTTGAGCCAGAATATCGCGAGCATCCCTTGCAACTTCTCTCGCTCGACTTCCTACGATCGGGCGGTGTCTTCTATGGCGGACTAATCGGAGCGGTCGTCGCCGGCTACTTCCTGATGAAGCGCTACAAACTGCCCTGGTGGAAGACTGCGGACGCGTGTGCTCCCGGTATCGCGCTCGGCAATTTTTTCGGCCGCCAGGGTTGCTTCGCTGCCGGCTGCTGTTGGGGCAAGCCGACGACGCTCCCCTGGGGCGTGCAGTTTACCGATCTCGGTCATCGCATTACCGGAGTGCCCATCGATGTGCACTTACATCCGGTACAACTTTACGAATCGTTTGCGATGCTGATGGTGTTTTTCTTTCTCTTGTGGCTTCATAAGCGGAAACGCTTCAGCGGGCAAATCATTCTCGGGTACGCGCTGCTTTATTCCATCGTTCGCTTTGCAGTCGAGTTTGTGCGCGACGATCCGCGCGGCGATCTGTTAGGCTTAACTACACTGAGCGGTCTCTCTACTTCGCAAATGATTAGTCTCGTTGTGGCGGTGATTGCGCTAATCGCTTTTGTCATTCGCCTGCGCAGATCCGGACGACTGGCAAAAGGTGACCGCATCGCGTCGCCAACTGCGGCGCGCGCCTAATCCAAAATATTCTGACATCATAACCAGCACAGCTCTTCAATCATGAAAAGAACGAAACAACTAACTCTACTAACAGGCAGCGCTCTGACAATTCTTAGCTTTTGTCTCGCGTCCGCTTACACAAAACCAACTACAACCCCGGCTGTGGTCGCGGCGCCGGCAGAAAACCATTTGGGCAACATTACCCAACTGACCTTCGGTGGCGAGAACGCCGAAGCCTATTTCTCGGCTGATGGCCGGCGTCTCATTTTTCAGTCCACCCGCGACGCTCATGCGTGCGACCAGATTTATACGATGAACGTGGATGGCTCAAACGTTAAGATGGTTTCGACAGGCGCCGGGCGCACCACCTGTTCTTATTTTTTCCCCAATCTGGGACGCATTCTTTATTCGTCAACCCATCTGGGGAGTGAAGAATGCCCGCCGCGACCGGACTTTTCGCAAGGCTATGTCTGGGCGATATACCCGAGCTACGACATCTTCATTGCCCGTCCCAACGGCTCGGAGTTAAAACAACTGACACAGACTCCGGGCTACGACGCCGAAGCCACCATCTCCACATCCGGCAAGAAGATCGTTTTCACTTCGACGCGCGACGGTGATCTGGACATCTATTCCATGGATGCGAATGGCCGTAACGTGCGCCGCCTAACGAATGAGATTGGCTACGATGGCGGACCTTTCTATTCTCGTGACGGAAGACAGATTGTCTATCGCGCTTATCATCCGCAAAGCGAGAAGGACAAAGCCGACTACCTGAGTCTGCTGAAGGCAAACTTGATTCGTCCGACGACGCTCGAGATTTGGGTCATGAATGCAGACGGCTCAAACAAGCGGCAGATTACGCGCAACGGCAAAGCTAACTTCGCTCCCTATTTCTTTCCCGATGGTAAACGGATCATCTTTGCTTCCAACATGGACGATCCGAAAGGACGCAACTTCGATCTCTACGTGATCAATGTCGATGGCTCCGGCCTTGAACGCATCACCGACAACGATACCTTTGATGGTTTCCCGATGTTTTCACCCGATGGGAAGAAACTGGTTTTTGCTTCAAACCGCAATGCTAAGAACCGCGGCGAGACGAATGTCTTTATCGCCGATTGGGTTGAATAACAAGTTTCGAGTTTCGAGTTTCAGGTTTCGAGTCTCAGGTTGGTGATGAATTCAAGTACGGGAATGTTTAGCAAGTGAGCAACGTTCAGTAAGGAAGGCGGGCGTGCCCCCGCTCTGTCACAGCAGTCAAGCTGTAAGGAATAAAATCATGAGTATTAGAACTACAAAAACCAGGTTTTCAATTCACAGTTTCCTAGTCATAACCCTCTTAGCGACCATTTCCGCAACCGTTCTCTCCCAACGGCCGGCTTCACAACACACTCCAAGTGCCGAACGTCTGCGAGCACATGTCACATACCTCGCTTCGGACAAACTCGAAGGACGACGCACCGGTACTAGCGGTGCGAACGCCGCTGCCGATTACATCACGAAAGAGTTTGCCAGCCTTAAGCTCAAACCCGGCGCCGGAAAGGCGGGTTACAAACAATCCTTCCCCTACGTCGCCGCAATCGAATTAGGCAAAACCAATAAACTCCAGTTTTCTGACAACAAAACCAATTTGCGCGTTGGCGAAGATTGGACGCCGCTCGGTATTTCCACGAATGCCCACATTGAAAACGCCGAGGCGGTTTTTGTCGGTTATGGCCTGACCGTCTCTGAGTTGAAGCACGACGACTACGCGGGCGCGAACGCGACCGGACGCATAGCGATTGCATTTGCGGGCACGCCCGACGGTGATAATCCGCACGGCCAATTTGCTCGCTATGAAGATGTTCGCTGGAAAGCGATTGCCGCTCGCCATGCCGGAGCGAAAGCCCTGATAGTGATCGCGAATGAGACAAACTTTAAAGACGACCGGCTTTCGCGATTGCGCTATGACAATAGTGGCGGCGATGCGGGACTGCCTGTCGTTGCAGTTTCGCGCCAGGCCGCTGAACGACTGCTGGCAAAGGACAGTTCACTTCTCGCTGAAGTGGAGCAAAGGTTGCGAACAAAGTCTGTGGCAGCAGATTCAGAACTGCCGCGGAACTATCCTCTCGAGACCATGCAGATCTCGCTCACTACCGATATGGTGCGACGCGAGGCGGCAGCCGCGAACGTCATTGGAATCCTCGAAGGCTCGGATCCCACCTTAAAGAGCGAGGCCATAGTCATTGGCGCCCACTACGATCATCTCGGTCTTGGCGGCGCTGGTAGCCTGGCACCCAAAGAGGGCGAGATTCATCACGGCGCCGACGACAACGCGTCCGGTGTTGCGGGGGTGGTAGAGCTCGCACGAATTTTATCGGCGCAAAACCCACGGCCCCGCCGCTCGATCGTGTTTGCAACATTCAGCGGCGAAGAAGAAGGCTTGCTCGGTTCAAGCTATTACGTGAATCATCCAATCGTGCCACTCGCCAACACGGTAGCGATGATCAATATGGATATGATCGGGCGGATGAAGAACAAGTCACTCACCATCGGTGGGATGGGAACCGCGAGCGAGTGGTCGGCACTCGTTGAAAACGCGAATCTGATGCAAGGCATGACAGTTAGTGCGGCACAGGGCAGCATGCCGGCTGGTTCGCCAGTATCTGGCTCCGGCATGCCAATCGTAGTCGCAGCAAACGGACAGCCCATTGTTCACAGCGATCCTGCCAAGCACTTCACCCTAACTCTAAACGCGGACGGCTATGGCCCGAGCGATCATTCTTCGTTTTATTCCAAACAAGTGCCGGTGCTTTTCTTCTGGACCGGTACCCACGAGGACTATCACAAACCGTCGGACACTGCTGACAAAATCAACTACGAAGACGAATCGCGCATCCTCGGGGTCGTCGCAAAAATCGTGCGGAGTATTGATGCAGGCGATAAACGACCAACCTACATGGTTGCCAAGACTGAAGCCACCGGACGATCGACCGGATTTCGCGTATCGCTCGGCACTATTCCCAACTACTCGGATAGTGGGGACGGTCTGCTACTCGATGGCGTCCGCGAAGATTCACCGGCAGCGAAGGCCGGTTTGAAAGCGGGCGACCGAATCGTAAAACTCGCCGGCCGTGACGTGCGCAACGTTTATGACTATACGTACGTGCTCGGAGAAATGAAGGCGGGTCAGGAATACGAAGTGGAAGTTGTGCGGGGGAGCGAGCGACTTAAGTTCAAGCTAACCCCGGCAGCACGCAGATAACCAGATTGCCAATTGCCGATTGCCAATTGCCGATTGGCGCTTCACTTAGCAGTCTCGTATTATCCTAACAACTAAATCTTAACGGTGTTTTGTTTCAATTGGCGATCGGCAGTTGTGAATTGGAAACGATTCCAATCGGCAATTGGCAATCGGCAATTGGCAATTTTGGAGGACTATGCCTAAGACTGTTCCTATTACCGTCGCAAATGGCGACGGCATTGGCCCTGAGATCATGGCCGCCACGCTCGAGATTCTAAAAGGCGCGGGAGCGGCGCTGGAAATCGAGATGATCGATATCGGCGAGAAGGTTTATCTCGCCGGAAACAGTTCCGGAATCGAGCCGAGCTCGTGGGACTCTTTACGTCGCACCAAAGTTTTTCTGAAAGCGCCGATCACCACACCCCAAGGCGGTGGCTTCAAAAGTCTCAACGTCACCGTCCGCAAAACACTTGGCCTTTATGCCAACGTGCGCCCGTGCGTGTCTTACCACCCGTTCGTAAAAACAAAACATCCGAACATGGATGTCGTGATTGTTCGTGAGAATGAAGAGGATCTGTACGCCGGCATCGAACACCGGCAAACGGCGCAGGTGATGCAGTGTCTGAAACTCATTTCCCGGCCCGGTTCGGAGAAGATTGTTCGTTACGCCTTTGAGTATGCGCGCCGTAACAATCGCAAGAAGGTCACATGTTTCACGAAAGACAACATCATGAAGCTGACCGACGGTCTGTTTCATAAAGTGTTCGACGAGATCGCGGCGCAGTATCCGGAGATCGAAAACGAACACTGGATCGTCGACATTGGCGCCGCCAAGCTCGCGGACACGCCGGAAGCGTTTGATGTTTTGGTAATGCCGAATCTTTATGGCGACGTCTTGTCGGATGTGGCAGCGCAGATTGCGGGCTCAGTTGGGTTAGCGGGTTCGGCAAATATTGGCGAACACGTCTCGATGTTTGAGGCAATCCACGGTTCGGCACCGCGCCGCGCCGGACAAAATTTGGCAAACCCGTCGGGATTGCTGCTCGGCGCCGTGATGATGCTGGTGCACATCGGGCAAACAGATGTGGCCGAGCGCGTTCATAATGCATGGTTACGCACTATCGAAGACGGAATCCATACTTACGATGTTTACAAAGAGGGCGTGAGCCGCGAAAAGGTCGGCACGAAAGAGTTTGCCGCAGCCGTGGTGGCGCGGGTGGGGCAACTGCCACAAACTTTAAAAACCGCCAGGTACAAAGCCGCAGCCGATAGTGTGGAAGCAACGAAGAGCTCCGTGGCGACGCCGGCGCCGAAGAAAGAACTGGTGGGGGTTGACGTCTTTCTTGATTGGACTAGAGGGTCGGCAAACGATTTAGGCGAGTCATTAAAGAAGCTTGGCGACGACGGACTCAAACTCGAGATGATGAGCAATCGTGGGGTGAAAGTCTGGCCCGGTGGACATGCGGAAACGTTCTGCTCGGATCATTGGCGCTGCCGCTTCTTATCGGGAAAGAGCGACGGATCACTTTCGCACGATCAGATCGTGGCGCTGCTCAATCGCGTCGCGGGCGCCGGGTTCGACTTCATCAAGACCGAAAACCTTTACAACTTTGATGGTGAACGCGGCTTCTCGCTTGATCAAGGAGCGTAGGCGGGATGCGGAGATGGGGAGACGCGGGGACGGGGACGCGGAGACACGGAAGAGAGAATCGATATGGCGAAGAAAACAAAAGGCAGAATTAATTCTAGCTCAGCATCACCCCGTCCCCGTGTCTCCCCGTCACCGCGTCCGCGTGTCTCCCCATCCCCCTTGGTCGCGGTAATCATGGGAAGCAAATCGGATTGGGAGACTATGCGTCACGCGGATCAGACGCTAACTGATTTCGGTGTGGCTCACGAGTGCCGAGTGATGTCGGCGCATCGCACACCTCACCTCGCCACTGACTTTGCCTCCAATGCGGAGTCGCGCGGTCTGGAAATCATCATCGCTGCCGCCGGTGGCGCTGCACATCTCGCTGGGGTGCTCGCTGCGCATACGACTTTGCCCGTGCTCGGCGTGCCTATGAAAAGCGATGCTCTCAACGGCATGGATTCTTTGCTCGCAACCGTGCAAATGCCCGCCGGGATTCCCGTCGGCACACTCGCAATTGGAAAACCCGGCGCGGTTAACGCCGCGCTCCTGGCCGTTGCAATTCTGGCAAATCAACGTCCCGAACTGCGGCAACAACTGCAACAGTTTCGCAAACAACAGGAACAACAAGTACGCGCTGCAACCCTCGATTAGCGCCCCATTTCCGCCTAAGGTTCTTCTTGTATTCCCCACGGCTTTAGAGCAGAATGCCGCCATTGGAGCAAGCTTTTCCAAGTCCGTTTGAAGACCCGACGACCCTCTGTCAGCACTTCTTCCCCTCTCGCGTTTTGAAGGATTTCCAAAGTGATCGGTCAGACGATCTCTCATTACCGCATCATTGAACCGCTCGGTGAGGGCGGAATGGGCACGGTTTACCTCGCCGAAGATACCCATCTCGGGCGTCGCGTCGCCATCAAGTTTCTCTCTGCACTTGACCCGCACTACCGCGCACGTTTCCTTCGCGAAGCCCGAGCGGTTTCAGCATTAAGTCATCCGAACATCGCCGCTGTTTATGATTACGGGGAGACCACCGAAGGTCAGCCGTACATCGTAATGGAGTTGGTGAAGGGCAAGGCGTTGAGCGAGATGCTTGAGGACGAAAGCCTTTCGCTCGCACGTTCAGTGCAAATTGTGTCAGAGATTGCAGAAGCCCTGGGGGAAGCGCACCGGCTGGGAATTATTCACCGTGACGTGAAGCCGGCGAATGTTGTGATTAACGAACGAGGCCAGGTGAAAGTGCTTGATTTCGGGCTCGTCAAGCAGCTTGATGAGCCTGATCGTGGTAAAGCTGATCCGTCGACAAGATTTGCCTATACCCAAAGCGATGTGATCGTCGGAACACCACTCTATCTGTCCCCGGAACAAGCTACGGGAAAAGCAGTTGATGGTCGCAGCGATCTATTTGCGCTGGGTGCCTTGCTCTATGAATGTATCACCGGCAAGTCCGCCTTTTCCGGGACGAGCGTGATAGAGATTGGCGCGCAGGTGATTCATGTCACGCCGCCACCGCCCTCGCAAACCAACCCCCGAATTCCAGCCGAACTCGATCGCGTGACGATGAAAGCGCTGCAAAAAAATCCTGACTCGCGACACCAGTCCGCGGCAGAACTGATAGCGGAGTTGAATGCAGTCAGCGCCACGCTTCCCAGCGATGACGACTATCCGCCGCGAGCGCCGGCGTCGGTCGCGCGTGCCAGTGCTTTAACCACACTGACTCAGACCTTAAGGCGCCCACGCTTATCGCTGGGCGCTTTTCTTATCGGCGCGGTCATCGTTGCCTTTATCGTCTGGGCGGCGATGCGCTACTGGAAACCAGCCCCTTACCAACCAACTTCGGAAGCACTCGCCTGGTACAACAAAGGTGTGGACGCGCTACGCAACGGCGCGTTTCATCAGGCAAGCAGAGCGCTGGAACAAGCTGTCGCAGCGGACCCTGATTTTGCCCTCGCCCACGCGCGACTGGCCGAAGCCTACACGGAACTCGATTACACCGATAAAGCAAAAGACGAGTTGTTACGAGTGAGTTCACTGGTTCCCGATCGCTCCCAGCTTCCTCAGGTAGACGGGCTCTATCTGACGGGGATTAACGCCACGGTAACAAGGGATTTTTCTGACGCAGTGAAGGCCTTTGATGAACTGGCGAGGCTCACGCCCGAGGATGGGCATGCTTTTGTTGACCTGGGGCGGGCCTACGAAAAGACCGACAACATCGAAAAGGCACTCGAGAACTATTTAAAAGCAACGACACTCGACGGGCAGTACGCGACTGCCTACTTGCGCGCCGGCGACATTCACAGTCGTAAACAGGAAGTCGCGAGTGCGTCCGCAGCCTTTGAGAAAGCTGAGGCCTTGTTCAAGACGCTCGGTAACGCGGAGGGGGTTGGCGAAGTCCATCGTCTCCGCGGGATCCTCTTCCGCGGTGTCGGCAAAATGGCGGAGTCGAGAGCGCAGTTTCAACAAGGGTTGGAAACCGCCAGGGCAACGGGTAATGAAGCACAACAAGTGCTCTGTCTGATCGAATTGGCGCACCTCTCGTTTAATGAAGGTTCGACTAAGGAAGCCCAGGACTATGCCATGCAAGCCGTTGAATTCGCGCGGCAAAGACATCTCGAGAACCTGACGGCCGGTGGCTTGATCGAACTGGGAAATTCTTTCTCGAGCAGTGGCGACTATCCGCAAGCCGAAAAATATTTTAAGGAGGCTATTGCGTTGTCGCGCGCTCAGAATGGGCGGCGCCGCGAAGCAATCGGCAAGATGAATCTTGGTGCGGTTTATATTCACCAATTGCGAACTGACGAGGGATTGGCCCTTAATCAGGAAGCACTGAATTATTTTCGGCAGGGAAATTATCCGCGGCAAATTCTGATCTGCCTTAACTACATCGGCCGCCCGCAACGACAGAAAGGCGACTATGAGGCAGCGTTAAAGACGTTTGCGGAAAAGCTCGAGCGGGCGAAACAAGGGGGCGACCAGTCGGAAATCGCTTTTGCGTATGGCGAGGTCGGTTCTGTGCTTGCTGAACTCGAGCAGTATTCCGAGGCGTTGCGCAAATATTCTGACAGCTACGAGATTAACAAGTCGCTGGATAACAAACTACAATTGGCTTATAACCTGCACAATCGTGGAAACATGTTGTGGAATCTCGGGCGCTACTCTGAAGCCCGGGCGTCCCTGGACGAGGCCTTAAAAATCGCCAGCCAACCGGGCAGTGATTACAAACCGTTGCTGGCGGAGATCGAACTTAGCTTTGCACAGATTGCTCTTAGTGAAAGAAATTTCGCGGAGGCGCGCACCCGAGCAACAAAAGCGCTGCAGCTGGCGCGGGATAAATACACGCAGGTTGAAATTGCGGCCAGAACTACCCTGGGGCTCGCGAAAACGTTCGGTGGAAGCGCTCGTGCAGGGCTGGCCGACTGTGAAGCGAGCCTGCAGAAGGCCCGAACAGCAAACGACTACGGGTTACTGACGCGGACGTTGATCGCCGGGGCTGTTGCCGCGTTTGAAAGCAATAACGCCGAAAAAGCATTACAGTTGGCCAATGAAGCGCAGGAGCGGGCAGTACGCGGCGGCAACAAGGAATCTCAATGGCTCGCCCGCACCATGGCCGCTCGCGCGCATGAGCGGCTGGGGAACTTAGGTGAAGCTCAAAATCAAAAGGCCCAGGCAGAAAAGCTAATCACCGAGTTGCGCAGCAGTTTTGGCGAATTTGCAGACAGTTATTCAGCACGACGAGATATCGAGTTTTATCGCAAGCAATCCGGTTGAGAATCACTACCCAGTACTTCGCCGGCCGGATTCAGTTACTCCCACAACTGATCAAGGAGAATCCCGATGGAAAACGATCCCAACCTAATTGATGAGTCAGCAGACAGCGATCCGCCATCTGGAGGTGGTGGTGGTTTAACTACACCAAGCGATCCTCCAAGTGGAGGCGGCGGTGGTGAAACAGATGCAACCGCTGATAGCGATCCACCCTCGGGCGGTGGCGGCGGTTAGTAGTTTGGAATTTATTGATTCAGGACCCAGGGTGAGGCGTTTCAACCGAGCCCTGGGTTTTTTGTCGAGTTCAGCGGCGGAGATCGTCGCTTTGTGCACAAAGAGTCGATCAAGAGTCAGTCTTTTGAACTTCGTGTTGAGGGCTGAAACAATCGGGCAAGCGCGGTTATGTGCCTCGTTTACGAGGCAAGCCCGCAGGGCCAATCCTCACCTAAATATCGAAGCTGCTTTTTGTGCAAAGCGGCGGAGATCCGCGCGCTTGTCAAGCGCGCCGCCGCGTCAGTAAAGCAATGACGGCGACAAACAGGGCTGAACCGATGATTGACCAGACGATGGGAAACGTTGTCGTTCCGATCTGCAGGTTGAATAGTTCCGGCAAGCCCAGCGAGCGCGCCAGCCAAACTCCCAGCACGGCACCCACAAAACCCAAAGCAATGGAAACCAAACAACCACCGCGCGAATAGCCGGTGATAGCCTGGCCCAGAGCGCCGCAAAGTCCGGCAACCAGTAACAGTATGAGTAGATCAAATAGCGTCATAAACCCTCCAAGTGATTGCCAATTGGCGATTGGCGATTGCCGATTGCTGATAAGTTGGACAAATTTGCAGGTAAGGAATGGGGCCTGCCCCCCGCATTCTTAGTCTCTGACTTCCGGTGCGCGGCAAGTCTCTGACTTGCCGTCAACGCTCCATCTTTCAATCGGTCTCTGACCGCGGTCAAAGACCGCCAACCAGTGAAGCCTTTGCATCGGCAAGTCAAAGACTTGCCGCGCACCGATAAGTCAAAGACCAAACATACAAGGCCTCACTGTTTCGTGTTGCTTGGTGTGATTTCGTGGTTCGTCTCTTGTACAACAAAGCGGGGGCAGTCCCTCTTCCCAACCTACATATCTCCCACTAACCAATCACCAATCACCAATCGGCGATCGGCAATCGCCAGTTACTTTATTTCGTTGCGATAAACTTCGCCGCCTTTCATTACGAACCTGACTCGTTCTAGTTCGGCGATTGTCGTCAAAGGATCTCCGCTGACCGCGATGATGTCAGCGTACTTGCCCGGTGCAATCGCGCCAAAGTCGTTCGCGCGCTCGAGGAGGTCAGCCGCAACGGTGGTGGCTGACTGAATGGCCTGCATTGGTGTCATTCCATAGCGCACCATGTAAGTAAGTTCTTTGGCCTGGTTCTCTGTCCAGGCGTAGCCACCAGCGTCCGTTCCGTAAGCGATTTTTACGCCTTTGCGAACGGCAACAGGAAACGCCTTCGCCTCCAGATCACGCATTGTCAGCCAGATCGGAGCACCGGCGGCGGCGCGTCCTTCGGCCACGTAAACGCCAACATAAATCGTGGGACACCAATAGACTCCCTGCTTCACCATCCGCTCCATTAGACCTTCGTCGAGCCCATAGCCATGCTCAATCGAGTCGACACCGGCGCGCAGAGAGGCGTCGATGCCTTCCCAACCCATTGCATGCGCCGCAACTTTGCGACCGAGTCGATGCGACTCGTCCACCATCGCTTTCATTTCTTCGTCGGTGAAGTTCAGCCATGAATGAAGCGCGCCGTCCTTCACAAAGTAGCGGCGGTCAGCGTAGAACTTGATCCAATCGGCGCCAAACTTTACTTGTTCGCGAACCGCGCGGCGAATGTTGTCCGGCCCATCAACAATCTGCACTCCTTCCGGCATTCGCAATTCCCAGGAATATCCCTGCAGTGGATACATACCTGTCGCCGAGAACGCACGCGTCGCGACGAACATGCGAGGACCAGGAACCACTCCGCGATTGATTGCCTGCTTCACATCAACGTCCGCGTACATCGCACCTTCTGTTTCCAGGTCGCGCATTACCGTGAAGCCATTGAGAAGCGCGATACGCGTGGCTACGGTGGCCCGAATCGTGCGATAAGGAATCGACTCTTTTAGGAGCTGCTCGTCGTAATCAGCGGCCGTGATGTCGCCTTGCAGCAAAATATGTGTGTGACAGTCCGCCAACCCTGGTAACACCGTCGCACGCGAAAGATCAATAACCGGCACCGTTCTTGGAGCATTTTGCTGTACTGCAGATAGTGGGCCTACAGCTTTGATTCGCTCGCCCTCAATCAAGATTCCCTGATTCTGCAGTACGCGCCCAGCGCGTACATCAACCAGGCGGCCGGCCTTGATCAGCGTCAACTTGGAAGTTCCATTTTGGGCACTGGTGTGCGCCAGAAAAGCGAAACACGTGATGATTACAGAGAGTAGTTTTTTCATGATTTCTTTCCTTTTCAGCTTCAAGTGGCAAGCCTCGGCTGCAGCCATTCGCGCACCACCTCCGCAGGCGCGCGCTTATTGGCATCGACTTCATAATTGAGCCGTCGCATCTCTTCGGTTGAAATCGAATTCGCCAGTTTCGCCAGGACTTCTCCAAGCTGAGGCACGCGCTTAAAGGTGTCTTTGCGAACGAGATAAACAGCTTCGTAAGGCGGAAAGTAACGCCGGTCGTCGGTGAGTTGCACAAAATCGAGTGCGGCGATACGCCCTTCAGTGGAATTGCCGGCGATCAAATCTACCTTGTTTGAGGCGAGGGCAATATAGGTCAGCGACAGATCCATCTCGCGGGGCTGGTCAACGAACTTTAAACCATAAGCCTTGGAAAACCCGGGATAGCCATCGGCGCGTGTCATGAAATCCTGACCAAACCCGGCGCGCCATTTCCGTGCCTGCGGCACTGCTTCAGAAATAGTCTTTAGGTTTAGACGCCGGGCATCCGCGCCCCTCACGAGAATCGCGAAAGTGTTTTCAAATCCAAGCGGCGGACTTACCTCGGCATTAAACCGTTCGCCATATTCTCGCTTCACCTGATCATAGACGGCGCGGGGATCCGTGATTGGCGGGTGCCGCAGGATCGCCGTGTAAGCGGTGCCGGTGTATTCCGGGTACAAATCAATTCTTCCGGCAACGAGCGCGTCGTGCGGCAGGTTGCCACCCAGCTCATACTGGCGATCAACTGTCACGCCGCGAGCTTCCAAAGACTGCGCGACAATCTCGGCCAGCAGAATCGATTCGGTAAAATCCTTTGAAGCGACTACGACACGAGATCCGGCTTCCCCTGTAGCCTGACCGCGCCCCGCGCGCCAGATCCCCAGGGCCGCGAGCATCGCAATCACAACCACCGCGACAATGCTTGCCGTGAAGCCCCAACGACGATGCTTTTTGACTCTTCCTTCCAGGGAAAAATGTTTCTCCAGCAAGCCGAGTGAGAAGTCGGCGGCGAGCGCCATTAACGCCGCCGGTAATGCGCCCGCCAGTAGAAGATTGTTGTCGTACTGTCTTAGTCCGCGAAAAATGTAGACACCCAAGCCGCCCGCGCCAACTGCGGCGGCGATCGTTGTTACACCTACCGAGATCACCATCGCTACTCTTACCCCGGTGAGTATGACGCTCATCGCAAGTGGTATTTCTACCTGCTTCAGAATCTGCGTGTCCGTCATCCCCATCGCCACCGCCGCCTCACGAACATTGTGATCGACGCCCAGAATGCCGGTGACCGTATTGCGGATGATCGGCAGCAAGGCGTAAACAACGAGCGCCACGATCGCCGTGCGCGCGCCGATGCCGCCCAGAAAAGGCAACGGGATAAGAAAGCCGAAGAGCGCCAGGCTGGGAATTGTTTGCATCACGTTGGCAATTCCCAGAATGGGATTGCGCAACGCTTTTTTTCTGGTTAAGAGAATTCCGGTAGGGATGCCAATCACGACTGCGATCAAAGTTGAAATCAAGACGAGCGTGAGGTGCTGCCCGACGAGCGTCAGCAATTCGTTCCAGTTTTGTTGAAGGAATTGCCAGAAATTCACGCGCTTCCTCCATCGGGATCTTCCACCTGCAGCTTGAGCGTTTCCAAATAAGCGCGTGCATGCTCTTCCTCGGAATTGAGAAAGTTATCGGGTGTTTCCAGCAGCACCAAACGCCCCGCGTGCATGAGACCGATACGCGAACCGAGGCGAAGCGCTTCACGCAGATCGTGAGTCACGAAGATTGCAGTCTTCCCGAGGCGGCGCGTCAGAGCCACAAACTGGCGTTGCAGACTGGCACGCGTCAAAGGATCGAGGGCGCCGAAAGGCTCATCAAGCAACAGCAAGGGCGGCTCGGCTGCGAGAGCCCGAGCCACACCTACGCGCTGGCGTTGGCCACCAGATAATTCTCGCGGATAGCGCTCGGCATATTTTTCCGGATCAAGTCCAACCAGCGACAGCAACTCGCGCACGCGGTCATTAATTCGCGACGCGTCCCAATTCTCAAGCGAGGGAACGAGCGCCACGTTGCGTGCAACAGTGAAATGCGGAAATAGCCCTGCGTCCTGAATGACGTAGCCCGTGCGCCGCCGCAACTGAATTGGATCCCAATCCGTCGTCGGTCTGCCTTCAACCAGAACCTCGCCGGCGGTTGGCAGATAGAGGCGATTAATTAACTTGAGCGTTGTGGTTTTGCCGCAACCCGACTCACCGAGCAGCACAAGCGTCTCGCCACGTTCAACCTTAAGATCGAGATCGGAGAGGATCGGCGCCGGGAGGGCCGGGACGGCATAACTAACATCGCGAAACTCAACGAGCGCAGTGTTGTTGGCTTCGCTCATCAAAGGACCATTCAATCGCTGGCCAGCAGCAGATTGCTGCTGAAGCGCTGTTGCGAATCGAGCCAGGTGCGAGCGCACGTATAGCCGGTCTCGCTAGCTAGTTGCCCAATTCCCGCGAGATCGTATTTGTAGGAGTTTTCGGTATGAATTCGCTCGCCCGGTTCAAAGTGTACTTCCAGATTGAGCTTAGCGATCTTAACCGTCTGCGGTGAGATGCTTTCGATGTAAATCTCCACGCGACCAATCTCTTCGTTGTAAAAAGCGTGGTGTCTGAATGCGCGGAGGTTGAAGTTGCCGTCGAGCTCGCGATTTACGCGCGCGAGCAGGTTGAGATTGAAGGCGGCAGTTAATCCGAGCGCATCGTCATAAGCCGGCTCCAGGATGGTGCGATCCTTTTTTAGATCGGCGCCCAATAACAACGCATCCCCGGTTTTGAGCACGCGCCTGAGCGCGCGCAAAAACTTTGGCGCTTCAGCTCGGCCAAAGTTACTGATATTCGAACCCAAAAAGAGTGCCAGCGTCCGACCGCGCTGCTGGCGTTCGCTGAGCACGGCCAGAGCATCAAAATACTCGGCGGCGTAAGCTTCAATTTTTAGTCGCGGAAAAGATTGCAGCAGAATTCGCGAACTACTCTCCAAAGCAGAGGCAGAAATATCCACCGGCATAAACAACAAACTCGACTGTTTCATTAACAGGGCTTCGATGATCAAGCGAGTCTTGGAAGCACTGCCACTGCCCATCTCGAGCAATGTCTTATCGCCAGCGACCGAAGCGACAATCTCGGCGGCGTAGCGCTCAATGATTTCGTTCTCAGCTCGCGTCAGGTAGTACTCGGGCAGCAGGCAAATGGCGTCGAAGAGTTGTGAGCCAAGTTCGTCGTAAAAGTATTTGGGCGATAGAGATTTTGGGTAGGCTGACAGGCCCCGGCGCACATCCTCCGCAAAACCCGCAGAAGGATCGAACCTGACAAGGTTATGGATGAGGAGCTTTTCTCCGCCTACCGTGGCCGGTACTGTTTGCGCCAAATGCTCTCCTTGCCCTGCCGGTCAACGCTCCCGCAGAGGTTGCTGAATTTGTTGGACTGGGGGAGGGCTATGATAACTGATTGCCATGACAGGGAAAAACGCCTGGTTGGGTCAGCGGCGCTGTACATCCTGGTCGAGCGATCTGTTAATCGGCAATTGGCAATCGCCAATCGGCAATTAATTCACCCCTGCTTGACCGCAAACACTTTGCTCGGCAAGATCAGCGCATGATTTTTGTAGCTCCACTTAGGCTGTTGACCCCGGTTATCTCTTTGTTGTTCGTGCTCTTCTTCCTGTTCGCCTCCGGTTCTGCGACGCAAGCGCAGAGTTATCAACGCGAAATTGACACACCTGATAAAGTCTCGATTTCGATCACGAACCGCAATGGGCGGGCGACTGTGATCGCCACCGACGAGCAACAGAAGAAGGTAACAATCGAGGCGTCCTCGCGCGGCGCCGCAGTTGATCCGACCGATCTGCAAATCGAAGCAAAGGGCGCCTCGATTGAAATCACTGTGCGCGATCGCTCCGAAAGAGATCGGATTGATTTGGTCGCACGCATTCCGGTGCGCTCCAAAGTGAAAGTCGTAAGCGACGGCGGCGCGATCGATGTGGTTGGCAATCTTGAGCTTGCGGAAGTACAAACGGATACCGGCACCATACATGCAGATGTGCCGCTTGAGGCGTTGCAGTTCAAATTTCTCTGGCAGGCGAGTAAGCCGCGCTACCTCAGCGACGTTGAACTGCCGGAGATCAAGGAAAAACGCGGCGGCGTTTTCTCAATTTCGGGAAAACTTGGTGAGCAGAAGCCGCCTAAGGAAGAGCGAGTGCGTCTGGATTTTTTAACGCAGCGAGGTGTTGTCTTACTAAACGTTGAGCCCAGCATGGTACCGAGCGACTTGCGCGAACGGCCCTTGACGGAAGCGACGCGCGCTATCGTCCGCAGCGGCGATCGTGAACTTGTTGATGCCATCCGCAAAGTTTCGCCAAAGCTATTTGGCGATTACGCGAAAACTTTGCCGCCTATCGAGAAAGAACCATCCCTGGTGCGCCGCGCCGCGCCTGGACAAGTGGTCACGGTGGTCGCTCCACAATTGATGCGCGTGAACGCCAGCGTCACCGATCGCAATGGCCGCGCAGTCGGTGGCATGAGGGAGAACGACTTTTCGGTTCAGGAGAATGGCATCGAACGGCAGGTGACAAATGTAACGCCAGCCAACGAGCCGTTTAATCTCGTGCTCCTCCTGGACGTTTCCGGGAGCGTCGAAGAGCGGATCGATTTCATCCGCAAAGCGGCGCGCGACTTTCTCAACACCGCGAGCCCGCAAGATCGCATCTCGATTATCAGCTTCCGCGACGACATTCAGGTGATTTCTGACTTCAGCACCAACCGGCGCTTGTTATCGAAAAAACTCGATGAAATTGACGCTGGTGGCCCCACCGCGCTCTACGATGCTCTCGCCTATGTGCTTTCGGAGCCTTTGAAGAAATTGCGCGGCGAGCGCACCGCGATTGTTGTCCTCTCAGACGGCGACGATAACAAATCGTTCGTGCCCTTTCCGGCATTGCTCGAAGCCCTCAGCGAATCCGGGGCGTTGATTTATCCGTTGTATGTGCCGTCCGGATTGATACCGGAATCGAGTGTGCCGAAATCAGAAACGACTCGCGATCCTTTGCGGACTCGCTATTTGACGCTTACCACTCGCGCTGAAGAAGAAGGTCGCAAACTCGCGGCGGTCTCGGGCGGCGTCTATTATCCGGTACGGCGTATCGAAGATTTGCAGCGCGCATATGACGATGTGGTGCTGCAACTGCGCTCCGCTTACACAATCACTTACGCTTCAAACTCGACACCGTCAGGTAATCGACGAGTCAGGGTCCGGGCAAATCGCGAAGGTGCGTCGGTGCGACTGAGTCCGGTGGTAAACGTCTCCAATCCTTAACCGCTTCAAATAAACCGCCAAGGCGCCAAGAAGCGCAAAGAGCGCCAAGCTGGTTTTTCTGCAGGTGAACTTATTCGGTTCTTGGCGAATTTGACGTTTCTTTGTGACTTGGCGGTTACTGGACATTGCTAAAATCTGAGATCAGAGCTCAATCCGCATCGCGGTTTACTTTTCATCCTCCATCCTGCATCCTTCTCATTCCTATGAGCCAGCCGCTCTTTTCTTCCCTCTTCGATGAAACCGAACGTCGCCCTCTGACTGTCTCCGAGTTGACGGAGTCGGTGCGGAAAGCCCTGGAGTCGCGTTTCCCGTCTGTTTGGGTTGAAGGGGAGATCTCAAACTTCAAGGCGCACTCATCCGGTCATTGGTACTTCACGCTTAAGGATGAAAGCGCGCAACTGCGTGCCAAGTGCTTTCGTTCGACCAATACGCGCATTCGTTTTCGGCCCACGGATGGTTTGTATGTACGCGCGCGCGGACGACTAAGCGTTTACGAGCCGCGCGGTGAATATGAGCTGGTGGTTGAGGCCCTCGATCCCGTGGGTGAAGGTGCCTTACGAATTGCTTTCGAGCAGTTGCGCGATCGACTGCGGGCGGAAGGTCTGTTTGCGCCTGAATTGAAGCGCCCGCTTCCCGTGTTTCCCCACCGCATCGGTATCGTGACGTCGCCAACGGGGGCCGCCATTCGTGACATTCTCAACGTGATCTCCCGCCGCACGCGCACTGTCCATGTGCTCTTTTCCCCGGCGCGGGTCCAGGGCGAGGGCGCTGGTCGCGACATTGCCCGCGCCATTCAGCTGCTAAACGATCATCAGCAGGCAATGCAACGTGCCGGTAGAGTCGCTGACCTGGTCGATGTGCTGATCGTCGGCCGGGGCGGAGGTTCCAGCGAAGACCTCTGGGCCTTCAATGAAGAAGAAGTGGCGCGCGCGATTCGCGCTTCGGCTATCCCTGTCATCTCGGCCGTAGGCCACGAAACCGATTTTACGATTGCAGATTTCACGGCCGACTTGCGCGCCCCCACTCCCTCGGCCGCAGCGGAACTGGTTGCCGCGAAGGAAGATGAGATCTGCGCCAACCTTGCTGCACTGGGGAGAAGTCTTTCCCGGCTCATGCGCTTCCGCATCAGCGCCGCACGCAATCGCGTACAGCATCAGGCATTGTCACAGGTTTTTGACGAAGTACGTGGAAGGCTGCGAGCAGCGCATATGGGAACAGACGCGGCCACTCATCGTCTGCACTTATTGATGACGCAGGCCCTGCGAGCAGCCCAGAGTCGTAATGAGCGGATCGCTTACCAGTTATCGCCGGAGCGGTTGCAGGCGCGTTTGGGACAGGCCAGAATGCGCTTCGACTCAGCCCAGGCGGATTGCAACGCAGCAGTGCTCTCCCGCCTGGAGTCGGCGCGTGCGCGCCTCGGGCTCGTGGCCAATTCGCTTGCTGCGCTCTCGCCGCTCGCCGTGTTGCAACGCGGCTATGCGATTGCAGAACATGCGGACGGGCGTTTGTTACGAGATGCGAATTCAGTGTCGCCGGGCGATCAATTGCGCGTGCGCCTGGCGAAGGGACGCGTAACAGCGCGAGTGGAAGACACCCAAACTAATGACGAATAACGAAACAAAAACCAAGAGCTTCGAATCATCACTTGAGTCGCTCGAGCAGATCGTCCGCCAGCTTGAGGACGGCGATCTGCCGCTCGAGAAAAGTCTGGAACTCTTCGAGCAAGGCATCCGCCTCTCGCGGGAATGTCAGGAACGATTGGGTCAGGCTGAGCGCCGCATTGAGGTTCTCTTGCGTGACAGCCAGGGTCGACCCACTGTCAGCGAGTTCGCTGCCGAGCAGGAGCGGGATGGTGTTTCTGACCTCGGGGAACAAAGGAGATGACGTCGCTTTCCCTCAAGGATGAGTCAAAGCTCGTTCCCCTCGCCGATTTCTTCAGCCGCGGTCGCGCGCTTATCGACGCGAAGCTGGAGCAACTGCTCCCGGCGGAGTCGCACGAGCCAGTTGCCGTTCACACCGCGATCCGCTGGAGTGTCTTTGCCGGCGGTAAGCGCTTTCGACCGTTACTGCTGCTGGCGGCGGGCGAGACGCTCGGAGCGGGACCGGCGGAACTGATAGCAACGGCCTGCGCGCTGGAGATGATTCATACCTACTCCCTGATACATGACGACCTGCCATCGATGGACAATGACGATTTGCGTCGCGGCCGCCCTACCTGTCACATCCGTTTTGGGGAGGCGACCGCGATTTTGGCCGGCGATGCTTTGCAAAGTCTCGCTTTCCAAACCATCGCCGAAGACGAAACTCTGGACGACGAGCGCCGCCTGAGATTGATCACTGAACTAGCGCGCGCGGCGGGAACACCTGTTGGTATGGTGGCCGGCCAGGCTCTCGATCTTGACGCTGAGACGCGGCAAGTCAGCGGTGCGGAGCTGGAGCAGAGTCATAGCTTGAAAACCGGAGCATTGATTCGCGCCGCAGCCCGGTGTGGTGCCTTCATTGCAAACGCCGGCGATGCCGAACTGAATCTCGTGACGCGGTACGCCGCGCAGCTTGGCTTACTGTTTCAAATTACCGACGATCTGCTGGATGTGACTGCGACTGCGGAGGCTCTTGGTAAAACCCCTGGCAAGGATGCTCGTTCAAGCAAGGCAACTTTTCCTGGCATCTATGGACTTGAAGCGACACGTGAACGTGCTCGTGATGTGCACCAGGCAGCCCTCGCCGCGCTTGAAGAATTGAAGCGGCCCACGGCGCAGCTTCGCGCGATCGCGAATTTCATTCTCGAAAGAAAGTCTTGAAGCAATGGGCTGCCGCCTTGATTACAGGATACATTGAACTTTGAGCTTTGTACTTTGAGCTTTGAACTTTGTTCGCTTCGGAATCTTGCGATATTCATTCATGGTCTCAAGTACCCCAACCTAATACAAAGAACAAAGTTCAAAGTACGAAGCTCGCTTTTTTCTTCCCACGATGTTTATCGATCTAAGTCACACCATCGAACACGGCATGATTACCTACAAAGGTCTCCCCGCTCCGATCATCTCCGACCACTTGAGTCGCGAGGCTTCAAAATCAATTTATGAGGCAGGCACAGAATTTCACATCGGAAAAATTGCGATGGTAGCGAACACCGGCACCTACCTCGACAGTCCTTTTCATCGATATCCCCACGGGAAAGATCTCTCGCAGCTTGAATTAGACTCGCTTGCCAACCTTGACGGCGTCCTGGTGCGTTGTTTGACTGCAGGAAGTGAGCCTGGCCAGCGCGGGATCACTCCGGATGCTCTCGCTGGCTACGAGTTAAAGGGTAAGGCTGTCTTGTTTCATACCGGATGGGACCGACACTGGCGCACTGACAAATACTCGGACGGCACTCATCCATTCCTAACTGAAGAAACCGCGGAGCTTCTCGTCAACGAACAACCGGCCCTCGTGGGCATCGATGCTTTCAACATCGACGATACCAGTAGCGGGAGACGTCCAGCCCATTCCCTGCTTCTCGCCGCCGAGATTCCGATCGTCGAGCACCTCTGCAACCTCGACACACTCCCAGACACACCTTTCCGTTTCTTCGCCGTGCCGGTAAAGGTGAAAGCCTTCGGCACTTTTCCCGTGCGCGCGTTTGCCATCCAGTAAGAATCTGTCCGCATAGAAAGATCGAATCCATTTCGTGTTGTTTCGTGTGATTTAGTGGATCGTTTTCCGACGCAGCAGCAGCGACGATCCACGAATTGACACTAAACTACACGAAAGACGTTGAATGAGTTTTCTGCGCCTCCGAGCCTCTGCGCCTCGGCGGTTGCTCGGTCAATTACAGTACGGGAGCGTTAGCGACCGCATTCAACTAAGCGATCGATCAGGTTTCGAAGGTCGGCAATTATCCGAGCTTCACTAAGGTCGGTATCTCGAGTCTGGCGTCACTTTAATGCGGTCGCTAACGCTCCCGTACTGTACCGAGTGGCGATGTTACTTGAATGCTGTCGCTTACCGCTCTCGAACTT